>CALKIA010000292.1 GCA_937988705.1 uncultured Chloroflexota bacterium | reverse complement strand
TGCCTTGCCCCTACAGACCCCATACCATCCGTTTAGAACCACGAACTAGCACCAACGGTTATGTAAAATAAAACAGGGCGACCATTTTGGTCGCCCTGTCACTTTCTGTCTGCTGCTGCGTTTTACTCGGCGTTGACGACCAGCACGGTCACCATGCCGAACATGCCGTTGCGGCTTTCCGCGTGCGTCAACACGTGGCAGTGATACGCCCACAGGCCGGGTTCGTTGCAGTCGATGACGACGTCATAGCGTTCGCCGGGGGCGACGTTGAGCGTGTCACACATGTACGGCATCGGCAGGTTGAAACCGTCTTTGGCGATGACCTGCTGGGGGATACCGTGCAGGTGCATCGGGTGGATCATCAAGCCTTCGTTCATGTAGCGGACGCGGATCTTATCACCCATCTTGGCGACGATCGGCTGCGTGTAGGGGAACGACTTGCCGTTGATGGTGAAGCCCATCGCGCTGTCGTTCAACACCCAAATATATTCCGCCGAAACTTCGGGTTCAGCACTGGCGTCCGCCGGGTCAACGATGAAAGCCGCCATCAAGCCACGGGTCACCTGTTCCGCCGCATTGTGGTGCGAGTGGTACATGTGCGTGCCGTAGTTGCGGAGCGGGAATTCGTAGGTGCGGGACGCGCCGGCGAGAATCGGTTCTTCGGTCACGTAAGGGACGCCGTCCTGATTGTTGGGGACGCGCAGCCCATGGAAGTGAATGTTGGTGCTTTCCGACATTTCATTGTTGACGATCAGGCGGATGGTTTCGCCTTCAGTAGCACGGATGTACGGCCCGGGGACGACGCCATTGTAGGCCATCGCTGGGAAGCTCATCGTCGGGGTCGTGAACCATTCAACTTCTTGAACGTTGACGGTGAAGACCTTGACATCGCCGTCCATCGTGAATTCCAGCGGCAGACCCCAGAAGTTCGGGTCGGCGCCGATGTTGGCCAGGAACAACTCCACCGCTTCGCGATGGTGCTGATCCATCAAGGCCGCATCTTCTGGCGAAGTCTGGCGGGCGGGCTGCTTGGGGGTCGTCTTGATTCCGAGAGCACCTGCGCCCACGGCACCAGCGCCCACGCCCATCATCTTCAGAAAGTCTCTGCGCTGCATCAAATTTTTCCTTCCATGTGGGATTGCCACTGGGGATCATCCCGACTATACGCTGTTTAGCCTAAGCAATTTGGCTTATTCTAACATGGTACGCGAGGTGTCGCAATTAATATAAGCGCAAAAGGCACATTTTATATGTGACAAAAATCACTTGCGGCCGCGCCCTCACATGTGCATAATAAGGTGCTTCCATTTCTCCAGTACTCGATGATTGAAATTCCGAGGAATTCTCAATGGGTAACAACACCCCTAATCGTTCGGCGGAACAGTTTCCGTTCGTTCCGGCTTTGATTTTGCTCGTCGTGTTTGGTTTCGCCTTGTCGTTATTTCTGGCAGGGCAGCCGCGTATCGCGCCTCAGGTACGCCCAACCGTGACCACGCGCCCGACAGCAACCCCGATTACGCCGACTGCGGTCGCGGCTGTACCCGAAGCCGGGGCGCAAACGGTTTCCACCGGGTCGTATGATCCGGCCAATGTGCGCGCGGGCGAAAATGTTATTCTAGGCACCTGCTCGGCCTGCCACGGCATGAACGCGCGTGGTATTCAGGGTCTGGGTAAAGATATGCTCGACAGCGAATTCATCGATAGCTTGACCGATGACGAACTTGTTGAATTCATCCGCGTGGGACGCCAGCCGTTTGATCCGCTCAATACCACAGGCGTGCTGATGCCGCCCTCGGGTGGCAACCCGGCGCTGACTGATCAGAACCTGCATGATGTGGTCGCGTTTCTGCGTGTGAATGCGCTTCATCCTGAACGGATTGGTTCAGGTGGTGGTGCGGCGGCGGCCGCGACTGAAGTAACGCCGGTTGTACCTCAGGGTACGCCGACGCCGACGACGCCGTTTGTCCTGCCGATCAACCGCATCGGTGGCGCCACCGCGACGCCGACGACGCCGTTTGTCCTACCGATCAACCGCATCGGTGGCAGCGAAGCGACGCCGGAAGTCACCCCCGGCCAATAACTATAGTTGACAGTAAACAGTTCACAGTAGCCAGTCAAACGCTGATGCTACTGTGAACTGTTTTATTTTGCCTGTGAACTTCGCGCTAAGCCACAAACCGAATGTTAGCCAAAGGACGAGGCATGCCTCGTCCCTACAAACCGCCGCTTTCGTAGGGACGAGATATATCTCGTCCTGTTTTGGAGTCTTTCAGACACTGGCTTAGACCAAATCCTTCAGCTTTTCGCCCGCCGCCAAGCCGGATAGAATGGCGCCTTCGACGCGCGGCCCGGCGAACGCATCACCCGCGAACATCAGCGGCGCGGGTTGTTCTCCGGCCAGCAGATAGCGTTCCGGATACGTGATGTTCGGCTGGGCGTAACGCCAGCGTTTGATCTCCCATTCGGCGATCTGCGATTTTTCGTCGAGGAAGGGCATCAGGTCAACGCGCAGCGACCGCATGATCTCCTCGTCGGAACGCCCCCACAACTGATGGCTGTAGCCTGCATTGGCCTGAACGGTCAGCAGGGTGGTCGAGCTGATCCCCTTCTGGCGATTGTCCGCGATCCACTGAATCGGCGCATGCAGCCGCTGAATCGCGCCGGGAGCGGGTAGGTTGACGCGGCCTTCGATGCGCACCATGGCCGTGATACAGGGCAAATAGTCGATCTGGTCGAGCGCTTCGCGGTCCTGGGGGGTTAGGGTGACCGGGCCACTGTCGACGATGGCGAGTGATTGCGGAACGGGTGCGGTGAGCAGCACGGCTTTCGCGCTGACTTTCACGCCAGTCTCGTCGCGGATTTCCCAACCGCCCTCGATCGCATGGATGCTGGTGGCGCGGACATTCACGCGCACATCGAGGCCGATAGCCAGATGTTTCATCAGCGCATTCATGCCGCCGTTGACCGCGTAGCGCGGATGACCGTCACGGGTGGACACCAGACTGCCGTCGCTCCAGCCGCGTGACCATTCGAACGCGATGCCCGCGCTCAACCAGTCATTGAGCAGGGCGCGGAACTGCGGCGCGCGGACCGTAAAGAACTGCGCACCATGATCCGCCGCGCCGTCGCCAATGCGCCGGGTGGCCATGCGTCCGCCAACACTTTTCCCTTTATCAACAATAAGAACTCGCTTGCCCGTCTTGCTCACTTCGCGGGCTGCCATCAGTCCGGTTAAGCCAGCGCCTACTATGAGTACATCCGTATTCATCATCAACCTTTTTTAGCCTGCAACAGAATGCGCCTATTATAACGAAAACGGAGTAATCTCTCGATTTCTCCGTTTATCTTGTGCCGAATTTCACGAATTCTCTGGCCGATGCACACCTTTGCCGGGTGGCACGGTCAGTTTTTGTTAACGGAACAGCTCGCGCACGATGACGTTGCGCTGAATTTCGCTCGTGCCTTCGTAAATCTGGAAGACTTTGACGTCGCGCATCAGCTTTTCGACCGGGTATTCGCGCATGTAGCCGTA
>CALKIA010000291.1 GCA_937988705.1 uncultured Chloroflexota bacterium | reverse complement strand
TACTACGACACCATCCCGCCGGATCTGGAAGAAGCGGCGATGGTCGATGGCTGCGAACGTCTGCAAGCCTTCTTCCGCATCATTCTGCCGCTGTCCACGCCCGCGCTGTCGATTGTGTTCCTATTCAACTTCCTCGCCTCGTGGTCGGAATTCATCGTCGCCAAGGTGATTTTGCAGGCCAACTCGGTTATGACGTGGCCGCTCGGCTTGAATGAACTGATCGGCACGTTCAATACCGACTGGGGCAAGTATGCCGCTGGTTCGGTGCTGGTGACGCTGCCCGTGCTGCTGCTGTTCATGTGGCAGTCGAAGTACCTGATCTCCGGCTTGACGCTCGGCAGTGTTAAAGGATAGCCGGTCGAGTTGTCGCGTACATCAAAAAACGCTCTCAGACATGAGAGCGTTTTTTGTTTCGTACATGCAAATCGTCAAGCTCGAATCTATTTGGAGGACATATGTAGGGACAAGGCTTGCCGGTAGCTACGTAGAATAGCGTGAAGTTCGTTTTGGAGCGGCGGACGCGATCAATCGCGTCCCTACGAAACACTGTTTTTCTCGTAGGGACGAGGCATGCCTCGTCCTCAAATCACCAAAACTGCTCTGAAAAACCCACTTCACGTTCTTCTGCACGCTTACCGGCCTGCCTTGTCCGCTGCGCGACTCATCCATTCACCGGACAGCGCCTGCGCTGTACCTACGACCGGCGGGATTACCGCGCCCTGCTATAGATCAGCGTCCATTCCTACAGTCGATACGTCTGTTTTGCCAGGCCGTAAGCCAGCGCGGTCATCAGGTCGCGGGCGTCGTCCATGTCGATAAACTGTCGTGCGACCATGCCCGCCAGCCAATCGGCTGCCTGTCGCCGCCATAGGTCGTGCCGCGCTGGAATGGACGGATAGGCGCGTGTGTCGTCGTTGAAGCCCGCCGTGTTGTAGATGCCCGCCGTCTCGATGACGTTGTCAAAATAGCGGCGCATGCCGTTGAAGCTGTCGAAGAACCACCACGGAGGACCGAGGCGCAAAATCGGGTAGTGTCCGGCCAGCGGCGCGAGTTCGCGGCTGTAGGTGGTTTCATCCAATGTGAACAGGATCAGGGTCAGGCGCGGATCGGTGCCGAAGCGGTCAAGGAGCGGTTTGAGAGCGTACGTCCACTCGGTTTGTACGGGAATATCCGCGCCCATGTTCACGCCAAAGTCGCGGTAGATGGCGGGATTATGGTCACGGCGGCTGCCGACGTGCATCTGCATGACCAAACCGTCTTCGAGACTCATGCGCGCCATTTCGATCAGCATGTGCCCGGTGAAGCGCAGGGCGTCGCGCTCATCCGCTTTGCCCTGCAGCGCCCGGTCAAACAGCGCCTGGGCGGCACCATCGCTCAGGCTTTCGGTGTAGGCGCTCACCGCCGCGTGATCGGTAGCCGTTGCGCCGAGCGCTTTAAAGAACCAGCGTCGCTTTTCCAGCGCCATAATGTACGTCTTGAAATCCTTCACGGTGACGCCGGACATTTCCGTCAGCGCGTCGATGTTGGCGCGCCAACCGGGCGTACCGATATTCACAACTGCGTCGGGGCGGAAGGTGGGGATGACGCGGCCTCTCCAGCCCGAGTCACGAATCGTCTGATGATACGTGAGGGCATCGGTGGCGGCGTCGGTGGTTGCCAGGACTTCGATGTTGAAGCGTTCGAACAAGGCCTGCGGGCGGAACTCTGGTTGCGCGAGTTTGGCGCTCAGCGCCTCGTAGATCGGTTGCGCGTTCTCCCCGTTGATCTTGATGTCGATAGCGAACACGCCGCGCAGTTCATCGCGCAGCCACACGCCCGTCGGCGTCCCGCGAAACAGATGCCAGTGATCGCAGACGGTCTGCCAGATTCTGCGGTGATCGGCTTCGACCGCGCCGCCATCAACGCGCGGAATGCCGAGCGCTTCCAGCTTAATCCCCTGCGAATACAGCATCCGAAAGATGTAGTGGTCGGGGATGATCAGCAGATCAACGGGCGAGCCGAACTGATAATCCGGGTCGGCGAACAGGCGGGGATCGACGTGACCATGCGGGCAAATCAGCGGGAGGTTGCTGATGGGCGCGTACAGCTCGAAGGCCAGAGATCGGTGTTCAGGTGCAAAATAGCGTAAAGGGTCGCTCATAGGTTCATCCGCAGGCAACTAGTCAGCACGTGGGCGAGTATAGCCGCTCCCGTGCCTCTCCGCCGCTCAAGGTCGACAAGTCGGCGCGTGCGCGGTATAGTGCGGCGTTCAATTAGGGGACGCGAGGAAGCGAGCATGACGACGATCCAGTTTTTCGAACCACGTAAAACGATTCCGTTTCACGAGGTCGCGCTGCAGCTGCATGCCGAAGATGGCGTCGCCATTGCCCGCCAGCCGATTGCCCCGGACACGATCATCACCGGCGCTGGCACGCCGATCACCATTCGTCAATTCATCGCCAGTGGTCATAAGTTTGCGCTCAAAGCGGCCGCGCCCGGTGAACCGATCCGCCGCTATGGGCAGATCATCGGCTTTGCCACCCAGCCGATCCAGAGCGGCGATCATGTCCACCTCCATAATCTGGCGGTCAGCGATTTTGGACGCGATTATGCTTTCAGCAGCGATGTCCGTCCGGTTGAGGTGGTTCCCGAAACCGAACGGCGCACCTTTATGGGGTACAAACGCGCCGATGGGCGCGTGGGGACGCGCAACACCATCGCCGTGATCGCCAGCGTCAACTGTTCCGCGCACACTATTCGTGAGATCGCCGCGTACTTCACGCCGGAACGCCTCGCCGCCTATCCCAACGTCGATGGCATCGTGCCGCTCACGCATGGTTCAGGCTGCGGGCTGCGCGTCGGCGGCGAAGACCTGACGCTGCTTCAGCGCACGATGGCGGGCATGGCGCGGCACGCCAACGTCGGCGCGTACTTGATGGTCGGACTGGGCTGCGAAACCAACCAGATTCAGGATGTGCTGGCGAACTATCAACTCGATGGCACGCTGAATTTCGCGCCGCACTTGACGATTCAGGAGCAGGGTGGCATTCGTAAGACGGTTCACGCTGGGATTGAGATGATCGAACGCTTGCTGCCCATCGTCAATGCGACGCCGCGCACGCCTCAGCCGATCTCTGAGCTGGTGGTCGCATTGAAGTGCGGCGGCAGCGATAGTTGGTCGGGTGTGACGGCCAATCCGGTGGTGGGGCTGCTGGCCGACGAGGTCGTGCGGCAGGGTGGGACGGTCGTGCTCTCCGAAACGCCAGAGATCTACGGTGCGGAACATCTGCTGACCCGGCGGGCCATCAACCGTACAGTGGGGGAACAATTGGTCGCCAAAGTGCGCTGGTGGGAGGATCATGCGCGCATGCATAACACCGAGATCAACAACAATCCGAGCGCGGGCAACAAGGTCGGTGGACTGACCACGATCCTCGAAAAATCGCTCGGCGCAGTCGCCAAGAGTGGAACATCACCCTTGATGGGCGTGTACGATTACGCTGAACCCGTGACAACACGCGGTTTTGCCTATGTCGATACCCCCGGCTACGACCCGGTCTGCGTGACCGGACAGGTAGCGAGCGGCTCGACGCTGGTGTTGTTCACGACGGGACGCGGCTCAGTCTTCGGATTTAAGCCTGCGCCGAGCATCAAAATCACCACGAACAGCGAGATTTACGCGCACATGATTGACGA
>CALKIA010000290.1 GCA_937988705.1 uncultured Chloroflexota bacterium | reverse complement strand
GGCGCATTTGCCGCCATCGCCGATGAGGTGCTGGAACAGGACACGCTGGTCCAGATTGATACTGAAGTCGCCAACGAACTGCATGGACAGGCGACTCCCGCCTCGATACAGGTGTATCGCGTGATCAGTTGGATGGGCATGGAGGGTTTGTGGGTCTTGGGGGCCCTGACCGCGCTCTACTTCTTGCTGCGCCGCCAGCGGCTGCACCTCGCGATCTGGATCGCCGCGCTGCTTGGCGGGACGCTGCTCAATAATGTGCTCAAACTGGTGTTCGCGCGCGCGCGTCCGGTGTTCGCCGACCCGTTTGTGATCGAGCACAATTTCAGCTTTCCCAGCGGTCACGCCATGATGTCGCTGATCGGCTTCGGCCTGTTCGCTTACTTTGGGTGGCATGCCTTGCGCACTTCCATCGGTAGGATTATCCTCGTGTTCGCCGCCATTCTGCTGATTCTGCTGGTCGGCATCAGCCGGATGACGCTGGGCGTCCATTATCTGTCCGATGTGGTCGCGGGCTTCGCGGCGGGCGGGGTGTGGCTGTCCGCGTGTATCACCGCGCTGAACACGATCCAGCGGCGCAAACGGGCGGGCGATCCCGCCGCACAGGAGCAAACGGGCATTGCTACAACTCCCTGAAATTCAGGCTTTGACCACCCTTTCGCGTGATGGTTGGCTGTTGTTCGCCACGCGCATGGTACGTCTATTTGCGTATGGTTTCCTCGCCGTCGTGCTCGGTCTGTATCTGGCCGAAGTCGGCCTCAGCGACCCGCAGATCGGCCTGCTGTTGAGCTTGACACTGCTCGGCGATGCGCTGATTTCACTGCCTATCACCATCATCGCGGATCGCGTTGGGCGACGGCGGATGCTCATGGTCGGCGCGGGGCTGATGATTCTCGCGGGCGTGGTGTTCGCGCTCACGGGCAATATCCTCCTGCTGACGATCACGGCGATCATTGGCACGATCAGCCCCAGTGGCAACGAAGTCGGGCCATTCCTCGCCATTGAGCAGGCCGCACTTCCGCAAACCACGACCGATAAGCAGCGGACGCAGGTGTTCGCGTGGTACAGCCTCGTCGGGGCGCTGATGACGGGCCTCGGTTCGCTCGTCGGCGGTTCGTTGGCTCAGGCGCTGCAAGCGGGCGGTTCAACGGCGCTGGACAGCTACCGCGCGGTGATTATCGGCTATGCGCTGCTCGGCGCTGTGCTGCTGTTGATCTTTGGGCGCATGTCGCCCGCCGTCGAAGTCGCGGAGGTCAAGCCCGCGCCCACCTTAAGCAGCTTGTTCGGGCTGCACCGTTCGCGCAAGATTGTGTTTCGCCTGTCGCTGCTGTTTATGCTCGACGCGTTCGCGGGCGGGTTCATCGTGCAGAGTTTGATGGCGCTGTGGTTCAACCGCCGCTTCGGCGTGGATACCGCCGTCATCGGTTCGATCTTTTTAGGCGCGAATTTGTTCGCGGGCCTGTCGGCGCTGGCCGCGGCGCGGGTCGCCGCGCGCTTCGGGCTGATCAATACGATGGTGTTCACGCATGCCCCGTCCAATCTGCTGCTGATCCTCGTGCCGCTCATGCCGACGCTGCCGCTGGCGGTGCTGGTGCTGCTCATCCGCTTCAGCATCTCACAGATGGATGTGCCCACGCGCCAATCGTATACCGTCGCCGTGGTTGACCCGACGGAACGGTCGGCGGCGAACGGCGTGACCAGCCTCGCGCGGTCGGTCGGCGCGTCGTTCGCTCCCAGTTTGACCGGGGCGCTGTTCAACCTCGGAGGTCTCTGGTTAAGCGTGCCGTTTTTCCTCGCGGGTGGTCTGAAACTCGTCTACGATTTTCTGCTCTATCGCAGCTTCAAGACCACTAAGCCGCCGGAAGAACTCGAACAGCGGGCATAAATCCTTCTCGTGCTTCCCTGCGCGCTTTCATCCCTCGCTGAGCGGAGAGGAGTAGGGCGGTGCGACTGTTTTACACCGCCGCGGGCTGGGCGGGAGTTGGCCGACGTGGCGGGCGCAAGCGCTTGATCAGCTTGCCGACGAGCGGGCCGATCACCATGATGACCGCCGCTGCCGCCGCGATGAACCATACATCAAACAGTACGCCAGCAAAGGCGCTCCAGTTCAGTGTGATGGCGTCATCCACGCCGCGACCTGCGCCACGTCCACCGCCCGCGGGTCGTTCACCGCGTCGAAAGCCTTCCGGTGCCGCAATTGCCGCGCCGTCTGTCCCGGTGCCTTGCTGCGCCACATCCGGCGGCTGGAAACCTTCGGGACGTTCGCCACGCTCGAAGCCTGCGCGCTCAAAGCCGCCCACTTGATTGCCCGTGAGCTGAGCAAACACGGTGAACGGGTTACGCAGATCGCCGTTTTGTGCGAGGGCCACGCCGCTCATCACGACGAGCGCGATGAAGGCGAGCTTGATCATCCACGTGCGGCGGTTCGATCTACGCGCCATGAACTTCCTCCCGCCGCGGTGCGCCGAACTTCGGCAGCGTGAGCAGATACTTCTTGCCAAACGTGGCGATCCACTTCCAGTGCATGCCGACGTGCAGCGCGATGATCACCAGACTGAGTTCCGCCGACAGAATATGCCACTGCTGCCACGGCAGATTCCGCCCGACGCCCTGCAAATTCAACCCTAACGTGCGCGAGATGATCAAGCCGCTGACCACCAGCATGAGCGCAGCGAAGAACAGCAGCCAGTTGAGCAGGTAGTTGAGGCGCGATTCTTGCAGGAGTTTGCGGAACAGCGTCTTGGTCACGCTCCAGATCCAGTCCCAGTGCAGCAGGATGTGCAGCGCGAAGATGATCGTGAACGCCAGTCCGATCAACTCGTGCAGGCGCAGCCCGGTGAAACGATATTCCATGTCCACGACGAAGGCGATCACCAGCACAATATCGAGGAAGAAGTTGAATTTGATCTTGTTGAAGCGTAGTTTCATGGGGTCACTTGGATTTCAATGCTGGATGACAGTAAGTCGAGGCGAGCGCCAGCACGGCGGCGATCCCCAGTACGCCCGGCGCGAGCAGGGGGTTAGCGCCGCCGAGCGCGTCCATAAAGACTTCGCTAAGGGTGGCATTGGGGCGGATTTCCAACTCAAACGCGAAATTGCCCGTGATGTGATAATACAGCCCGAGCAAACTGACTAGACCGAGGACGATCATCACGGCGCGCATGACCTGAAATGTCCAGCGCTGAGGGCGGACAATCGCCGCCCCCAGGCTGATTAACGCGACTACACTCATGACGATGGGGAAATACTGTTCGGTCTGCTGATAGTGTTCGATGACAATGAGTTCGCCCAACGTTCCCACCACCATGAACACTGCCAGCCCGAGCAACAGCCGCTGCAGCCGTTCGACGATGATTTCTGCGCTCATGTTATGCGTTCCCCGTTTCGTCCGTGTGTGGAGTGTCGCTCATGCTATTGGCTCAGGTAGTTCGCGGCGAACTGCACCTGGGCCGCCGATAACGTGCTGCCCAGTGCCGTGAGGAACGCGTCGTTCGATGCGAACGGACGCGCTGCGATCAGCGCGTTGGCCGTCGCTTCGTCCACGCCGGGGATTTGCATCAGCGTGGCGGCGTCGGCATTGTTGACGTCAATCGGGACGTAGACGTACTGTTCCCATTCGGCCGTCTGCGTGTCACCGACATACTTGCCGATCTCACGCCGGAACTGCTGAATGCTCACGTACGGGCGGTATTCAAGGAATTCGCGCACCATGCGGCTTGGGAAGTTGGGGATTGCCGCCGAAATCTGATCGCCGGTGACGGTGTTCAGGTTGAGCAGCGTGAATTCCGCGACGGCTTCGGTCGTAATCGCTGCATTCGCCGGGTTGGTTTGCTCGCTCACAACGGTCAGATCGTTATCGAAGTCCGCCACGGTCACGACCGGATAGTAGGGGCCTTCGGTCTGTTCCGGCGTGAGGATCAGCGTGCCAGCTTCGCCGAGGCTGATGATGATGTCCTTATCGGCGATCTGGAAGGTGCTGCCATTGGCATCCGTCACGGCGCTCGGCTCAAGGATCAACAGGTCGGCGTTTTCGCCCGCCTGCGCGAACCACTGATCGCTGGCCGCGCTCTCATCGCCCGCAAAGTAGAACTGTGTCGTCAGCACTTCGGCTTCATTCACAAACACCTTGACGTGAATGTGCAGCGGCCGCCCCACGCCTTCCATCGATGGTTCGACTGTGCGGAACGTGTAAAAGCCGTCGGCTTCGGTGACATAGGCGCCGTAGTGCTGGAAGTTCGCGTCGATGCCAGACGCGTTCACATTCGGGTGATCGTAAACGCCGCTGCTGTCCGTCTGCCAGATTTCCACGCGCGCGCCTTCCACCGGGTTACCGTTCGAGTCGAGCACATGCCCGGTCAGCACCAGCACGTCGCCCGCCGACTCGACCGTAGCACTGTACACGGGAATGCTCTCCGTCGTCACCTCTTGCGCGCTCACCGCGCCGACAGCCAGCGCCGCCAACGCGACGGCACTTGCCATCCGCATCATCTGCTTCTTCATGGTTATTCCATTACTCCCGTTGTTCCTACTGGGAACAAAATCAACCCCTTGACTCTAAACGAATCTTGACCGCAATGCGTTATCGATGCATCAAATTAGTTTAAATCCACCTTAAATCTACCGGAATGCGCGTGATTGTGGTGCCATACTAGAAGGTATATCATCCGGACGCTCACCTGCTGGGTGGGGTCAGATAGAAAGTCATGCTTATGCCCACGGTACTACTCATCGAAGATGATCGCCTGATCGCCGAACCGATCGCCCGCGCGCTCAAAATGCAAAATTTCACCGTGCTGACGGCCAGCAACGGCGCGACTGGTCTGGATATGGCGCTGACCGCCCACCCGGATCTCGTGATCCTCGACATCATGCTGCCCGAAATGAATGGCTGGGACGTGTGCAAGGGGATTCGCCAGAAAAGCGTCGTGCCGATCCTGATGCTGACCGCCTTGAGCGAGGAAATTGACCGTGTGCTCGGTTTGGAACTCGGCGCGGACGATTACCTGAGCAAGCCATTCAGCTCACGCGAACTGATGGCGCGCATCAAAGCGCTGCTGCGACGCGTGGAGTTCGACACGGCACGTTCCAATCAGAACGAGCAGATCGAATTCGCAGACATCCTGATCGACCTGAATCGACGACAGGTGTTCAAAAGCGGCAAAGAGGTCGCCCTGCGCTTCAAGGAGTTTGAACTCCTGTCGCTGCTGGTGGTGAAAGCGGGCGATGTGGTCACACGGGCGGAAATCTTCGATAAGGTGTGGGGAACAGATTGGCTTGGTGATATGCGCACGCTCGACGTGCACATCCGTTGGCTGCGCGAAAAACTGGAAGATGATCCGAGCGAGCCCCGCTGCATTCAAACGGTGCGCGGTGTGGGCTATCGTTTGGTGACAGGCAAAGCCGCATGAAACTGACGAGTATTCGCGCGCGGCTGCTGCTGGGCAGCGTCGGGGTGCTGTGCGCGGGCTTCATCGTGCTGACGCTGATCGCGGGGGCGCAGATCTTCTCGGCGGCGCGGGCAGACTTTGAGTATCGCATGCAGAACGAAATCCAGTTGATCGCGCAGGGGATTCGTTCCGAACTGCGCCGCAACGACACGCTGACCGACGCGGAACAAGCCGCGTTGATCGCCGAATACGAAGGGCGGATCAATGGCGATATTCAACTCTACGTACTGAACAACGATGGCGGCGGCGATCAACGTGGAGGCGGGGGCGGCGAACCGCGTCTCTCGTTCCACGATGAGCCGGAAATGGAAACGGCGCTGCGCGGGGATATTATCGTCGTTGAGCGCGAGAATGCCGCGGGCGAATCCGCGCTGTTTACGGCCGCTGGGCTGGGCGGGCAGACGCCGATCATTGTGCAGTTAAGCGTACCGCTCGCCAATTTGCAGAGCGTAATTGTCGGGCGCTGGGCGCTGCTGTGGGTGCTGTTCGGCGTCGTGCTGGTCGCCGCGCTGATCGCCTCGGTGCTGCTGGCCCGCTCCATCCTCCGTCCGCTGACCGATCTGAAGCAGTCAGCGCATAAACTGGCGGCGGGTGATTTTTCGAGCCGGGTGCAGTATAAGCGGGATGACGAGATCGGTGAGGTGGCGCACGCCTTCAATGAGATGGCGCATCAGGTCGAAAGCATGCTGGAAGAACAGCGCGCTTTTGCCGCCAATACCTCGCACGAACTGCGCACGCCGCTGACCACCATTCGCCTGCGCTCGGAAGTGCTGCGCTATGAAGAAGGCGTGGACGCGGCGACGCTCAAGCAGTACATCACCGAAATCGATGACGAAGCGCAGCGTATGGGCGCGCTGATCGAAGATTTGACTGTGCTGGCGCGCTTCGATGCGGGCCGCGCCGAACTCGGCAGCGAAGCCATTGATTTCGCGCTGCTGGCCGCCAGTTTGCAGCGGCGGATTCAGCCGCAGGCCGACGCGAAACGGATTCGCTTGGAGGTCAATGTCCCGTCTGGGCTGCCACCCGTGCGCGCCAGCCTGAATCACCTGACGGTGGTGTTTCGCAACTTGCTCGACAACGCCATCAAGTACACGCCTGAGGGCGGATCAATCGTGTGGACGGCGCGCGCGGAAAATGACGGCATTTGCAGCGTGATTCGCGATACGGGCGGCGGCGTCGAACCGGAACAGATTCCGCTGCTGTTCGAACGTTTCTACCGCGTTGATAAAGCGCGGTCGCGCGAGATTCCCGGTTCGGGGCTGGGGCTAGCCATCGTCAAATCGATCATCGAGGCGTACGGTGGCACGATTCGCATTGACAGCGCGGGCAAAGATCAGGGTATGGCGGTCACGGTCTGGTGGAAAGGGCAGATGAACGGGTTATAATGGGTCAAAACGGATTTAGAGAGGGTGTTTGTACCCGCTTTTTGCCCCCCATCCCCTCCCCGAATTCAGGGAGGGGAGACAGCCGACTCGCTCTGCCGGTCTTCGGTTCGCTAACGTTGGTCAGGGTTTGGGGGAAGGAGCGAAGGAGACGCCCTCTGAATTGGAAAATGTATGCACCCGATTCAATCTCACCCACAGTTGACTTCGTTGTTTGCTCCTCCTTATCTGAGTTTCGTCCTCGACGCGCAGCAGGCCGGCAACAGCCCGGCGCTGATCTGGGTCGATGATCCGCACGCCCCACGCAGCGCCTTCGTGTGGGACACCACGCACTGCCTCTATGCAGGCGGCGCAGCTGATAACGCGTCCTTCAATCATTGGCTGCGCGGTTTCATCGCCGACACGTATTTACCAACGTTGAAGCGGGAAAAGCTGGGCGGTTTCAAGCTCACGCTGGCGTCACCGGACTGGGAAGCACCGCTGCGCGCCGCCTTTCACCCACTGGAATTATCGAAGTATCCGCGCGTGTGCTACCGCCTCAACCCCGCGCTGATTTCGCCCGTGCCAGAACTCCCGCCGGGGTACAGCCTGCGCCCGATCACCCGTGCGCTGCTGACGGATGGGAATGATCCCGGCGTGGCCGACCTGATCGAGGAAATCGAATTGTGTTGGCCGACGCGCGAACGCTTTTTCGAACACGGCTTCGGGTGGGTGTTGTACAGCGACGCGGACGGCCTGGTATGCCGCTGCACCGCCGAGTACGCCAGCCCCGGTCAAATCGGCGTGGGCATTGCCACCCGCGAATCGCATCAGGGCCGCGGTTTCGCCACCGCGACCGCGCGCCAGTTCGCGCAGCACGCGGCGCAGTTGGGTCTGCGCACGCATTGGGATGCGTGGGCGCGCAACGAGCCGTCGTGGCGCGTCGCGGAGAAGGCGGGCTTCGAAAAGGTCAGCGATTACAATGTGCTGTTCTGGTGGGAGTAAAAACCTTACCGCCTCACCCTCGTTTATGGGGCATGAGGGAGATATTGCGCAGGCTGTTGGCGCCCCTCCCCGAATTCATTCGGAGAGGGGACTGAGGGGTGAGGGGGACGCGCGACTGAGGCGCGTCCATAACTGACGCTAAATTACGACCCGCCCGTGACGCTGACCGTCGCCGGGACTTCTATCGACAGGGCACTGATCTGCGCCTGTCGGGCGAGGTCAATCGCTTCGGCGAGGATGCGCGCCGCTTCTTGCGGGCTGTGGAAGCCGGTGCTGTTCTCGGACGAGACGAAGTCCCAGCGCATCTGTGCACCGCGATGCAGGGTGCGCGCGGCTTCGAGCTGCTCGTCGTTCGCGCCCGCCGTCTGCGCGGCGACAATCGCGTCAATCGCGTCCAGAATGGCGGTTTCGGTGTCGTCGAGCAGGTTGGAGGTCGTCGTCTGAATATCGACCACGCGGGCGACGAGTTCGTCCTCATCGACGTTGTGGCACGTCTGGCACGCCGCGCTGACATTGGTGAGCGGGCTGCGCAGCCAGTGATCGCTGTACTTGACACTGCCGACACGGGTATACGGCATGTGGCAGTCCGCGCAGGCTACCCCGGCGCGCGCATGAATCCCGGAACTGTACATCTCAAATTCCGGGTGCTGCATCTTCAGCAGCGGCGAACCGGATTCGGCGTTCGTCCAGTCGATATGCCCGACTTCCTGATAGTAGGCTTCGATATTCTCGATGGCGAGACCGTTATCCCACGGGAAGGTGAGCACCTTGTTTTCGCCCGCGAAGTAGTACTCGACGTGGCACTGCGCGCACACATAGGTGCGCATTTCCTGCTGGGTGGCCTGTGTTACGTCGATGCCGCGCTCCGCCATCGCGTTGATGAACGCCGGACGGGTGATCGTCAGTTCCATCGTTTCCGGGTCGTGACAGTCGTGGCACGAACTGCCCGTGTGCAGGTTCGCGCTGAGATCGTTATAGGGCGTGTGGTTGAATTCTTCCCAGCCCATTTCGGCGATCAAGATGGGGGTTTCGGCTGAGTGACAGTTGGCGCACGCGCCGGGTTGCGGGCGCTGAATCACCCGCTCGGACTCGCGCTGATCAATGAGCGCGTAGGCGTGACCGCGTTCCTCGTTGTATTCGATTGAGAAGGCATAGCCCGCGTACAAACGCAGCAGGTTGGGGTTCTCTTCGAGGTGACTGAACGGCTCGGAACCACCGAAGGCCGTCCGCCCATAGTTTTCGGCGGTGCGCTGAAACATTTCATACTGGACGGGGAAATTTTGTCCCCATACGGCGGGATCGAGTTCATCCGCGCCGATTTCGACGATGCGCAGCGGTGACTGCCGTGCTTCGTTTTGCCGTTCGTTGATGTTCAGCAGCAGCGCGGCGACTCCTACGGTGAGAAGTACCGCCCCGATGAACACGAAGGCGTAGAGTAAGGCTTGACGTGATCTCTTCATGAGCAGTTTTCCTCTTTATTGCGTGTTGCGATTCTGATGACC
>CALKIA010000289.1 GCA_937988705.1 uncultured Chloroflexota bacterium | reverse complement strand
TGGTTTGGTTTGCACCTCCATTCTACCGAACAGGAATTTTCATATGGCTTCTTAGACGCTGAGCTGTGGATCAGTCGACAGGTTATCCGCGAATATGTGATGCAGCTCACACGTCAACAAGCTTATATGCAGGCGCTGCCAATTGACGAAGTTGAGAAAGAAATCCAAACGATCATGGCGACCTTTCAGATCGCCGACGAAACCGCCGCTGTCACCAAACAGTGGATCGCGTTGCTCAAACAGTTTCCAACGGGTGGCAAGCAGGTACACGATGCCAATATCGTTGCGACGATGCTGGTCAACGATATCAGTGTGTTGTTGACGAACAACGTGTCTGATATGAAGCGCTTTGCTCCCAAAATCACCATCATCCCACTGACGTAAAACAGGCCGAGCAACCGCTCGGCCTGTTCATTTCCTCTGTGTTCTCTGTGGCTAAACGTTTTTTTCCATGTCCAGCGACACAACCGGCAGGCGTGGATCGAGACCGGTCCACTGTGCCTTGACCCACGCATAGGCCGGATCATCGCTGTTGGCCAGCGACTGCGCCGACCCCGCGAGGAAGTTCAAATAATAGGTCGTATAGCCGTGCGCGCTGACCACCGGGTGATAGCCTTCCGGCACGAGCACCGCATCGTGATTCTGCGCCATCATCACCGCATCGATGCTGCGATTGTCCGTGTACACGCGCTGATAGGCATAGCCTTCTGGCTTATCCAGCTTGTAGAAGTAAATCTCTTCGAGATCAGCTTCCAGCACCTTGCCCGCAGCATCGACACGATGCACGTCGTGTTTATGCGGCGGATAGCTCGACCAGTTGCCGCCCGGCGTGTAGACCTCCACGCACACCAGCCGCTGACAGTCAAAGCCCGGCGGGATGATGCTGGTGATCTGGCGGGAGGCGTTGTCGCCGCCGCGCAGTTCGATGGCGCAGTCGGCGGGCGTGATGAGCCGCGCCGGGTGATCCTCGTCGGTTTCCACCCAGCACGACGCGACTTCGAAACCGTCGGTCAGGGCGGTGATCTCGAAACTTGTGTTGCGCGACAGGTACAGCGCGTAGGGCAGGCCCGAAAAGACATCCGGACGCCGCCCGACATGCGCAAAGTTGCCCGCGCTCGTCTGGATGCTGCACGCGCCACCCAGGATGACATGCACGAATTCGTAGTCGCTGGTGCTGCCCTTGTAGGTCATGCCCTGGTTGAGGCGGCGCGCGGTCATGTGCAGATACTGCCATTCCGCCCGCTGCGGCGTGACATGCGCGAAGACCCCGGTATCACCGTCATCGTCGGAACGAATCAACATAGTTTCAGCGGTGTAGTGCATGGTTCACCATCCTCTTTCCCGTAGATAAGCGATACTGGCGGGTAGTTCCTGCACATAGTACGCGGCGCGGTGGCCATTAGCGCCGGGAGCGCCACATTCATACGCGGCCCACCCATTAAAGTTGATGGCGGTCAGCGCGGCGGCGGCGGCGGCGAAGTCGGTCGTGCCCTGCCCCGGCAGGCGGCGGTTAGAATCGGCGAGATGCACATGCCCCACTTTGTCGGCGTTCGCACGGATCGCGGCGGCGATGTTGTCTTCTTCCAGCGCCATATGGAATAGATCCGCGACCACTTGCACGCTCGGATGATTGAGCCGCCGCACCAACGCGGCCGCCTGATTCACCCGGTTGAGCAAATGCGTTTCGTAGCGGTTGACAGGTTCCACGAACAGTAGAACGCCCATCGACATGGCGAAATCTTCGAGGGTGCGCAGGTGTGTGTAGAGCAGTTCGAGTTCCAGCTCCGACGCGGTCATCCACGGCGAGAGATCGGGGATGGCGGGGCCGTCAAAATGGGGCACGAAGATCACGCCCGCGGCGCCGATATCCGCCGCACAGCAGATCGAGTCGCGCAGTTCAGCCAGCGCGACTTCTCGTTCGGCCGCATCCGGCGCGAGGAAGCGACTTTGCCGCCCATGATTGACGGCAGCGGCGGGCACGCCCGTTTTGAGGGAAGCCTCGACGATGTCCGGTACTTTCGCCGCGAGACCGCGCCCCCAGAACTCGATGCCGTCCGCGCCGAGGGTTTGCGCCTGCTCGAATTTGGCGACGATGCTCTGGCCGGAGAGCATATCTTCTTGAATGGCGATTTTCATGCCTATTTCCTTCTAGTTCTGCCTGAGCAGTTCAGCACAGACGAATCAATCTTTTTGGATGTTTGAGGCAAAGGGCGAGGCATGCCTCGCCCCTACAAGAACCGTTTTCGTAGGGACAAGGCATGCCTTGTCCTCCATTAACTGATTACGAAACACGCTTCAACACCCCAAAGAACCTGCTCATCTGCCCTTAGTGCTCGATCTTGTAAATCGTCGCAAATTAATCGTAGGGACACGATCCAGCGTATTCGCTGATTTTTCTCGTAGGGACAAGGCCTGCCTTGTCCGCTCCAAACGGACTAATCGCTAATCGCTAACTGCTTTTCCATAAACACAACTTCGGTATCGCCTTTGGGATGCTTAATGATCTCGGCGATTTCATAGCCAAGCTTGCGGTACAGGTCGATGTTTTGCGGGAGCAGCATGCGCACGCCGAGCCGCAGCCGCGGGATCCCGCGCTGGCGGGCGATCGCTTCCATATAGTTGAGCATAGCGCGCGCCGCGCCGCGTCCGCGAAAGGCGGGCAGCACGGAGACGCGCCCGATATACAGGTAACCTTCCGGTTCGACGCGCCAGCGACCTGAGCCGATCGCTTCCCCGTCGAGCCACGCGAGCACCGCGCCGCCCCGCTGCATCTCTTCGATGACATCGGCGACGGTTTCGACGTGCGCGCCGGAGGGCGGCTCCAGCACGCCCAGATATTCCGCGAAGGCTTCGTGCATGATGTGGTGCACGATCGACGCTTGATCCTCAGTTGCATCGGTCAGCGTGATCATCTCAGTCAAAATCCGTGGGTAAATCGGGTTGGCGCAAATGCTCGAAAAAGCGCTGGATTTGCGCGGCGGTCACCCGGGCGAGCGAGAGTTCAGGCAGCTCGTCGGCACCGAAGAAGCCGACTTCGCCCGTCTCCACATTGCGCGGATCGGGTTCGCGCCGGTCGCTGAGCAGTTCGCAGCGGAAAAAGGCTTTGTAGGCGTGGAACTGGTACGGTGGGTGATCGTGCTGGTTGCGATCAAACAGCGCCAGCAGCTTGACGGCACGGGCCTGATAGCCCGTCTCTTCGTAGATTTCGCGCACGACGGATACGCCCGCGCTTTCGCCGATATCCGCCCAACCACCGGGCAGCGTCCAGCGACAGTTATCCATCTTTTCCTGCACCAGCAGCACTTTGCCCGCTTTGAAAACCACGCCGCGCACATCAATTTTCGGCGTGGTGTGACCTTGATCGATCACCAGCACCGGCTGAATGTCGGTTATAGTGGCATCGCTGCCCGCGGCCAGCATCTCCGCGGCAATTTGCATGATGTCTTCGTAGCGTAAGCGGTCAAAGGGGCGCGTGTCATAGTGCAGCCCGGTTTGAGCGATCGATTGTAGGCGCTGTGCCCAATCTAACCACTGAGGAATTGACATAGGCTTCTCCTGAATCGTGCCCACTATAGCACCCCATTGACCTTTTACGCGAGTCCCACCTATACTGCTCGCTAGACAGATGCTAAAGCTAACCTCACCCCTAAATCCCCTTTCCCAAGGGCGAGAGGACTTGTTCTCCCGCTCCGCTCGGAGCGGGGGCGACAGTACCACCAGACGAAATCTCTGTAGGGGCGAGGCTTGCCTCGCCCACCATAACGGGCGGGACTTGTCCCGCCCCTACTCTGCTCAGAGAGGGGGTTGCGGGGGTGAGGTTAAGTAGATCAAGTCATCTGGGAAACGGGGTTTGCCATGAGCGCCATCGTCAGCGCGTAAGCAGATAGGGACGTGATTGCCGGATCAGCGTCACGGGGTTGCCCGTTGAGGCTGATTTCGCATTGCCTGCTTACCGTTGAAAATGGGTCGCACATGGAGTAGTTTCCTCATGAAACATGTCTTTGCCGGGTTGTGGCGTCACCCGGATTTCCTCAAGTTGTGGGTCGGTCAATCGATCTCCGAATTCGGCACGCGCATCTCGCGCACCGCCATCCCCTTGATCGCCGTCATCCTCTTACAGGCGACGCCCGCGCAAATGGGCGTGCTGACCGCGCTCGGTTCGGCGCCGGTGCTGATCTTCGGCTTGTTCGCGGGCGTGTGGGTGGATCGCCTGCCGCGCCGCCCCGTCATGATTGCGATGGATATCGGGCGTTTGCTCGTGCTGCTCACGCTTCCCCTCACCGCGCTGACCGGGACGCTGACGCTGGAACTGCTGTACGTCGTCGTCCCGCTCATGGGTGTCATGAGCATGATCTTCTATACGGCGTACCACGCTTACCTGCCGTCGCTGATCGAGCGCGCCGATCTGGTCGACGGTAACAGCAAACTGGCGACGACCGAAGCTCTGGCAGAAATCGGCGGGCCTTCGGTCGCCGGGCTGCTGATTCAGGTGATCAGCGCGCCGCTGGCGGTGGTCGTCGATGCGGTGTCCTATCTCTTTTCGAGCATCAGCTTCCGGCTGATTCGTCAAACTGAACCGCCGCGCCCCCCCCGTCCGCCGGGCACGTCGGCGCTGACGGAAATCCGCGAAGGTCTGGCCGTGGTCGCAGGCAGCCCCATTTTGCGCGTGCTGATCATCAGCGTGGGGGTGCGGACATTCTTCGGCAATTTCTACGGTGCCCTCTACGACCTCTATGCCATTCGCGATCTAGGTCTGACGCCGGCGGTGCTGGGCATTGTGGTGAGCGCGGGCGGCATCGGCGCGTTGATCGGGTCGCTGCTGGCCGGACGCGTCCAGAAGCGTTTGGGGCTGGGACGCACCATCACGGTGATGCTGGTGCTCAGCGGCCTCAATAATCTGCTGATTCCGCTGGCGGCCTACAGCGGGGCATTCGCGCCGTTCGTGCTGATCGCCGCGCAGATCGTGGGTGATGGCGCGATGCTGATCTTCTTCATCAATGAAACCTCGCTGCGCCAGATTCTCGTGCCGGATCGCCTGCTGGGGCGGACGAACGCCACCTTCGGCTTTCTCGCGCAGGGTGTCGCCCCGATTGGTGCGCTGGTCGCCGGGACGCTGGCGGCGAGTGTGGGCGCGCCTGCGGTGTTGTGGGTGGCGAGTATCGGGATTTTGGGGATCGCGCTGTGGGTGTCACGGTCGGATGTGCGGCATCTGGCGGATTACGGCGCGGCAGAGGCGGAGACGATGAGCGCACCGTAGCATAACGTGGAGTCGCTTGGGAAGCGGCATGCGGGGTGAAGGGGTTTAGAAAGTCGCCATGCGGCCCAGCGGACGCAATGAATTGCGTCCCTACGAAAGCACCGTTTTTTCGTAGGGACGCGATTTATCGCGTCCGCACCCCCCTCAAACCGACCTGTAACCCGTTTACACGGCTATTCTACGCACTTACCGGCCTGCCCTGTCCGCCCCCCAAACGGACAGCGCAGGCGCTGTCCCTACGAATGATCTGGAATAACTTACCGGATGAAGCATTAAGCCAGTGTCTGAAAGACGCCAAAACAGGACGAGGCCTGCCTCGTCCCTACAAGAACCGTTTTCGTAGGGACAAGGCCTGCCTTGTCCGCCCGCTTATGTTCGCTGCTGAGTACCGCGGAATGAGCGATGAGCGTGTGGTTGGTTCCACATCCCCGCCCCTTCTTCGAAACCACCCGTAAGGAGAAGGGGCTGCACCGGGGAGGGAGGAAACCAACAACAGTTCGCCTAGAGCGATAAGTCGCCTTCCCGGACTCATCACCCATTCCCCGGTACTCAGCGTGGTTAGGCGTTGAGTGCCGAAATCAAGGTCTGGTATTCTGCGCCCGTCATGAGGATGGCCGCGCACGGGTGCGTCCCGTAGTGCTCACCATTCGCGTCGGCGTAAGGCGTCGGGTTGGCAAAGGGCAGCGCGTAGTAGGCATCCGGCGTCTGTTCCGACCAGAACACGTCGAACCAGCGTTCGCTGCCATCCGCCATCGTGAAGGTGAGCGTCAGTTCCGGCATTACATCGCTCGTCCACGCGAAACCACCATTTTCGTAGCCGACCCAGAACGAGTGGTCGGAATTAATGTTCAGCACGGCCTGAATGGCCTGCGCGTCGAGGTTATAGTCCGTCCA
>CALKIA010000288.1 GCA_937988705.1 uncultured Chloroflexota bacterium | reverse complement strand
TCTACAATATGACCCCGCGTAACTTCTATTCGGACAAGCCGGAAGAAGTTCAGGCGTGGCTGGATAGCCAGAGCAGCTAAACCTGGCCTCGCTGTAACTGTACTGCTTCAGTTGGTCGCCGCTTTGGTGGCGACCAACTTCTGCTGTCTGTCGCTCCTAAGGGTGAAAGTAATCGGATGACAGAGCAAACACCGCTCCGACTTGAGCACATTCATAAATTTTATCCCGGTGTTACTGCGTTGGAAAATGTCGATTTCGCGGTGGAAGCCGGCGAAGTCCGTGCCCTGCTCGGCAAGAATGGCGCGGGTAAGTCCACGTTGATCCGGTTGGCCTGCGGGCTGGAACGACCCGATAAGGGTACGATCTACATTCACGGTAAACCCGTCGAATTTAAAACCCCATCTGATGCACGCGCGTTCGGTATTGAGATCGTCAGTCAGGAACTGAATCTCGTGCCGTGGCTGGATGTCGCCGAGAATATCTCGCTTGGCCGCTATCCTAAGCGCTTCGGGCGCATCGATTACAGGGCCATGCGCCGCTTAGCGGTCGAATCGCTAGCGCGCCTTGAGGTTGAACTTGATCCCAGCCTGCCACTTTCGCGCCTGAGTCCGGCGCAGCAGCAGCTGGTTGAAATTGCGAAAGCGCTATCTAAACAGCCGGCGGTGCTGCTGCTCGATGAGCCGACTTCCAGCTTACCGCTGACCGAGGTTTCGGCGCTGCTGGCTACGGTCAAGCGCATCGCGAGTCAGGGTGTGGCGATCATTTATGTATCGCACCGCCTGTCCGAAATCGCCGAGGTGGCCGATTCGGTCACCGTGCTGCGCAACGGGAAACTGGTCAGCACTGCGCCGCTGGCGACGCTCACCGAGCAAGCTATCGTCAATCAGATGGTCGGCGGGGCGGTTGAGCACATTGAAATTGAACCGCGCGAATTCGCGACTGCGCCCGTCGTGCTGCAGGTGGATGATGTGACCATCAAACACCGCATCGAACATGTCTCATTCGATCTGCATCAGGGTGAAGTCCTGGGTTTGGCGGGGCTGCTCGGCACAGGCCGTAGTGAAATTCTGCGGACGATTGCCGGGTTTGACGCGGTCGATCACGGGCGGATTACGTTGGGGAACGGCGCTGAACACCGCGCGAGCGTGCGCTACATGATCGCGCATGGGGTGGCCATGACGCCGGAGAATCGCCGCGACGAGGGCATTATCCCCCGGCTCGGCGTGCATGAAAACCTCGCTTTGGGTCGCTGGGGTGAACTCGCCACGCGCGGCCTGATCTCATGGCAAGCGGTGCGGAGGGTCGCGGGCGATTTCGTCAAGAAGCTGTCGATCAAAACGCCGGAACTCGACACGCCCGTCATGAATTTGTCGGGCGGCAACCAGCAAAAAGTGGTCATTGGGCGCTGGTTGGGCGTGGCTGAGCGCGTACTGCTGCTCGACGAACCGACGCGCGGCGTGGACGTCGAAGCCAAAAGTCAAATCTATGAAATCATCCGCACCACGGCCCGGCGCGGCGTGGCGATCATTGTCGTCACCAGCGAACTTGAGGAACTGCTGTGGTGCTGCGATTCCATCATCTTTTTGCATACGGGCCGAGCCTCTCGGAAGTATCGTCGCGCGGATCTGAACGCGGAGACGCTAAACTCGTTGGTCAACGGGGGAGATAAGGGTGTCGAATAATGGCGAATCAAGCTGACAGTATGCCACGCGCCGAGTCCAGTGGACGCAGCGGATCGGCGTCCTTCCTAACATGGATACGCAGAAATCTCAACGAAATCACCTTATTGCTCGGCCTCATTGGCGTTAGCGCGTTTATCACCGTCAGAAATGATGTTTTTCTCACGACTCCCAACCTGATTAACGTACTGCGGTCGGCGGCGTTCCTCGGCATTGTCACGTGGGGCATGACCTTCGTGATCACCGCTGGCGAAATCGACGTCAGCCTCGGGCCAGCCGTCGCGTTTGCAGCGGTGCTGCTCGGTTGGCTGGTGACGAATAATGGCGTGCCGCTGGAACTGGCCGCGCCGTTGGTCGTCGTGGTGACCACCGTTGTCGGGTTGGCGGCAGGCTATGTGCGTGCCCGTTTCAACGTGCCCTCGTTCGTCACCTCGCTGGCGTTGTGGAGCATCTACGACGGTATGAAGCAGGTGATGTCCAATAACATCCCCATTCCGGTTGATAACGAGGCTTTTTCGACCTGGGGTCGTGGTGAACTCTTCGGCATTCCCTATGTGATCATCATTGCGGGCGTGCTGTTCGTCTTCTTCGCGTACATCGCGAAGCAAACGGTGTATGGGCGGGCGGTCTTTGCGGTGGGTGGCAATGCGAAAGCGGCCTATGCAGCGGGGATCAATGTGCTGTGGACACGGGCATCGGTCTTTGCGATCACGGGCGCGCTCGCCGGGCTAACGGGGCTGCTGCATGTATCGCGCCTCGGGACAGCGACCGGGCAGGTCGCCAGCGGCCTTGAGTTTTCGTCGATTGCGGCGGTGGTGATCGGTGGAACGTCGCTCTCCGGTGGGCGCGGCACATTCGTCGGTTCGCTCATCGGCGTGATCTTCATCTCGGTGATCGGCAACGGTCTGGTGCTGATGGGCGTTAACTCGCAGGTGCAAAATGTCGTGCGCGGCGTGCTCATCCTGATCGCCGTGCTGGTGAACGTGATCTTCAAACGCGAGAGCAAGCAGATCTAGCGGGTCGCGTGTGAATTGTGTCCCTCATCTCGTTTCCATAGATGAGGGGAAACCGCTCGGCTTCTTCGATATGCTTAAGTAGGTTCTCGACACAAATCCACGAATGGATGTAGGGGCGCACCTGTGTGTGCGCCCGAAACCGGGTAGACACCTAGGTCTACCCCTACATTGGGACTTTCGAGAGTCTACTTAAGCCAGTGTCTGAAAGACTCCAAAACAGGACGAGATATATCTCGTCCCTACGAAAGCGGCGGTTTGTAGGGACGAGGCATGCCTCGTCCTTTGGCTAACATTCGGTTTGTGGCTTAGGTCTACCCCTACATTGGGACTTTCGAGAGTCTACTTTAGGCCGCATCTCTACAGAAGCTAACTTCGTAGGGATGCGGCCTCTTTGGTAGCCAGTTTATGCTTCGTAGGTGACGCGCCCATCACAGATCGTGAGTACTGGACGCACCTTGGCGATGTCTTCAGGGGGCGTGGCGAACAGATCCGCCGAGAACAGCACCAGATCCGCCAGCATCCCGACCTTGATCTGCCCGCGCTCGTGTTCCTGAAATTCGGCATACGCACCTTCGCGCGTATAGGAAATGATCGTATCGGCCAGCGACTGGCGGTGATCGTAAGCGTCTGGCCCCCACGGCTGACGGTTGAGCGCCGCGGCCATGCCGATCATGGGGTCCGGGGTGACAACCGGCCAATCGCTGCCGAAGGCCAGATGCGCCCCCGCTCCGCGCACGTTTTGCCAGGCAAAGGAGCGATTCCAGCGCGCTGCGCCTACCCGGGCCGGGAACAATTCGTGCGTCTGCGGATAGGTAATCGGGCTGTGATAGGGCTGCATCGAGGCGACGACGCCCAGTCGGGCAAAGCGTGGCAGATCGTCCGGGTGAACGCATTCAATATGCTCGATGCGATGACGGCTGTCGCGCAAGCCGTTGGCGGTCTGCGCCAGCTCATAGCCGTCGAGTGTGCGCCGCACGGCGCCATCGCCGATAGCATGTACGGTAATTTGCAGCCCGCGCGCGTCACATTCGCGCGCCAGCCAGTTGAAATGCTCCGCGCTGTACAGCGCAGCCCCGAACCAACCGGGACGATCCGCGTATTCGTCCAGCATGAGCGCTGTCCACGATTCCATCACGCCATCCATGAACAACTTGACGCGCCCCGACCGCAGCTTCGCGCTCTGATAGCGCCGCGCCATCTCGACCGCTTCGGCGAGGTCGTCCACGGTGGTGCTGGGGAAGAGGCTGTACGGGATGCTCATGCGCACGGTGAGTTCGTCAGCGGCTTCCAGCGTGGCGTAGAAGGCCGCCTGTTCCGCGTCGCCGTCCATGTTATGCACGCTGGTGATGCCATAGCTGGCGCTCAGCTTCAGCCCCTCGTGCAGCCATTTGCGTTCCCGCGTCGGGTTGAGCTTGGGTGTGCCCGCTGTTTCGTTGATCAAGCCTTTGACCGTGCGCCCCCACGCCTCAAAGTGCCGCAGCACGACCGCGTAGGCCGCGGGTTCGACCAGTTCCCCGGTGGCTATGCCAGAGCTGTCGAGCAGGATTTCGCTGTTGGGGCCGGTCGGCGCGCCGTGCAGTGTCCCGGCGATCTCCAGCGCGCGGGTGTTCGCCCATGCCGTGTGATGATCGTAGCCCATGATGAGCAGCGGTCGATCCGGCAGCATGGCGTCAAGCTGCTGGCGTGTCAGGCGTTCGCCGGGCGGGAGAATTTCGTAGCGAAACTGCACACAGCTAACCGACTCTTCGTCAGGGTGGGCGGCGGCATAAGCGCGCACCAGCGCGCTGACTTGTTCGAGCGATTGCGCGTCCCACAACTGCACTAACGCCAGTTCCATCGAGGCGATGAACAGGTGATAATGGCTGTCGACGATACCCGGCGTCAGCGAGGCTTGACCCGCGTCGATCACCTGCGTGGTCGCAGTTCGCCACTGTTCTCCCTCGGCATTGGAACCAACAAAGCGAATCCTATTGCCTTGAAGGCCGACCGCTTCCGCGGTGGGGCGCGCCGGATCGGCGGTGAATACACGCGCGTTGTGAATGAGAATCGGATCACTGGACAGCAACGGTGTCTCCTAACGCCCCCGGTTGGGGACTTGAGCATTAGCTGGCATTATCCCTTAAAATCGGTCAAGGTGAAACCGCGCACGACCCAGCGCTGCATAAACAGATACATCACGAGACTGGGCATCACGATCAGGATCGACAACGATCGCGACCAGATGCCGGATCTGGTCGAGCATTTTGACTGGGCGCTCAATGAGCCGTGCTTCCAGTATGAGGAATGTGAACTCCTGCTGCCGTTCAGCGCTGCCGGGAAAGCAATTTTCGGGGTAGAGTATGCGAAAGAAGGCCTCGATCCCGCTGAGTACTGCCCGGCAGCGCTGGCGTATGGGTTTTCGTGGTTGACGAAAACGTACGATCTGGGCGATCTGCCGCCGAATGCCTGCGGTAAGATCGGCGAAAACGGAGGGCTGCGATGAAGTTTGGTCTACAACTCCCCAATCTGGGGCCGTTCGCCGATGTGCAGCTGCTGTTGCAGCTGGCGCAGCGCGCGGAAGCCGCCGGATGGGATGGCTTCTTCCTGTGGGATCATGTCGCCATACCCGACCGTATGGCGGATTCAACCACGCTGATGGCGGCGCTGGCGGTGGTGACGAAACGCATGCGGCTCGGCGTTTTGGTAACCGCACCATCCCGCCGTCGCCCGTGGAAACTGGCGCGCGAATGGACGACGCTCGATCAGCTGTCGAACGGGCGCGCGGTGCTGGGCGTTGGGTTAGGCGCCTCGGAGTATGACTTCGAGCGCTGCCACGAAGACGCGGCACTGAACATCCGCGCACAGCGGCTGGATGAAGCGCTGACGATTGTGGATGGTTTATGGAGTGGACGCGAGTTCACGTATCACGGCCAACATTTTCAGGTCGATCAACTGCGCTTTTTGCCGACGCCGATTCAGCAGCCGCGCATACCCATTTGGGTGGCAGGATTTTACCCGAATGTCGCGCCGCTGCGGCGCGCGGCGCGCTGGGACGGTGTGTTCCCCATTCGCCCGAACCAGCCGCTGCTGCCAGAAGAGTGGCAGCAGATTTTGCGCACGATCACGGAGCTGCGCGGGAACCTAGACAACTATGACGCCGTGCACAGCGGCATCACGCAGGGTGCGGCTGATCGGGAAACGGTCGCCGCGTATGCGCACGCGGGCGTCACGTGGTGGCTGGAAGACATTAGTCCGGTGCGCGTCGGTTGGCCGTTAGGGGCTGACTGGCCGGAACCGTGGGCGGTGGACGCGATCACCGAACGTATTGATCGTGGGCCGAGCATGAGGGATTAGGCGCGATGCAAAATACGGATCTCATGACCCTGGAGCGCCAGGATCGCATTGTGGAGTTGGTCAACGAGCGCGGCAGCTTGACCGTTCCCGAACTGAGCGAGACCTTCGCCGTCAGCGAAGCCACCATCCGCCGCGACCTAATCGCGCTGGCGGAACGCCGCTTGATCCAGCGGGTGCATGGCGGCGCGATGCGCTTGAGCCGCGTCGCCACCAGTGAATCGCCGATCATCCAGCGGCAGGACGAACATATTGATGAGAAGGCGCGCATTGGTCAAGCCACGGCGGCGCTGGTGCACAACGGCGAAACGCTGCTGCTCTTGGGCGGCAGTACCGGGCTGGCGGTCGCGCGGGAGCTGGTGCAGCACCATGACCTGACGATTGTGACGGATTCGCTGCTGGTGGCCAATGAACTCGTGCAGCAGCGCAATCACCGTATGATTCTGATTGGTGGCAGCATTGACCCCGACGAACAGGCCGTGCGAGGCACACTGTCGCGGCTCATTTTGCAGCAGATTCATGTGGATAAAGTCATCATCGGCGCCAAAGCGATCTCGGTGACGCGCGGCATCAGTGCAGAAACGCCGGAAGAAGCCGAGCTGTTCCGCGCGTGCATGGCCTGTGCCGATCAGATTATTGTGGTGAGCGACAGCAGTAAATTCCAGAAATCGGCGCTGGCGAAAGTGATCGGCTTACAGGATGTCCATATACTGGTGACCGATCACGGACTGGGCGCGGAACAGCAGGAGAGCATCCAGGAACTGGGCATCCACCTGATCCTCGTCTGAACGGTCGGCCAGCTCAGGCATGCTCTGATATGCAGTTTCGCTCATATCTGGACGGGAGCGCGGATTGCTTCTAGAATGGCCAACAATCAGCAAACAGCTAAACGAGGTGGATGTGCCGCCGACACTCAGTGAGGCCCTCGGACGAGTGGTCTATTTCAAGGCCTTTGACGAGCCCCGGCGCGCGCAGTTGGCCGAGCAGATGATCCGCCAGCACTTTCTGCCCGGCGAGACGATTTTCCTCGAAGGTAATCCAACTCTCGGCATGTGGATTATCGAGCGCGGCCGGATCAAGGTCTACAAGCTCAACCCGAACGGCGAAGAACATGTGCTGCGGCTGCTGGGGGATGGTGACACCTTCAATGAGATTGGTGCGCTGGATGGCGGCGCGAATCCCGCCAACGCAGGCGCCTTGAGCGAAACGACGATGTGGGTGCTGCCCTCCGCTGCGCTGCAAAACCTGATCGCCACGGATGGCGTATTTGCGCTGAAAGTGGTGCAAGTCCTCAGCGGCAAGGTGCGCGGGCTGGTCAACCAGATCGAAAACCTCACGCTCTATTCTGTCATGGTACGCTTAGCGCGGTTTCTCCTCCAGCAGGCCGAAGACCCGGCGCTCAGCGGGCCGGGCGTCACCCGCGCGACGATTGCCGCGCATCTGGCGACCACACCGCAAACGGTGAGCACCACGCTGCGCGAATTAGAACTCGCGGGCGCGATCCGCTTCGACCGGCACATGATCCTGATTACCGACGAAAGTATCCTCCGCTCCATCGCCATGCTGTAAATCTCTCATCTGGACTTCAGCTAGCTGAATTACAGCCGCCGCCTTCAGGACTACCCTGTAACTACTTTCGTTCAATGCAGGGGGAGTTTGTCATGCAGCAAATTGATGTACGCACCATTGCGCCACGCCAGCGTCATCCACTGATCTTCTCGACCTTTGATTCTCTGTTGGTCGGCGACTCGTTCGAGCTCGTCAATGACCACGCGCCGACGCCGCTGTACTACCAGTTCTTGCATGAGCGTGAAGGGCTGTTCGATTGGGAGTATCTGGAAGAAGGCCCCGAAACGTGGCGCGTCCAGATCACCCGCACGGCTGATCAGGCAGGTTCCTAAGTGACGACCAGCCTGTGGATGCCGCAAATCGCTGCGGCGCGCTGTACAGGCTGCGGCGACTGTATCGCCGCCTGCCCCACGGGCGCTCTGGGTTGGCAGGCGCACAAAGCGGCCATCGTTAACCCGGAAAAGTGCATCTACTGTGCGACGTGCGAGTCGATTTGCCCGGTCGGCGCCATTGAACTGCCGTATCTTGTCCTCAAACCACCAGCGACTTCTGCTCAAGGAGACCATGATGAATAGACCGATTCAGCCCACGCTCGGCGCGCTGATTCTGATAGCTTTGACCGTACTGTGTGTCGGGATTCTTCCGATCAGCATTCAGATTGTCCCGCGTACGGCGGATGCTCAACCGGACGCGCATGCGGGGATGGCGGACATGCAGGCGGTCAGTGCGACCACGACGGTCGTCGAATACACGCTGCGGACGGTCATCGGCCAGACGCCCCCCATGGCCTTTATCGGCGTGGGCGGCACGATTGACGGAGTCCTCAACCCGGCGCTGACCGCCAATGTCGGCGATACGGTACGCCTGACCGTCATCAACGGCGATCCTGTCTTGCACGACCTGACGCTGGAAATTTTGAATGTGACGACCGGTCAGATGCTCGAAGATGAGCAGTCAATCACGCTGGAATTTGTGCCGACAGCTCCCGGTGACTATGTCTATTTTTGCAGCGTTCCCGGTCACCGCGATGTGGGGATGCACGGCGTTCTGCAAGTAACCGGAACGGCGACAACCGAGCAGGCCAGTGCGGCGCAAGCCGTGCCCGTGGTGGCTGCGGCGCCGACTGTGCAGCCTGCGGACGCTGATGCGGTCTCGATTGTGCGCGATCCGGCGGATGTGCCGCCGCCCGTGGGCGACCGCGACCCGATGACGCTGCGCGTTGACCTGACGACGCAGGAAGTCACTGGCATTCTCGCCGATGGCACGACGTTCAACTATTTCACCTTTGACGGCCAAGTTCCTGGCCCCATGCTGCGCGTCCGGGTGGGCGATACGGTCGATTTCCATCTGCACAATGCAGCGGACAGTATGTTCCCGCACTCGATCGATTTGCACGCGGTGACTGGCCCCGGTGGCGGCGCGGTGTATACGCAGACCCTGCCCGGTGGCGAAACTACGTTCACGTTCCAGGCGCTGAACCCCGGTATTTTCGTCTATCACTGCGCGACAGCGAGCATTCCGCATCACATCAGCTCGGGCATGTACGGGCTGGTGCTGGTTGAGCCCGAAGGCGGCCTGCCGCCGGTGGATCGTGAATTCTATGTGATGCAGGGCGATATCTACACCGATCAGCCCTTTGGCACGGCGGGTCACCTGAACTTTGATATGACCGCGATGAGCCACGAAGACGCGACGTATCTGGTCTTCAACGGCGCGGTCGGCGGGCTGACGAGCGACGAACACGCGCTGCGGGCCAATGTGGGCGAGACGGTGCGCATTTACTTCGGCGTGGGTGGCCCGAACTATACGTCCTCGTTCCACCTGATCGGCGAAATCTTCGACCGGGTGTTCACTGAAGGGTCGCTGACTAGTCCGCCCGCGACTGATGTCCAGACGACGATGGTGCCATCCGGTGGCGCGGCGATGGTCGAGTTCACCGTCGATGTGCCGGGGCGCTACATCCTCGTGGATCACTCGCTGAGCCGTATGGAACGCGGGTTGGCCGGGTATCTGTACGTCGAAGGCGATGAGCAGCCTGCCATCTATCACAGCGAGAGCGCCGCGAACATGGCGGGGCACTAGGTAGGCAGTACATCAGGGCGGGGGTGGTGAACTGTCCCCTCACTGAACAAATGCGTAATTGATCGTAGGGGCAAGGTATGCCGGTACCTCAGTAGAACAGCGTGAAGTCCGTTTGGGAACAGCGGACGCCATGAATGGCGTCCCTACACAAGAACATTTTTCTCGTAGGGACGCGATTTATCGCGTCCGCAAAACCCGGAAACTGAACCTAAAGATCCGCTCCACGCTATTCTGCGCACTTACCGACATGCCTTGCCCCTACAGCCTTATACCGCTGCATCATCCACGCCACACTCACGCATCGCTGCCCATATTCATCCACTTAGCCGAAGGACTCGTTTGTGCCGCAACTGGTACGCTGGACTATCAAGACTGCGCTGATCTATTTCGTCATGGCGCTCAGTATGGCCGCCCTCGTCGCTGCCCAACCCCTGCTGGGACTGTCTCCTG
>CALKIA010000287.1 GCA_937988705.1 uncultured Chloroflexota bacterium | reverse complement strand
AGCGCGACTATCCTCAGCTCCTGACGATTGTCCTCAGCAGCAAACTGGCCGCGCGCTATCTGCAGCACCTGTTTGAAAGCGGGGCCGTCGGCTTCATCTATCGGGAAGATCGGTTGGAAGAAGCTTTGCTGCTCGGCATTGAGACAGTCGTCATGGGGTCGCTCTACACCTCACCCCAAGCTTCCGGCATTCTCGTCTGGTCACGCCTCAACCGCGGTGACGCCGAGCTGAACGCGATTGATCTGGAGGTCCTGCGCCTCATCAGTCAGGGGCTGTCGATCAAGGAAGTGGCCGCGACGATGGACTATCACCAGCGCTCCGTCTATCGCATCCGGCAAAAGCTGTGCGCCGTGCTCGATGCTCCCACCCATGAGCACTTGATTGATGCGGCCCGCCAAAAAGGTTTTTTGAGTAAGCTCGACGTTTGATTGTGCGCCCAACACAAACTTGAAAACTGGCACTTTTTGCCGGGGATTTGGCACAAAGTCGCCCTCCGGGTCATGGGTTGTATGGTACGCTGGACGAAAAAGCGGGGCTACAACCCAGATGACCCACATCCTAATTGCCGACAGCAGCAGCCTGACTGTCCTCGGCGCGGAAACTCTGCTCAAAGCGCGCGCCCAGACCTTCACCACTACCGCCGAGAATGCGGATGACCTGTGTACACTGGCACAGCGCTACCAACCCACCCTCATCCTCCTCGGCGACCCGTTCGATCCACTGGTCGATCTGTTCGCGCTGGTTGATCGGCTGCGCCGCTGCGCTCCGCACACGCCCATCATTGTCATGGGCACAACCGACGCGGGGCTCATCATTCACGACCTCTTTTACCTGGGAATCCGCGGCTACCTCACGAAAGAGGACGATCTCGCCGACTGTCTCTTAACGGCCGTTGACGTGGTGCTGCGGGAGCGCCCTTATCTCTCCCCAACCGCAAACTCCGAATATCTCCTCGCGCTTCAAACCAAACAGGAGATCTGGCAGCTAGACGAGGACGAGCGGACGGTGCTGCGGTTACTCGCCCGGGGTCAAACCGCCCGCGAGATCGCGGTGCAGATGCAGGTGTCGCGGCGGCGCGTGTATTGGATCACCGAAAAGCTGCGCGACCGCTTCGGCGCGGCCACCAACGAACACCTGATCAACCGCGCAAATACCGAAGGCTTTATGGGGTTTACCGACTAGGTTTCCCCAGCGACCGGAAGATTCCGGAGCGGCATGGAAGATTCCGGTCGGCGCGCGCCTCCGGTTTGCTACGCTGACCGCAGTGTAGTTGTATCCGGAGAACCTGATGCGCCGAGTGTTTTTGCCGCTGGTGGCGGCCCTTAGCCTCGTGGTGTGGGCGGGAGTGTGGTTTATCCTGCGCGCCCAGCCGAGGGCTGACGACCGCCCACTTCCGACCTTACTCGTTCTGCCGTCGCTCACGCCGACGGAAACGCCCGCCCCGACCCAAACCGCGCCCCCGACGGCGACAGCGACTGTGACCCTGCCGCCAGCACCAACCGCGACCGTTGCACCCACGCTCATCCCAACCTTGAGCGAGCGCGTATTGGAGATCGCGGTCATCATGCCGGGCGTGTACGTCCCGCCGACGCCGACCCCGTATCCACCGGGAACAGTTTTGCTGTCCGCGCCGCCTAACCCCGTTGAGCCGCTGCCAGATGCGACCGACACCGCGCCGCCGTTTTTCGGCTGGTACCGATTTGAATCGGATTATCCGACCGTAAGCTATGCGCCGCCGTGGACGCCGCGCCTGTCCCAGTTGGCCAGCCGGGGACAGTATCACCGCACCGAAGGCGCGTATGACACAGCCAGCTTCCTGTTCGAGGGGGAAGGCCTGCGGGTGCGCTACGTCTCGGCGCAGAATATGGGCATGTTCGAAATTATCGTCGATAACGTAGTGCTGGACACGATTGATGCCTATGCCGACGAACTCCGGTTTCCGGTGACGGAGACATACTCCGTCAGCAGCGGTACCCATCGCCTTGAGCTGCGGGGGATCGGGCGGAAAAACAACGCGAGCGAAGGCTACGTGATCGGACTAGACGCCATTCAGGTCTTTCGCAGCGACGCCCACACGCTGATTGTTCCCCCACTGCTGAGCACGACTACGCCGACTCCCGAGCCGCAGCCCGCCGCGCGGATCGAACTCGTCAGCGCGCCGCCCACCCTCCAACCGACCGGCACACCCATTCCGCCGCGCGTCCTGAGCGCCGAAGTCGTGATCGCCTATGACGAAAATGGCAACCGCACGGTCGATCCGGCGGAAGGCGTCGCGGGGATTTCGGTGCGCGTGGTCGAGACCAATACCAACCGCGTCATCGCCAGCGGGTTCACCGATGAGCGCGGGTATGTGTCGTTTACCCTCGTGAGTGATACCCCAACCCAGATCGTTGTGCCCTATTTCGGCAAAACGTGGTCACTCCAGCCGGGTGGCACGACTGCCGCGCCCGCCTACACGCTGCTGCTCACGCCCGGTAACCAGCCCGGCTTAATCCCCTAGAGGTCAAGGTGCAAAGAATAACTTTGTGGTTTCTACCCCTGTTGTGGGCCGTATTGGCCTGCAATGGCACGCTGACCGGCATCACCAGTCTGCCCGTGTTTATCTGCCCGACGCCCGTGGTGGTGGCTCCACCGCCGCTGCCGACGCTCGTGCCGATTCCGGGTTATCCGACGCTGGTGCCGCTCCCGACCGCGCTCCCGCCGCCGACCGTCACGCCCTATGTGCTGCACGCGCCGACGGCCTTTTATCTGGGCGATGCGGTATTCACCCCGGCGCCCCAGTCCGCGCGCTTTCGTCTGGCGCAGGTCTCCGTCATCTACACACCCACCGGACGCACGATTGCCCTCTGGAAGCTGGAGATCAAGAACCTGAGCGCAGGCGCGTACGACGTGTTTCCCGCCTATCAGAGCTATGTGAGCCAACTGGCGGATGGGGCAATCGGAGTGTGGGGTGCATCGCAAGCCGCCGCGGAGGAAGCGGGACTCGCGGTGACCTATGAGGCGGTCAGCCTCGCACCGAACGAAACGCGTCAGTTCATGCTGGCCGGTTTCCTGCCTTACGGTGCCGCCCCGGAGCGCGTCACCCTGATGCTCGATCCGACAACGCGCTCCGCCACCGAATCGCGTTTACCGGGGAGCAACGCGCTCGTCTGGCGCACAGACGTCAATCCGTTTTGCAGTGGAACGATTGCCGATCCACCGGTCGGCATACTGCCGTCCCCGTAGACGAGAAGGAGCTGCGAACATGCCCATTGTCGATGATGTGCTGAACGGGCTGCAAATTCAGATCGATACCCTGTGGTACAACCTGCTCTTCTCGCTAGCAGGAATGGGCTGGAGCGTGCAGCGCGCCTTTTTGATGCTGGGTTACACCATCGAATTGATCAATCAGTGGCTGGTGGATCACGCCTTCACGCCGCTGATCGCCCAGACGAATGCCAGCCTGCAGCTCGCGGTCAGCCTCGCCTTCGTCGTCGCGCTGCTGGTATTAGGGATCACCTATCTGCTCGCGGCGTTCGCCCGCCTCAGCGTGGTCGAGCCGAAAAGCGCCATCGGCTGGTATCTGGCCGGCGCGCTGTTCTTCACCCTCGGGCCGGGTCTCTATCAGGGGATGAGCGAATTCCGGCGGGATGTGACCCAGGCGTTCTACGCGAGCACCCTGAGCGAATTATCCGCGACGACCGGTTCTGCTTTTAACTCACTCGACAGCGTGAGCAGCACCGATCTGGGGCTGATCGCGCTGTGCGACAATTTCGGCTCGTATCTCCCCGTCTGGAGTTACACCGTCGACGGTCTCGACGTGGCGCTCGCCTATCTGCGCGCGGATGCCATCGACCTGATGGGCTATCCGTCCACGCCGCGCGATCCCGGTTGCCAGCCGCATCCACCGGATCCGATGAGCGGCTTATGGACGGCAGGCAGCGTGCCGTGGGAATGGCGCACGCCGGGGTCGTTCTTCGCCAATGATCGCGATCCACTGTTCTTCCCGGCCATGGCACCGCTCGACCGCGCGGCCTCAATTGCGCAGGCGTCCGCGGCGCAGGGGCGCTTGCTCACCGCGTGGCCGCTCATCCTGTTCGGCGTGAGCGAGCAGCTTGTCTATCTGCTGCTGACCATCGCACAGGGGTTGACCTTTATCTCGTTCGGCGTGGCGATCCTGTTCGCCTTTTTCAAGAAGACGGAAGTCATCGCCCGTTCCATCATCGACCTCTGGATCGAACTCCTCATCCAGACGGTCGTGATCGCGCTGATTCAGGCACTGGTTGTGAGTTTCTTCCTGACCGGCACCGCGAGCGGCAATGGCATCGTCGTCCTCGGCATCGGGCTGCTCTGCCTGATCTTCATGGTGATCGTGCTCTTCAGCGGCCTCAAAGCGGTGTGGAACTCGTTCAACCGCCTCTTCAACGCCTTTGGTCAGGCCACGGGCGGCGCGGTGATCAGTCCCGGTGCGGCGATGATCATGACCGCGGCTGGTGCCGTCGGGGCGGCTGGCTTGGCGGTGGTAGCGACCCGGACGGTGGTCGGCGTGGGTTCAAGTGCGCTGGCGGGCGCGACCGCGCTCCATAATGGTGCGACACCAGCGCAAGCTGCCGGCCTAACGTTCGGCGGCCTGCAGCCGCTCACCAACGCCACGCGCACGCTCACCCGCCTGCCTGGCCTGCGGGCGACCCCGTTAGGGGAAGCAGCCGCGCAGTTCAGCGAAGGGGCGGCGACCCGGCAGGTTGCGGATCAGGTGCCGGGCGTAGGCCGCGCGCTCGGCCCTCTGGTCGGCGCGAAGCTGCTCACGGACTATGACCCGGCGCAGGCGGAAGTTGATGCGCAGGGACGCTTGCTTCGCCGTCCGATGCTCGTCCCGGCGGTCGGCGCGGGGCTGGAGCGGCTCACCTATCCCCTCGGCAAACAGCCGATTGAAACGACGGACGAGGGAAGCGACCTACTCCCCGGTTTCACACCCGTCAAGCCGAAGCGTCTCGGCTGGTTCACGCCCGTCACCCCAGCTGCTACTTCAGACGATTCGCAGGCGTGGGAACAGGAACGTTATGCGGCTGAGATGCGGGGTGAGGAGTTGGAACAGCACATCACCGAAGTCACCCAGTCAGCTGGCGGGAAAAGTAGTCAAGCGGAGATGGAGCGTGCATCCGGGCGGTTGGAACGGAGCGCGGAAGCATTGGAACGCGCTGCCGGGACGTTGACGGGGAGTCTGCGCCTCACCGGAACCGCTGATGTCACGGGCGTGCTGGGCGATGTCATACGCTTGCTCGGTGGCCGCGGCGTGAACGGCGTGGATCACCTAACCATCGGCACTTTGCTGGCGCAAGCCGTGGGAGTCACACCTTTGCCGAATGGGCAGTCGCCCGTCTGTGGCGACCTGACCCGCTTCGGTCTCTTCCTTGATCAGGCGGCGCGCCTCGGCTTATCGCCGGAACAAACTGAGCGCGTCGGTCAGGAAGTCAAGGAAACGCCCGAGCGCCGTCTCACGCCGGAGACCCGCGCTGAATTGATCGACGGCGCGATCACCGCGGGGCGGTCACGCGAAGAGGCGGAACACACCGTCAATCGCCTGGAGATCGCGGCGCGGTTGCTGCCCACCGAACTGACCGTACAGGGCGAACTCGCCATCGCTGCCCCCAGCTCTGCGCCCGAATCAATGGGCGCATCACGCCAACCGATGAATCCGACCACCAACCCTGATTTTGAGGCGGCGCTGCGCGCCAGTCAGCTGCTCGCGGGCAGCGGTCAAACAGAGAGGACAAATCATGACTGAAGGCTTGAACTATCACCCGGTGAACGAACTGCGCACCCTCTCACTCGACGAGCTGCGCGCCCTGTGGGAACTCGTGCCGACCGAGCGGCAGCGCGCCTACCGCGCCGCCTATGACCGTGAAGTCCGGACGGCAGGTGGCGAAGGCTCAGACGTCAAAGAACGCCAGATCGCGCTGGCGCTGCTTAAGCGCTACCACACCGCGGCGCTCGTCCCGATTGGGTCCCGGTGGGCACGGGCACCACGCCGGGTGCAGATCGCCGCGCAGCAAGGAGCCGGTTTCTCGGTTCCGGAAGCTGAATCCACCACTAAACCCGGCCGCCCCTCCGGCAAAGTGCTCGCCATGTTGGGAGGGCTGATGCTGCTCATGGTCGCGCTGCTGGTGCTGCGCGGCGGCGGTGCGAGCACTGCCGCCGAAGTGACCGAGGAAGTCGCGGCCACGGTGACATTCCCCGCAGACGTGACGCCGACCGCGCTCGCGCTCGAAGCCCAGGATGAAGTAATTGAAGGCGGCGATACCAACCGGTCTCCGTTCTACCCGATCAATCTACAGATCAGTTTGCCGAGTCAGACCGCGCCGCGCGTCTGGGTGGTGCAGCGTCGGGCGGTGCGCGCCTCGGAATGGAACTTCGATCCAAACCCGGATACCGCGTCCTTCCTGAACGGCATGAGCGTCCGCCCCGTGATTGGCATTCCGTGGTCCGAGGACAATGCCGCGTGGTTTGATGCGCTGGGCACAGGCGCAGAGTTCCGTGTGCAGATGAATACGGGCGCAATCCTGACCTTCACGTTTGAGACCAAGCGCGAGGTGTTGCGCAGCGACACCGGCATCTTTCGGCAGGTGAGTCCGGGGTTGGTCGTGCTGCTGCTCGGCGAGATCGACGCCAATGGGCTGCCGACCGCCACCCGCACACTGGTCACCGCCGCTTATCCCGTCGAGCATGAGCTGGGCCGCGCGGGCGAACTCATCGGCGCGCTGGCGCAGCCCATCAGCGTCACCACCCCCCAACCACTGCCGACCGCCACCGCCACGCTCATCCCCTTCAGCGGCCTCGAGGTGCAAATCATCAGCGTGACCACCAGCCTTGGACAAGTCACAACGCGGTTGCGGCTCTACAACGGCGGTAGCGCCTCGATTCCCATTGCGCCAGACTCCCTATGGTTGGCACCCGGTTACGCCGAAAATCCATCCGGACCGCGCATACCGGCGGAGGGGCTCACGCCCTTCGATCTGCTACCCGGTCAAGCAGCAGACATAACGCTTGTTTGGCTGTGGTCGGGTGAGCCATATGCGAGTCTGGGCATCGGCGCATACCGGTTCGCCCTGCAATTTTGAGTTTCGATCCGCTCGAAAAACCGTTCATAACCCTACATACCGTTCATGTTTTCTCGTGAAGGCATGTAGGGCTCACAACACTAGGTTTCCAACAGTAGCGAGATGATCTATAGGATAGGCAGGGTTTGAGAGTCTATGCCTCATCGACATTGGTAACTTTGATCTGCGCGATAGCCATAACCTTCTCGTGGACACCACCGGAATCCGCCAACATTGCCGTCCGAAATGACCCTTAGCTCAACACCCGCTGGTACAAACACATTTGCACCGTCACATGCATTCTTGCGAACTTCTCCGTCAATGACCAACCTGCAGGCGAATATTTCACCCGGTACAAGCATCGGGCCAAAGATGACTGTATATCCCGCACGTACTCTCTCAAGGGAAGTACCTTGAGGCTGCCACACGTCTTCACGCCCATCAGAGTATCCTGTCCAACGCATCGTACGAGCGTTTTCGTCGTATACCCAACACTCGCCATAACAGTACGTTTCCACAACCGTTACTGGTTGCGTCTGTGTAGAGATGACAGTTGGCACAACGGCGGTTCGCACAGGGGGAATCTGGGTAGGAGATTGCAAAGTATCTTGCGCATTTGAGCACTCATATACGCTTTCATTTGCAATCTCTGTTTGCACGTTCGTGAGATAAATCAGTTCAATAGAGATCGCATTACCACTAGGAGGGGCTAAGGGTATAGTCGCAGATTGCCAAGTCTCAAACCAAAGAATTTCATACTCAACGATCGAATCTTCTAAACCCGATAGAGTCTGCTCCTCCGCATGGTTACCACTGCTCGTGACTTGAGCAGCAAGTTGTCCGTCTAGCGCAGCTTCCAGACTAATATTGACTGGAATTGCATCAGTTCCAATTTGAACGCCAAACCCAGCGCGAGATCCAACCCGCCATTCGACGGAATTGCCCAGACTATAGTCTGATGACAACCGCACAGGATTGTTCGTGCCCTGACAGTTTCGGACACGATGAAAAGTGGTTCGTTGACGGATTTCTGAGCTGCCCAAACGCAAACTACCTAATGAATAACCCGAAGTAGGCTCTGCTGCTGGAGAGGGATTCGTGATAACAATGTCACATGCGGCTAAGATTACGAGTGTAATGACCCAGAGTGTAAGCTTATGGAACTGCGCCATTCTACTTCTCCTAAAGTAGCGTGAATGCACGCTGCATCAGCACTGAATTCAAGATGCTTGTAAATGCCGGATGCTTTGCCTGATACTGCATATAACTACTACACCAAAGCTGTACATCAAATTGCTAATCACATTTTCACCTGTAATGAAGGTTTGAATTCAATACCTTGCAAAAATGGATCAGAAGCATTATGAACGACAAGAAACATTAGTCGATTATGGAGCGTGCCATCTTGGCGGCAAAACATTGCTGAATCCATCTGGAACCTGTCCATCTCCAACAAAAATGATGGGTGGCAATATTGTGACTAATCCTTGCTCCAGTGCCTCAGTACGCATTTCCAGTGCACGTTGAACAACATCCTCATACGTAATGCCAGTTATAGTCCAGAATGTTCCTCTCAGTGGGGCTGGAACAAGTAATTGCTTTCCGGGTTCAATTACACCATGGATAGTACTTTGGGCATTGATCCCATCCCATACCTGAAATACAGTCCAAGCATCAGCACTTCCCAGACTCATAGTTCCTGAAAGTGAGTGGATATGGTCTTCACTCCATACTATCGTTGCAGGTGCTCTAGTAGGTTCGCCCGGATTTTCGAACCCTGTTTGTGGCGTTTCATTTGTTGACAAGATGTCGTATTCAATAACGATATTTCTATCGACCGAGACAGCTGTATATGTACCAAGATTCCACCCTTGCCGACGCCATAACACGGTCTGATACTCACCGATCGTGTCGGGCAGCTCCCACACTTCTAGGGCTCTATTGAAGGCAAAGTCAAGTACTGCAGTAACGAGATTTGATCGAGACAAAATAGAAAGCACCCCCGAATCACCGACCAGTGCCTTCAACCCTTTTGCCAAGAGTTCTATTGGTGCGATACTGCCGATATCCACCGCCCCCGACTCAATCAGACTTAAGTCATCACTATCGAGTGCGATAAACCACACAGCTACTTGGTCGAGTGCCTCATCGACTGCAAACCATGGGCCGGCTGCGTCTGTGTCACAGAATCGTTCCCCTGCTCTTACTGGTCGTACCTCACTAGACGACGAATTTTGGAAGAAAGTGAATGTGCCGTTCACTTGTTCACCATCGGTAACAATAACCATAAGTTGAAGTTCTGCTACATCCCCATCAGCTAAATCTACGGGTAGGGCTCGGATCTCGAAACAATTGATCCGTACAAGCACATAACCGCCATCATTACCTTGAGACTGTGCAACAGCGGATCTATATGTATCAAACAGCAAGAACATTGCGCCAAAAGTAAGCAGTGCAAGTACAGGCAGATTTGATTTTGTAGATTTCGTAGTCATCCTCTATTTCCCAAGCCAAATAAATACTTATTTACAATTATCTATTGGCATTATACACCTAAAGATAGGAGTAGGTCGGTGGTTGCCGATCATGAGACCTCAGGAAAATCACCATATTTTTCGCGCGGTAAACCCTTCATAACCCTACATACCGTTCACTTTCTCCCGTGACGGCGTGTAGGGTTTTTGTTTGCCCCACCAGCCCGGAATCTTCCCATGCGAGTCTGTACGATTCCGGGCGCGGGCCGACCTGACTTTGCTACCCTGAAGTTGTACTCAGGGAGCAGCACGGTCGTGCCGGATGACCCCACACGATCCAGCGCACTGCCACAGAGCAGCGGCCCAACCGTCATGGCGCACGCCGGTCGCTCCCTGGTGCCTTCATCCATCCACTGAGGAGCTGCTCGGTTGAATCTTTCGCAGGCTGTGCAAGATCTATTCAACGACATTCGGGATACGGCGCAAATCATCGCGCCCATCGCTGCCGTCATCGGGTTTCTGGGGATCGGCATCATGTACATGGGGAGCAGCTGGCCGCTGATCTCCGACTGGAAGCGCG
>CALKIA010000286.1 GCA_937988705.1 uncultured Chloroflexota bacterium | reverse complement strand
CCCCGATGTTTGAGCAGTTCCCATTCACTGCGCAGCAAGGCGCAGCTGCCCCCCTGCACCTGCATATCGCAGACAAAGAAAGCATAGCTGTTTTCACCCATCAGCCGCTGCGCGCCTTCCAGGGACGGGGCGATGTCCACACAATAGCCCGCGCGGCTCAGAATATGGGTATACAGGTAGGAGCGCTGTGGGTCATCTTCAAGCACAAGAATGTGATTTTTCATAGCAATCCCCCTGTTAATTTAGTCTGTGCTCTGGCAAAGCAAAATCGACGGGGCGGCGCAGTGCGTCTGCCCCTTGCGTACCGTTTCCGGCGGGGTGGCTTAAATAAATAATCAGATAACGATTGGAATAAATCTTAAACCATACTTAGTTGTACATGCTTTGAGGATTTCTGTATTTTTCGTGAAACTCGTAAATTTCGGAAACCTATTGTGCATATGGATCATAGGTGTACACAATTTCGTGCGCGCCCGCCGGGACGAACACCGCCCGGAACATGACATCAGCGCGATAGATCGTGGTCGGCGCACCGTCGATAGTCGCCCGCCAACCGGGATAGTAGGCGTCGGTGAGCAGCAGATAGCCGTCGGCTGCCGTCTCCACGTCGATCACCACGCGCTCTGGGGTGTAGTCGGCGATGGTAACAGTGTTCTCGGCAGATTGGTGGTCCATGCTTACACCGTCTCCCGCTAATGTGATTTGCTCACGGGGATCGAAGCTCGGCTGCCGCATCAGATTGAGCGCCGTTTCCGTCCCTTCGGCTGTATTGGGCGTCCAATGAACATTGTTTGTTATAAAAGCACGAGGCAACACATTCACGTTTTCGTAGATTTTGATGTCACTAGAGAGGACTCGTCTCCACTCTTGCCAGTTACCCGGTAATAACTGCTGAAAATCGCCTGTCCGCGCATCGACTAGCGTCACAGCATCAATGATAGCAAACGTAGACATGGAGATAGCTATAGACGCTGGAGTTTGAGCTGTTGGTAATTCTTGACGTACAAGACGGTATCCGTTATCAAGTGTTGTGACTGGCGTGACAAACTCGCTGGAATAGAACGCCCCCATAGTAGCGGTCATCTGATCACAGCGTTCACCTTCACAGCGATAAGCGACACGGATTTCCGTTGCCTCAAAATTATTGACGTTGGGATATTCAACGACAGCCGCTCCTGAGATGTTCACTGGTAGCCCGGTATCGTAAAAAATCCCATCATGCACAAGATCATAGACTTTATCGAGGATGAGCCAGCGCGTATTCGTCAAATTCAGCCAACGTTGATCAGGGATGCACGCGCCGCGACATGCTTCTGACGCCAGCACTTCGCGCAGACGCCCGTCGATGGTGCGGAGTTCGCCATCGGGGATCATCAGCGAGGTGAAGGCTGTGTAATAGCTCGTCGGCAAGAGACCGCCGTCGAAGCCGTCGACGCTGGGGATGCCGTAGAGCAGCGGCAGATTCGGCGCGAGCAGTTCGCGCTGCTTGACGGTCACGAAGGCCGTTTGCAGCGCTTCCGGCGACAGGTCGAACCAGCGGGCTTCGAGCGCGGCGCGGTCGCCGGGGTCGAACAGCCCGTCGCTGATGCTCAGCACGCGCCCCGGCGGATTTTGTCCCTCGTTGAGCGCGAGCAGTTGGCTCACGGTGAAGCGCTGCTGCTCGAAGGTCTCCGGCGGGACGAGGTTCTGCGCGGGCAGCCCGCGCCCCGCGAGGAACAGTTCGAGTAAGAGGGCGGGGAGGATCAACTTCACCCCCCAGCCGCTAACTTCACCCCCTAACCCCCTCTCCGAGCGGAGAGGGGGAATTCGGGATGTGGTTTTCACCCCCTCGCCCTTGGGAGAGGGGGCCGGGGGGTGAGGTTGATTGGGGGTGAGGCTCAGGACAACAAACGCCACTCCGGCGATGATCCACCCCACGACGCTGATCACGGTGGGCGGCGGCGCGGGCGTGCCATCGTCAAGCCGACCCGTCAGCGCGGTGCTGAGCGCCAGCCCGCCGATCAGGATCAGCGCGGCGAGCCACAGGCGGCGTGATGGGCGGTCGCCGTCGAGCAGGCGCTGGAGTCCCCGCGCGGCCAGCAGCGCCGATCCGAGCGCGAACAGCGCCAGCCAGCGCGCGGGCACGCGGAACAGGTTGAAACCGGGTAACCCCGCCAGCAGCCAGTACAGCGGGTTGAACGCGCCCAACGCCAGAAACAACCCGACAACTGCGAGGACAAGAAAGGGTTGAAAAGAAATAGAAGAATAAAGCTCAACGCAAAGACGCAAGGGCGCAAAGGCGCGAAGTGATTGATTAATCTTCTTGGCGTCTTCGTGTCTTGGCGTCTTGGCGTTAGGCTGTTTCTTTATCCCGAAGAGCGCGAGGGCGAAGCCGATGACGCCGATGTAGGCGATGTATTCGCTGAAGATCAGGCCGTCGTAGGAGGGGAGCAGACCGCGCCCGAAGATGAACGGGCTGAACGAGAAGGCGGTCGCCTGATTGAGGTTGAAACCGCCGCGCCGATTCGACAGTTCCATCAATTGGAGGGTGGGCAGGAGCTGCGGCAGGCTGATGATCAGCGCGAGGCTGCCGCTGACCGCCAGCACGAGCAGGCCGCGCACGGGGCGCGTCAGCAGGGCGTACAGGCCGAGCGCGACCAGCGACATGAACACGGTCTGCGTGTGCCCGGTGAAGAATTGCAGTGCGATAGCCACGCCCAAGAGGACGACACTTGTGTAGGGACGAGGCATGCCTCGTCCTTGGTTATGGGGCACAGAGGACGAGACATGTCTCGTCCCTACAAACGCCTTATTCGTTTTGGCGGTGGCCCAATCGAAGATCAAGAGCAGCCACGGCAGCCACGCGAGGCCTTGCAGCTGGTTGATTTGCTCGATGTGCGCGCCGAAGTAGCCGCCCAACGCGAAAATCGCCGCGCCCGCCAGCGCCGCCTGTCGTGACACCCGCAGCGTCCGCCGTGCCAGCCCGTATGTCCCCAGGCCAGCCCACACGATATGCAGCAGCGCGCTGACCCGGAGGCTGTCCGGTGGTGCGAGTGGCGCCACGATCCAGTTGGGCGGGTAGAACGTGCCGATCTGACTGTTGGCGAGCAGGGGAACGCCCATGAACAGATCGGGTGACCAGAGCGGGAGGTGTCCGCTCAGGATGGCGGCGTTACGCGCTGCCCAGTAGGGATAGTGATAGGCGTAAGTGTCGCCCCGCGCCAGGATGTGATCGGTGAACGCCAGCGGATAGAAGTACACGAGGGTGAGCAGCAGGATGAAAAACAGAGGGAAGCCATAACGCCAAGACGCCAGTGCGCGCAGCCGCGAAATTGTGATCATGAAATCCTTCGCGTCCTAGCGTCTGGGCGTCTGAGCGTTGAGATTGAGTGTGTGCACAGTGGTTATTGAGCGTTATTCTGCTCCGAAGGCGGCGGCACTGTGTAGTGGTCTTCATGTTCGTGCTTTTCCTGCATGATGATCGCCATCACGCCGACCACGCTGAAGGCCGCGATGCCAATGACGATGCCGCCGACCACGTTGAACAGTGCCATCATAATTACGGTAAAAACCAGCAAGACCAGTCCCAGCACCAACCAAGTGTTCTTCATATTCGTCTCTCCTCCCATACGATGGAATCGCGGTTATTCTACCACGAACTTGCTTGCCATTCTAAAGAGACTCAGTTACAATTAAGGCGCAGTTTGTGTAAATTGGAACAAGTGGATCACGATTTGGCGCTGACCTTCCGGTCATTCACGCCCGCATTTTTCAGATACGGATGTATGCTCTATGAATCCAAGTAATACGAATCGTAATGGAACCTCGGTTAGTCTCCTGTGGATTGTCATCGGTGGGATCGCCATCATCGCTGGTGGAGTCTTCATCAGCGCCTTCAGCTCCAACATTCTACCGGTTCAGGGATCGGCTGAGGCCCAGCAGGTGGATGGCTTATTCCGGTTCATGCTGGCGATCGGCGCATCGATCTTCCTGCTGGTCAATGGCGTGCTGGCCTTTTCCATCATCCGCTTCCGCGCGCGCGCGAACGATTACAGCGATGGCCCGCCCATTCAGGGTAACACCACGCTCGAATTCGTGTGGACGTTGATCCCCGCGATCATCGTGACCGTGCTGACGCTCTACGCCTACTCCGTCTGGACTAACATCACCTCCATTAAGCCCAACGAGCAGATCGTGAATGTCACCGGGCAGCGCTTCGCGTGGACATTCACGTATGACGTCACCGAAGGCGATCTGGGCAATGCCGGCGTCACCCGTGAGCAGTTGAGCGAAGATGTGAATGCGGCGTTCAACGATGGCGGCGCGCTGACGTTCAATTATACGCAGTTGGCGACGTGGGTCGGCAAACCGGTGGTGGTGCGGCTGCACACGCAGGACGTGAATCATGCCTTCTGGATTCCGGGCATGCGTATCAAGCAGGATGCGCTGGCGGGACGCGTCCCTGAGATTCGCTTTACGCCCATCGAAGCGGGAGTGTACCGCATCGTGTGCGCGGAATTGTGCGGCAGTGGTCACGGTGATATGGCCGGCACCATCGACGAGCAAGGCAATCTGCGCGGTGCCTGGTTGGTCGTCTATGCTGACGAAGAAACCTATCTGCGTGAATTCTATCAACCGGAAGCCCAAAAGGTGCTCTTCCCGCCGGATGATCCGGTCGCGCTCGGTCGCCAGATTCTCGAAGCGGGGTCCTACCCGTGTGCCGCCTGCCACGTCCTGACCGATCTCGGTTGGCCGGGGAATGTCGGGCCGAACCTCGACAACATCGGCAACCGTGCGGAAACGCGCCGCCCCGGTTTCACCGCCGAAGAATACATAATCAATTCGCTGCGGCATCCCGGCGAATATGTCGTCCCCGGCTATGCGAATCAAATGCCGCAGTTCAACCCGGACCCGGCACAGACCAACTACATGTCCGACGATGATCTCACCGCGATTGTCGCGTATTTACTGACCCAGCAGCAGGGCTAGCGGAAAGCAGCAGGAAGTTAGGAGAGTTTTATGGCAACCATCACCCGACCGTTACCCGGTGCCGTTCCGCTGAACGTGCCCCGTCCGCAGTTCAGCGAATATCTGCGCTGGAGCGTGGATCACAAAATCATCGGCGTGCAGTACATGACGACTGCACTGTTCTTCTTCATCATCGGTGGCGCGCTGGCGATGCTCGTCCGGTGGGAACTGCTCACCCCGGCGCTCGACCTCATGCCCGATGGCACGGAATACAATCGGCTGTTCACCATGCACGCCACCTTCATGATCTTCCTGTGGATCATCCCGATGATGGCAGGCTTCGGCAACTACCTCGTGCCGCTCATGCTCGGCGCGAAAGACATGGCGTTCCCGTGGCTGAACGCCTTCGCCTTCTGGCTGATTCCGCCGGCGGGCGTGTTGTTCTTCCTCGGTTACTTCGCGGGGCAGGCGGAAGCGGGCTGGACGAGCTATCCGCCGCTCAGCACCTTGTTTAGCGGTGATGGGCAAACGCTGTGGGCGCTGGCCATCCACCTGCTCGGTATTTCGTCCATCCTCGGCGCGATTAACTTCATCGTGACCGTCAAGAACATGCGCCCCGAAGGCATGGGCTACTTCCAGATGCCGCTGTTCGTGTGGGCGATCCTCGCCACCTCGATCATCGTCGTCATGGCGACCCC
>CALKIA010000285.1 GCA_937988705.1 uncultured Chloroflexota bacterium | reverse complement strand
GACATCAATCGAGCGTTGGGGCGAACATGGCGCGTATCATCATCTTGGGGTCAGCGGCGGCGGTTTCAGACGCGGAGCACGATAATACCCACTTCATACTAGAAGGTGAATCTGCGCCGATTTTGGTGGATTGTGGTTCCAACCCGCTCGGCAAAATCCATAAGCTCGGCATCAGCGATGATACGTTGCAAGACATGATCCTCACGCATTTTCATCCCGACCATGTCTCAGGCGTGCCCAATATGCTCATGCACATGTGGCTGCTCGGGCGCAAAGCGCCGCTGCGCATCTACGGGCTGAATCACTGCGTTAACCGCGTCGAAGACATGATGATGTTCTTTGCCTGGGATACATGGCCGAACTTCTTCCCGGTCACCTTTCACCGCATTCTCGAACGAAATAACGCCCCCGTCCTTGATAATGACGATTTCCGGATTTTCGCTTACCCGACCAAACATTTCATCCCGACAATCGGTTTGCGCATTGAGAACAAACGCAATGGCAAGGTGCTGGCGTATTCCTGCGACACCGAACCGATTCCCCCGCTGCTCGATCTGGCGCACGATGCCGATCTGCTGATCCACGAGGCGGCGGGAAAGGGCTTCGGGCATTCGAGCGCTGCTCAAGCCGGGGAAATTGCCAGTGAGGCGCGTGCGAAATCGCTGTACTTGATCCACTATCAGGTGTGGAATACCGACCCGACGCCGCTGGTCGCCGAAGCGCGCACCACCTACGATGGGCCGATTCACCTGTGCGAGGACTTCGACGAGTACGAATTCTGAACGTTGGTTGATACCCGGTTTGACGTTGAAAATGAATAATTAATTGAGAAGGCAATCTTTTGGGGTTAAACTTTAATTAAAGATAACCCACCAAAGGATAAGTCGATCGCTGCATGCCGAACCTCCGAGCCGACCAACTGGCGCACCCCGCAACTGCTTCGACGCTCCGCGCATTGGGCGCAAGTCGAACTCCAGGATCGCCGTGCATAGGTCAACCCACCGTTTCGTGAAGTGGCGAACCCAACATGAAGAGCGTTAATTCTTGCTGAATTGGTTGTATTACAGACTAAAACTGGAAAAAGTTATATTCACTCCTCGTGAGTTGCACTATACAATAGAAACAACCATGATTTTCTGACAGCGCGAATGAGGGCGTATGAGACGGCTCGTCTCCGATAGCATTCGACACCTGACAGAAGTACCTCTGTCAAACACTGAAGACACCTCGGTTCATTCGCGGCAAGTTTTTAACGCGATGGTGCTGATCGGCGCTCCGGTTCTGGTGGTTTATCTTGCCTTATGGGCGATTTTGGCTCCGGGTCGAATAGATCGCCTCCTCTTCGGGGCCGCCTTCGGCGTGATCACGGGCGTTTGTCTGGTTTTGGTGCGGACGCGGTTCTACCGTGTGGCTCAGTATTTGTTTGTGGGCAGCGCCTTCGTCATCGCCACGCTGATCGTGGCGACCGCGGGCGGAACCCTCGCGGCTTACTACGGTGTGTATCTGGTGGTCATCATGCTCGCCGCCTGGTTGAGCGGCTGGCGGGTCGCTGGCATTGTTACGGTGCTGTCTATCATCGTTGGGTTGGGCATGGGCTTGCTGATGCAGAATGGGCTGCTTCCGCCCCCGTTTGGCACGCCGATAACTGCCTGGCTAACCCACAGCCTGATCATCAGCATTATCACGCTGTTCAGCTATGCCTTATCTCTGCGCCTGAATGGGGCACTGCAGCGCGTCATCGCTGAACTCGACGAGCGGAAAAAGTTGGAATCCGCCTTACGGGAGAGTGAAGAACGGTTTCGCCTTATCACGATTACCGTTTCGGATTACACCTTCCAAACGCGGGTGGCTGAGGATCGGTCGGTGGAGCCCATCCTTCTGGGGGGCGCCTTCGAAGTGATTACGGGCTATTCCCAAACGGAATATGTCGCACGCGGCGGCTGGCCGTCGATTGTGCATCCTGACGATGTGCAACAGGATGCGGAAGATATGGCCCACCTGCATGAGAATCAGCGGGTTGTAAGCGAAATCCGCATTATCGCGAAAGACGGTACGATCCGGTGGGTGCGGGTCTATGCGAATCCCATGTGGGATGACCACGCTAACCGCATGATTGGCATTAACGGCGCGGTCCAGGATATCACGGAGCGCAAACTGGCCGAAGAAGCGCTGCGCCAGAGTGAACAACGGTATCGAGCTATCAGCAGCATTATTTCTGACTATGCCTATGCGTATAGAGTCGATTCTGATGGCAATTACTACCCGGACTGGTTGACGGAAGACTCTTTTCGCCGCGTGACCGGTTACGATAAGAAAGACATCGATCCCGCTTACGCCATCTACCATCCAGACGATGGCGGGCGGGCGCGGCACGATGTTGAGGAAACTGTGCGCGGGAACCCGGTGTCTGGCGAGTATCGCATCATCACGCAGGATGGCGAACACCGGTGGATCTATATCCGGCGGCAGGTGGAGCGGGATGAAACAGGGCGGGTTGTCCGCTTTTACGGAGCAGCGCAAAATATCACCGAGCAAAAGCGGCTGGAAGCGGAATTGCAGCAGTACGCTGCCCAGCTCGAACAACTCGTCGAGGCGCGCACCGCGCAGCTGCGCAGCACCAAAGAACAGATCGAGATCGTCCTTAACCACTCGACCGACGCGATCGCGCTCATTCAGTCCAATGGCGATATCAAGACGATGAACCCGGCCTTTGTCTCGATGTTTGGCGATCAAGTTTCAGACTGTATCGAGCGCATTTTGTGGGTGCTGGCTGATGATTCGCATCGGGCGGCTGTGGGGAACGCCCTCATCCGGGCGCTGCAGGAACAAGAACCTCTGCGCGTTGAAACGCAGATTCTGGCGCAGGATGGCCGCGAACGCGATTTTGATCTGGCGTTCATTCCGGTCGAGCTGGCGGACGAATCGGGGCAGAATGGTTTGCTGGTCAGCGCGCATGATATCACCAACCTGAAAGAAATCGAACGCTTCAAAGCGCGCTTTGTGCAGGATGCGCTGCACGATATGGCTACTCCGATCATGGGGCTGACGACGCGCCTGTATTTGCTGCGGCACGCGCCGGAAAAAGTCGATGAGCATGTGCGCGCACTGGAGAATCAGGTGCAGCACCTCCGGAATCTGCTGGCCGACCTGCGCATGTTGTCGCAGTTAGATCGCGGAGAGCTAACGCTGACGCCCGCCGCCGATGATTTGAATCGCGTGGTGCGCCGTGTGTTTGACACCTACGAACCCGTGGCGATCAGCAAGCAGCAAACGCTCACCCTCTCGATGGATGAGAATCTGCCACCACTGTTGATCGATGGCCGTCAGATCGAACGGGCGCTGGTGAATCTGATCTCGAATGCGGTCAATTACACGCCGGATGGCAAAGACATTTACATCCAGACGCAGCTGGAGGGCGACTCGGCGGTGTTTCGCGTGGGTGATCAGGGGATGGGCGTGCCGCCGGAGGATCTACCGCGCATCTTCGAACGTTTCTACCGCACCGACCGCGCGCGTAAGACGCAGGCCAGCGGGACGGGGTTAGGCTTGGCGATTGTCAAGGAAATTGTGGAACTGCACAAGGGGACAGTGAGCGCGACGAGTAAAGTCGGGGAGGGCAGCACCTTTACCGTGCGCTTGCCGTGTGATCCGTTCGTCTAACCCTTAGCTCAAGCAGCTCGTCGCATGTTCTTGTCAGGGCGCACCTGTGTGTGCTCCCACAGCTGAGCAGACACATCCGTCTACCCCTACATAAACGCTTTCGGTAACCTACTTCAGTCATAAACAAAGACCTTCTCCAGTAAGTTCTCGAAACAAATCCACGAATGGATGTAGGGGCGCACCTGTGTGTGCGCCCGAAACCGGGTAGACACATCGGTCTGCCCCTACATAAACAAAGACCTTCTCGCTGCCGAGAAGGTCTTTGTTTGCTATAGAGGTGTTCTCTACATCTAACTGACCTGTGCCGTGGCGGTGAAGGCCCGCTGCACCAGGGTGACATCTCCGGTCAGCGTTACGCTGGCGCGCAGCGGCAAATCTGCGGAGGACGTGCCGACCATGATATCGACTGCTCCGGGCGCGATAACCAGTTGATCCGCCGCGTTGACGAACGCCAGCAAGTTCACGGGCAGCGTGAACGTCACCGTACGTGTTTGCCCCGGCTCAAGCTGGACGCGCTGAAAGGCTTTGAGTTCCTTCAAAGGACGGGTGATACCGCTCACGAGTTGATGGGTGTAGACCTGCACCACTTCATCGCCCGCGCGGGTGCCTGTATTGGTCACGTCGACTTGCACGGTGAACGTTTCGTTCGCCTGAGCCGTCGCGCTCACGTTGAGATTGGCCAGCGCGAACGTTGTATAGCTCAGACCGTAGCCGAACGGATACAGCGGCGATGTGGGGGTTTCGACATAGTCATTCTTCCAATTGGAGCGCCCGCCCGACGGACGGTGACTGTAGAAGACCGGGATTTGACCGACCGCCCGCGGGAAACTGATCGGCAGCTTGCCGCCAGGATTGGCATCGCCGAACAGCACCTCTTTGATCGCGGCGGCGCCTGCTTCCGAGGGGAACCAACATTCGAGGATCGCCGGGATTTTTTCCGCCATCCAGCCGAGGGTGATCGGGCGACCGTTGATCAGCACGAGCACGACGGGCGTACCCGTCTCGTAGACTGCCTTGACCAGATCCGCTTGGACCCCGGGGAGATCGAGCACGGCGCGATCGCGCGCTTCGCCGGAGGTGGAATCGTTCGAAAGGCCGCCCTTATCGCCGACCACGAGGATCGCGACATCCGCGTGACGCGCCGCGGCCACCGCCGCCGCAAACCCATCTGTCGATGTGTCCCGCACGCCGCAGCCTTGCGCATACACGATTTCGCAGTCGAGGTCGTCGGCGCGCTGGATGGCGCCTAAGAGGCTCTCCGTCTTGATGAAATCGTCGCTGACGACAATGCCTTGCGCTTGCGGTTGGTTGAAGACGTTGACACTCATCGCTTCGAGCAGCGATTCCATGTGCGCGGGGTAGGAGTAGTCGCCGAATAGATTACGCAGGTTGTCGGCGTTGGGGCCAATCACTGCGATAGAACGGAGCGTCTTGGGGAGCGGCAGCAGATTGCCTTCGTTGCGCAGCAGCACCAGCGACTGCACGGCGATGGTGTGCGCCAGCGTCCGCTGATCGGGCGTATCGAACTGCACCGACGTGGAATCGACGTAGGGTGTTTCGAATAGTCCGAGTTCAAATTTCTGGCGCAGTAGGCGCAGCACGGCCTGATCGATCAGTGCCAGCGGGACGCGTCCGGCTTCGACCGCCATGACCAGTCCCTCGTTGTAGGCGTCGGTGGACGGCAGCTCGACGTCGATCCCCGCTTCAAGCGCGAGATGGGCCGCTTCTACGCGATCTGCCGCGATGCGGTGGTAATCCTGAAGCTGGGCAACGGCGAAATAATCAGACACGACCGTGCCTTCAAAGCCCCAATCACCGCGCAGTACCTCAGTGAGCAGCCACTTGTTCGCGCCACAGGGAATGCCGTCCAGTTCATGGTAGCCGTTCATAATCGAGGCGAGTCCCGCTTCGCGGATAGCCGCTTCAAACGGCAGCAAGTAAGTGTCGCGTAGCTCGCGCGCGGTGAGGTGCGCGGGCGACCAGTTCATGCCGCCTTCGGTCATGCCGTAGCCGACGAAATGCTTGCCCGTGGCGATGACACCATCAGCGAGCGAACGTCCCTGAATTCCGCGAACGTAGGCGCTGCCCATTTGGGAAACGAGATAGGGGTCTTCGCCGAACGTTTCTTCGACGCGTCCCCAGCGGGCGTCCCGAGTAACATCAAGCACTGGGGCAAGCGCGTGATGCCCGCCAACGGCGCGCATCTGCTGGCGAATAACATCGGCCATGGCTTCGACCAATTCGGGTTGCCAGGTACTCGCCACACCGATGGCTTGCGGAAAGACCGTTGCGCCCTTCGCCATGTAACCGGAGCAGCATTCCTCATGCACGATGGCAGGAATTCCCAGACGGGTGTGCTCGATCAACCACTTTTGAATCGCGTTAGCGACCTCTGCGCTTTCCTGCGGGTTGACGTTGCTGGCGCCGCCGATGCGGGTGATGTGGCCGACGCCCCGTTGGAGTTTCGGCGCGGCTTTTTCCGGCGCGAACGTGATGTTGTCGAGCAGTTCATAGACCCAGTAGCTGCCCAACTGCGCGACTTTCTCGGTGAGCGTCATGCGCCCTAGCAAGTCGGCACTGCGCTCCTCGATAGAACGAGTTGAATCTTGATATGGAAGGGACTCCCGAAGCATGACCTTATTATCCTTTGAGTTCGCCGCCGGTCAAGCCAGTGACGATCTACCGCTGCGTGAAGATAGAAAACAGAACCGCCGGGACCAGCAGCGACACAAACGTCCTTAGGCGATTCCAGTTCGAACGATACTGACCCTGAGATACCAAAGTTCCGAGCGTGAGCGGATTCTTGGAGTCATCGGTGAAGACGAGGAGCGACAGGAAATACACATTTCATGACACAATCGTTTGCAGCACGATGATCGCACCGAGCGCCAGACGCGTGAGCGGGAACAGCACGTACCAGAAGAAACCAAGTATAGCGCATCCCTCGATAGGCGCTGTATCTTCTAACGGACGGCGAGCAACTATAGGATTTTACGAGTGTGCATGTTTATCTCAATAAGCTCTTCATCAATTGCAAACGCTTGCAAATCAAGTACAAGAAAAATTGTTTGTGCGCTTGATCCTTTCGCTTGTTCCGTTCACTCTCTAGGTGGAGCACAAGAATCGCGAATGACGAGCTCGGTTGCGAGCGTCACGCGCCGGGCCTCCTTCTCCGGGTCATCGAGCTTTTCAAGGAGAAGGCGGACGGCGACCTGCCCAATCTGGATGAGCGGCTGCCGGATCGTCGTCAATTTGGGGTACACAATGGAGGCTTCTGGGATGTCGTCGAAGCCGATGACGGATACGTCCCGCGGGATTTCTAGCCCACGTTCGCGAATAGCCTCCAGTGCGCCGAAAGCCGAGAGGTCGTTCGCGGCGAACACGGCCGTCGGCCGAATGGGTCGATCGAGTAGGCGGAGCATGCTGAGATAGCCGCCGTTGGTTTCGTAATTGCCTTCGATGATGAGGTCGGGATTAACGGCAATTCGGTGATGCTCTAAAGCGGCGCGATACCCGTCGAGGCGTTCGGTTGAACTGCTCAACTGCGTTAAACCTGTGATGAAACCTATGCGTTTGTGGCCGAGACCGAGCAAATAACTGGTTGCCTCATATGCGCCTTGCCAGTTGGTCACATCGACGGTGGTGCTGGGGCGCTCACTGTCAGCCTGATCGACGAGAACATAGGGGAAGTCCTGGGTGGGTAGGGCTTGAAGGTAGTTTTCAGTGACGAGCGGTACGATCAACAGCAAGCCATCGACCAGCCCGTTCGCAATCATTTTGACGTAGTAGGCTTCCTTGCCCGCATAGCGGTGGGTGGTATACAACATCAGGTCATACTGTGAATTCGCCAGTTCCTGATCGATACCCTTGACGATTTCACTGATGTAGCCGTTATCAATGCCCGGCACAAGCAGTCCGACGATATTCGAGCGTCCGCCGGCCAGAGAACGGGCTTGCAGATTTACCACATAGCCAAGGCGGTTGGCGGCTTCCACCACTTTGCGCCGTGTATCTTCGTTGACAAATTCAAAGCCGGAAAAGACCCGCGACACGGTCGAGTAGGAGACACCCGCTTCTTTGGCGACATCGACAATGGTGATGCTGTTATGCGATTTTTTGCGGGTGTTCTTTTGAAACTTCATTGATTAAAACGACCCGGATTAAAGCTGCGCAATCTAGCTGAATTATTCTGGTGCTGCAAACGATTGCAGAAAATACTATAAGACGAAGAATATCTCGCCTGACCCTCAAACACAAGTTCAAATACCCTACGAAATACGTTGCAAACGCTTTCAACGGGAGACTAACATAGATGAATTTCGTTGTCAAGCAAGTTGCGGTGGTTCGCTAGGGGAATAAAAAGCGGCGTGATCCTAACGATCACGCCGCTGTGGTTGAACGTGTGACTACCAGCCGCGCTGCGCGATCTTCTGACCTTCCGCGAGGCCGCTCACATTGATGCCCATCATCAAGATGCCATACCAGGTAAGTTAAAAAAAGAAACGAGCTGGTCAAGCACTTAGGAGATGGACGCTTGAACAGCCAAATATCCCCTCTAGCACAGATCAAACCGCTCACGCAGGAAGAGCGTCAGCTTGCCCGTGGTGCAGCCGCTGAAGCGGTGATGCGCGACATCGGCGACCGTCCAGATCGCGACCACTTCAACCAACATGCTGCGCATCGTTACCCGCCGATGGTAACGAAACTGATCAGCGGCTTGTGTATTGCGCTGTTATTGGCAGCCTTCACCCCGTCCGCGATTCGGCTGTACGTCATTGGTTCAACCACGTTTGGCACGGCTGTACCCTATGAACTTGCCATGATTGCCGTTGGCATCGCCACCGTTCTGACCGCGGAAGTCGGACAAGTCGTGTTCTCGCTGGCACTGGCGACACTCGGCACATCGAAAGGCGCGCGACGACTGCTCTACGGGAGCATGGGCATCGCCACCGGGATCGCGCTGATCGGGAATGTGCAGGTTGCCCTGCCCGGTCATCTGGAAAGTCCATTCGCGTGGCTGGAAGCGATCGCTCCGCCGCTGCTTGTCTTGAGCACCGCCTATGTCCTCAAAGAGCAGATGCTCGAAGCCATTGAACTGCGCCACGCCAACGAGCGCGCCTATCAGGAGGCGATCAACGACTGGCAGCGAGCGACGGTCAACCCGGAAGCGCACAGTCGATGGATGCAGTTCTACGCCAATGCGCTGCGGGATGCCCTCCGCAAGGTGAACAGCCGCAAGCGTGAAGTACTGGAGATGCTGAGCCAGGCCGATTGGCGAGCGCTGGTCTACCGCGAACTACAAGCGGATGACTGGTACGAGACGCCGGAAACGAGCGCTGCTCCAGTGCTACTTGAAGGCGGAAACGAAGGGGGTGTTATGGAGATGGCGCGCCCTTTAGCCGTCAGCGTGAATGGGAATGGCCACCATCCCGTAGTGAACGAATGAGGTATTGCGCGGTCTGCGGGGATGTCTTGCCCCGGTCGGATTACTACGCCGGACGGCCGCGTTTGTACTGCAGCAATCGCTGTCGGCAGGCCGCCAAACTGCAACGCAGGAACACGGTTATCTCTCATTTTGTGTCATCGGAAGGAATTTAGTACGCATGGCCAAGCCCACGATCATCCCGAACTGGAAGTATCAGAAGCCGTCGAAAGGCGGCTATCGCGGGCTGAAGAAGCTACTCAAGTACGTGTCGCACCGGGAGAGTCCCGATCATCGTCCGGTCGAGATCGACGAACGCTGGACTGATTACGGCTTAGGTCAGGGTTGGCGGGCGGTCTATGAGAACGCGGGCAAGTTGGCAGGCCCCTATGTGCTGGCGCATCACCTCGTCATCGCACCTGCGCCCGACTTGATGGCACTCGTGCCCGACGAATTGAAGCATGACCTCGTGCGCGAAGTCACCGAGCGGACGATTGAGGCTTGGCATGAGGCACGTGGATTGAATACCCCGGAGTTTTCATACGTCCTCCATGACCGGGATACGGATGACGACTACGGGATACAAATGCTGCACACGCATGTGTTCGTCGTCGGAACGATTGAGAACAGCCTCGGCGAGCGCGAGTCGCACCGGGTGGATCGCCAG
>CALKIA010000284.1 GCA_937988705.1 uncultured Chloroflexota bacterium | reverse complement strand
CGAAGATCAGCAGGGGCAGCACCATCGCCATGAGCGAAGTCGCCTGAATGAGTTCTGGCCGTGGACCGTATTGGAAGTTGAACTGCTGAACCGCAATCGAGATCGGCCACAGGTCAGACTTACCGAGGGTGTAGAGCAGCGGCCCAAAATAGTCGTTCCACGCGAAGATGAAGTGGAACAGCCCGACCGACAGAATGGCCGGCCACGCCTGCGGAATGATCACGCTGACCAACACGCGGGCGGGGCCAGCACCATCGATCATTGCGGCTTCATCCAGCTCGCGCGGCAGCGTCATGAAGAACTGACGCAGCAAGAAGACGTTATAGGCATTCGAGAAAAAGTGCGGGATGATCAGCGGCAGCCACGATCCCGTCCAGCCAATGCTGGCGAAGAACGCATAGGTCGGGATGAGCGTCACCTGCCCGGGCAGAATGATCGTGCCGATCAGAATGATGAAGTAGATGTTCTTGCCGGGGATGGGGAAGCGCGCAAACGCATAGGCGACGCAAATGCTCGACAGCAGCGTGCCGATCATCCCGGCGATGGCGATGAAGGCCGTGTTGAAGAACACGCGCGGAAAATCAATCAGACGCCATGCTTCCGGGAAGTTCTCCGGATGCAGGTTAAGCTCATACACCGTTTCCAGCGTACGCCAGCTGCCTTCCCACGTGATCAAACCAGCTTCCGGGTTAGCAGGATCGATGAATTCGCTGCTCTGACGCCCCTTGTTGACTAGCCCCAGCTCGTTAAAGCCACCATTCCCATCCGGCACTTTCACAATCGGAACGGCTTCGCCTTCGTAGGTGAACGTGAGCGGCGACATCGGTAGAATCAGGCCATCGGTGTTACCGACGATCTGGTCGGCACTCTTGAAGGCGGTCGTCAGCATCTGCCCGAACGGCATCAGATAGACCAGTGCGATCACGATGGCAAACATCGACATCAGTGCCCCGATGCCAAACTTCTTCAACTGGAGACTATACCAGGGGGATGTATTTACCGATTTTGCAACCGTTGCAGCCATTTTTAGTCTCCACTCGCGTAGTACACCCAACGGTTAGAAGTACCGAAGAGCGCCACCGTCAGAACAAGAGCGATCAAGAAGAGGAACCAGGCCTGGGTCGCACCATAGCCCATGTTGGCGTTCTGGAACGCCGTTTTGTACAGGTACATGTTGAAGAACAGGGCCGAGTTGCCGGGGTTACCGGTGCCGCGCGTCATCACATAGGGCACCGTGAAATACTGCATCAAACCGATGACGCTCAACACGAGGTTGTACAGGATGACGGGCGAAATCATCGGCAGCGTGATGCGCAGGAACTTGACCAGCGGATTCGCGCCGTCGACATCGGCGGCTTCGTACAGTTCGGTCGGCACACCTTGCATCGTTGCCAGCATCGTGAGCATCGCATTACCGACACCCCACACGCCGACCAGCATGAACGCCGGCAAAATCCAGTTCGCGTCTTGCACCCAGTTCGGCGGTTCGACCACGCCGAGACCGCGCAGAATACGGTTCAACCAACCGGTATCGCCGTTGAGGAAACTCTGCCACACGAAAATACTCGAAATCGCGGGAACAACGTACGGCATGTAGAACAGCGGCCGCCAGAGGGCTTTGCCCCACAAGTTCTTCGCATTGAGCAGCGCCGCCAACCCCAGCGGAATCAGAATGCCAAATGGCACAGCGATCAGCGCAAAGCGCAGCGTAACACCGAGCGCCGTCAGCGCAATCGGATCGGTGAACAACCGCTGCCAGTTCGCCAAACCGACAAAGCGCATCGGTTCATCACTGGTCAAGGTGAAGTCAGTGAATGTGAAAACCAACGACACCACGATCGGGATGGCGGTGAAGAGCAGAAAGCCAATGATCCACGGCGAGAGGAAAATCCAGCCCCAGAGACGCTGTTGACGCTCCAGTCCGCTCGATTTTTTGGGTTTAGGCATCGACAGCTCGACTGGCGACGCCGAAAGCGATTGATTAGAAGTTGCCATAAGTTGTTCTCCAACACTGCCTGAGCGGGTTGATAATTATAAGTATTTGTAAGCGATGGGTAAGCAATATTGCGAGCAAGTTTGGATCAATTACCTAGTTTGGGAGAGGGATAGCTCCCTCTCCCGGAGTGACGTAGTACTTACTTACTGACCTTGAACGATTGCAGTTGCATCCGTCGCAAAGGTTTCGAGTTCCGCGGCGATGTCCATGTCCGCACCCGTATCGCCTTCGATCAGCGACAGGAGGGCGAATTCACGGTCATAAACGGCCGTATAGTTCGGGACGTTCGATTCGTGGTGCATCGGGCCGGGGTTGGAATAGGCGAGGCTGGCCGCGGCGACATCCCAGCTCACACCCATCGGATAACGGGCGCTGATGGTTTCAACCCACGTGGGCTGGGCAGCAGGCAGCGCCGGGAAGGCACCGTAAACGCTGGCCAATGCCGGGGCGGCTTCGGTCACGAGGTACTGCAGAACTTCGAAAGCTTCCGCGGGGTGGGCCGAAGCGGCAACCAGACGGAACGTATCGGCATCCATCGCGACGTGCTGTTCGCCGTCAAACGAGGCCGGCACGGGGGCAATATTCCACGTGAAGTTGCCAACCGAGTTGTCGAGGCAGCAGGTGTACCACAGCGGCACAACCGCCATACCGAGGTTGCCCGAGGCGAAACCGCTGGGCTGCAAAACTTCGCTGGCGCTGGCGGTGGCGTTCGGCGCGGTGTGATCAACCCAAATCCGGTCCCAATACCACTGCGTCGCCTGCGTCCATTCTTCCGGAACGCTGATGCTGTTGGTTTCCGCATTGTAGTACTGGTCGGACGGCTGCAGGTTCGTCCAGATCAAACGCATACGCGCCCACTGGAAGTTCACGCCGTACTGTTCCACCGCGGCGGGGTCAAAACCGTCCATCGTCGCGTCGTTACCATTGGCGTCCACCGTCAGAATCTTGGCGATTTCGGCAACAGTGTCATAGTCCCAGGCGACTTCGGTGCCATCGGGCATCACATACGGGGCGCCGAATTCGGCCGGCGGGTAGTTCAGGCCCGCTTCGTCGAACAGGTCGATGTTGTAGTAGGTGACCGCAGGATAAACCGCGAACGGCAGACCGCTCAGGGTGCCTTCGGGCGTGCGGTACAGGTCGATCAAAGCGGGGTCAAACACGCTGGTGTCGAAGCCAGCATCCGCCGCCAACTGGTCGATGTTCGTCGCCCACTGATCGGCAAACGAGTTGGAGCCGGCGACGCCGACGGGGCCAACGATGTCCGGAGGCGTGCCCGCGGCAATCAGGGTGCTCAGGGTGTCGCGCGACGTTTCATTGCTCGCGCCGATATTGATGACCAGTTCGATGTCATCGTGCATGGCATTGAAGTCCGCCACGACCTGGTTCTGAACTTCGATCTGTTCTGAGTTGGTACCAGTGCCCAGACCGACGAACCACGTAATGGTCACGGGTTCCTGAGCTGCGACCGGCATCACTGCTCCGACGAGCAGGAGGGCCAACAGCATGACGACAAATAGTTTCTTGGACATTGTGAATTTCCCTCTAGCATATAGAAAAGCTTGAAACGCAATTCAACGGATAAGGTTTAGGTGAATACCGATTGGGACTGCACCTCCTTTTCCGACCTTGCCTTACGAATATTCGCACCGCACGAATCGCGGATGACGAGCTTGGAAGGAAGAACGATTTGCTCCGGGCTCTGCTTTTTGCCGCTGATGAGGTCGAGCAGCAGTTCAACTGCCGTCGCCCCCTTCTGCTGAACCGGCTGGTGGATAGTCGTCAGATACGGCGCGGATTTCGTCGCCACATCAAGATCATCAAAGCCAATGATGCCGATATCCTCCGGCACCCGCAGACCGGCTTGCTGAATGACGGCGATTGCGCCGCGCGCGGCGGCGTCACAGGACGCAAAGACCGCGTCCGGTTGGTGCGGTAACAGGGCTTGCATCGCTTCGAAACCAGATTCGAACGTGAACTTCCCCGTATATACAAGATCAGGATTGTAAGGAATGTTCGCCAGCTGCAGCGCCTTGAGATAGCCCGCCAGACGATCTTGTCCATCGGCGATGTTCATGTGGCCGCTGATATGAGCAATGCGCTGGTAGCCGAGGCTGATCATGTGCTCGGTCGCTACCTGCGCCGCATGCACGTTATCGACCGTCACCGAACTGATGCGATCCTGATAGCGCTGCGGGCGCTCCACCATGACGAAATTTGGTGCAGATTGCACAAGGTGATCGATCAGCGGACCATCATTCTCAATGGATGCGACGATGAAACCATCCCCCATGCTGTTGCGCAAAATTCGCTGACTGAAGTGTTCAGGCGGTTCATCCACATTGCCGAGACAGAGGAGCAAACTCTGCTCGTGAAAATTACCAGCTTCGACAATTCCTTGCAGGAGCATCGGGAAATACGAGTTAGCCCCGAAAAAGACATTGGCAGTCCCGGGCATCACGACACCGATCACCTGCGACCGCCGCTTAACAAGCGCACGCGCCGCGTGATTAGGCGTGTAATTCAGACGTTCGATGACTTCCAGCACGCGGGCCCGGGTCGTGGCGCTGACATTCACATCGTGATTGACAACGCGCGAAACGGTCGAGCGTGAAACGTCTGCGGCTTTGGCGATGTCGTGGATACTAATTCGCCCTGACATGATTGATCCTGGAACAATGAGCTTTATTGCGTCAAATTTCAGTATTGTTCAATTTCGCCCAGTATAACTGAGAACGTTCCCAAAATGCAAGACCCCAATTTTGATCGTGTTCATCCGCTATGAATTTCATTCTATACTGAAATTGTTCAATGTACAAATCGGTCATTGTTCAATCTTGTTCATTTTTCACGACGCGGTAAGATAGAGGCATAAATTGCATTCAATAGACCTTTCGCCCCAACCTGTTAGGAAAACGAAGTATGTTCAGCGAAAAACCCACCTTACGCGATGTGGCTAAACTGGCCGGTGTGTCCCTCGGGACGGCCTCCAATGCCTTGAACAATCGCGGCAACGTTTCAGATGAGGCGCGCACCCGGGTCATCGAAGCGGCCACCGCGCTGGGTTATCGCATGCAGGTACGCGCCGCGACCGTGCCGAGCCGTCCGAACCTGTCTGTGTTGGGCGCAATCGGTAAAATCGATGATGGTGTCACCATGACCATCAACCCGTTCTATTCCTACGTCCTCGCTGGAATTGAACGTGAATGTCAACGCTACAACCTCAGCCTGATGCTGGCCAACATCAGCGTCGACAAGGTCAATCGTCCGGTGAATCTACCGCCGATGCTCCTCGACAATCAGGTCGATGGTGTGCTGATGGTCGGGACGTTCCTCGAAGACACCATCCACCAGATCGGACGCAAATTCGAAAAGCCCGTCGTGCTCGTCGATGCCTATGCCCCCGGCAGTCGCTTTGACAGCGTCGTCACCGACAATATCACCGGCGCGTACATGGCCGTGAAGTACCTGATCAAACAGGGGCATCAAAAGATCGGCTTGGTGGGCAGTTCAGCGGACGCGTATCCGAGTATTCGTGAGCGGCGCAAAGGATATCTACGAGCGCTCAAACATCACCGCATCGCCGATGTGTACATCGAAGACAGCGAACTGAACCGGGACAGCGCCTATGACGCAGCCTGTACCCTGCTCCAGCGCGCGCCAGAAATTACGGCAATTTTCGCCTGCAACGACGAAGTGGCCGTCGGCGTCATGCTGGCCGCGCGGCAAATGGGCCGCGAGATTCCACACGACCTGTCGCTGATCGGGTTTGACGATATTGATCTCGCCACACAAATCAGCCCGGCGCTCACGACCATGCGCGTCGACAAAATTCTCATGGGCAAACTAGCAGTACGCTTCCTGAAAGATCGTGCCGAAACGCCCGAACGCTCCACCCTTACCACGTTGATTGGCACGACCCTGATTGCGCGGGAAACTGTGCGCCCACTCGCACGAGCTGGCCGTGAGTAATCCAAAATCGGTTTATGTCGCTTATGTGGGTGGCACGATTGGCATGGTCAAAACACCGACCGGGTATCAGCCCGCAGCAGGCTATTTGCAGCAGCAAATGGAGGCAATGACCGAATTGCAGGACGAGCGGATGCCGCGCTTCACCGTCCATGAGTACACGCCGCTGCTCGACTCCTCTAACATGACCCCGGCGGACTGGCTGAGCATTGCGCAGGACATCACCGACCACTATGCGGCCTATGACGGTTTCGTCGTGCTGCATGGCACCGACACGATGGCCTACACCGCATCGGCGCTCTCGTTTCTGCTGCAAAACCTCGGCAAAACGGTGATTGTCACCGGCTCGCAGATTCCACTGGTGGAGATGCGCAATGATGCGCGTCCCAACTTGATCGATTCGCTGCTCATCGCCAGCAGCTACGCCATCCCCGAAGTCTGCCTGTATTTCAACACCAAGCTGTTTCGTGGCAATCGCACGGTGAAGATCAACGCCAGCGGCTTCAATGCCTTCGACTCACCGAACTATCCGCCGTTGGGCACGGTCGGCGTCGATATCACGATTGATCCAACCCACGTGCTGCCCCACCCTAACCAACCGTTCAGCTTCTCGCGCCTCACCACACAGCCGCAGGTCGGGCAAATTCGCCTGTTCCCCGGCATCTCCGTCGAGGTGGTCAAGAATCTGCTGCAACCGCCGATTCAAGGCGTCATTCTTGAAACCTACGGCGCGGGCAACGCCCCCGACAAAGATCGGAGATTTCTCGATGCCATCCAGGCGGCGGTCGATCGCGGCGTGGTCATTGTGAGCTGCACGCAGTGCCTGTACGGCACGGTCGATCTCGACGCCTACGCGACCGGGAGCGCGCTCAAAGCGTGCGGCGTGATCAATGGCTACGATATGACAGCCGAATCCGCACTGACTAAACTCTATACATTGTTTGGCCTCGGCTATGACGTGCCCACCGTCCGCAGACTGATGGAACGTAATCTACGTGGCGAACTCACTCCACCCCAACTACACTAACTGAATCAAACAGCGCGACCTCGGATGAGATCGCGCCTGTTGATTCATGACTCACCGCGAACAGCTAGCTATGAATGGGCTGGGGCTGCGCGGTGTGATCGCCCTCATCCTCGTGCTGCGCGTGGGTGTGCTCAAACGTCACCTTGAAGCCCGGAGGCAGCGGCAGACTGTCCAGATCAACCTGTTTGATGCTGAGCGAAATATCTTCCGCTTCCATCAGCGCATCCCGCAGGAACTTGTCGGTCGACATGTGCAGCAGCGTGAACGGGAAGTGCGTGCGCAGCGCGCCGATGTAGATTTCGAAGTGCACATCGGGGTACTGTTCGCGCAGGCGTTGGAGGGCACTCTTCACGCTGTTGTACAAATCACGGTACTCGTCGTCCAGAACCAGCGCCACACTCGAGTCCCAGCCATTCAGATCGATGATCTCCTGCGAACGCTTAGCGAAGGCCGTTGCACGCTTTTCATCCACGCCGATGTGGATGATCTTGACCGGAATATCGCGCTTGAGGATCGTGTTAACCACCTGTACCGACAGATTCGACCAGGTATCGCAGAAGTAGAGCGCGACCGTGCGATGTTCCGCCGGGTCAAACACCAGCGGCTTCCGGTCGAACACGGGAACAGCATCCAAGCGCAGCCGCGCCGCGGTTTCTTTGTAGTGGCGGTGAATTTGGAAGAACACCCAGACCAGTGAAGGGATGAGCAGCACGATAAACCACGCGCCGCTGGTGAACTTCGTGACAATGAAAACGATCATCACGACGAACGTAATCATCGCGCCCACGCCCGACACCGCCAGCTTAAGCCGCCAGTGCGGATCATAGTAGATCTTCGTCTCCAAGCCATAGGTGAATTCACCCGGCTTCAATTGCCCAGACCGCCAGAAACGACGCAGCATCCCCGTTTGGCTGATGGTAAAGCCGAGGAACACGCCGATCGCATACAACGGGATCAGGTTAGTGACAATGGCCCCGGTGATCAAGACCAGCACAATCGAGCCGGTTGAGAGCGTAAGCACACCCCAGGTAAACACCAATCGCCGACCGCGATACGTCAGTTGACGCGGCAGGAAACCATCCGCGCTGGCGAGCGCGGCAAGCTGCGGGAAGTCAGCAAACGGGGTGTTCGCCGCCATGAACAACACGGCGAACGCGCCAATAATCGTCAGCACGTAGCCGATGTATCCCACGCCTTGTTCACCATAGACGGTTCGCGCTAACTGGCTGATGACAGTCTCTTCGTGCGACGGGACGGCTTGAATCGCGTTCGCCAGCACGGTGATGCTCAGGAAGAAGGTGATCAGAATGGTCGCCATGACAACCAGGGTCTTCGCGGCATTCTTGGCGCGCGGCTGCTTGAACAACTGGGTATCATTGGAAATCGCTTCGATCCCCGTGAGCGCTGTACAGCCGGATGAGAAGGCGCGCAGCAGCAGCAGCATTGTGATTGGTTCCAGCGCGTTGTGCTGAATCGCCTCGACGCCCTGCACCGTGCCTAACGTGCCGGTCGCCATCCTGATAAAGCCAATGAGCAGCGTCAGACCCATCGTGCTGAGGAAGAAATACGTCGGGATGGAGAACAAACGCGCGCTTTCTTTAGTGCCGCGCAAATTGATCAGCGTCATGAAGATAATGATGCCGATGGTGAGTTCCACGCGCAGCGGTTCGAGCGCCGGGACGATGCTCACCACGTTCGCGACCCCCGCGCTGATGCTCACGGCCACCGTCAGGATGTAATCAGTCAGGAGCGCCGCCCCCGTCACCTGCGCCAGCTCTTCGCCGAGATTTTCTTTCGCCACGCGGTAGCCCCCGCCACCCGCTGGATTCGAGAAAATCGTCTGGCGGTATGAAATCGTCACAATCCCGATGAGCAGTGCAATCGCGATGGCGATCGGGATCGAAATGGCATTACCGGTAAAGCCAATCAGCGTGAAACTACCAATCGCCGCTGTATTGAGGATGATGAGAATTTCTTCAGTCGCATACGCCACCGAGGACATCGCATCACTGGCGAGCACCGCCAGCGCGATGAAGTTCGGGGCAGTCTGATGTACAATTTCTGCGGAACGCAAACGTTGGCCGATCAACGTCTCGGCAAACCGTTCTCGCATATCACGAATCGTCATTGAGTTCTCCTACTTGAGTCGGCATCATTGTATGTCCGAACCCAATCAGTTTGGGGTCAAGGATGAGAGGGATGGCGTCAAGAAAGTATCAACTTCCACGTAAAGGAACAGCATGGTTCAGCCCAAACCCACAGCCGCTCACTTCAATCGTGAGCACGATATCAATGCGCTCATCCAACAGATGACCCTGCCCGAAAAGATCGGGCAGATGACCCAAGTCGAGAAAAACAGCATCACGCCGGCCCAAGCAGCCGAGTATTTTATTGGTTCGATCCTGAGCGGCGGCGGCGGCAACCCCGAACCGAACACCGCCGACTCGTGGCGGACTATGGTGAGCGGTTTTCTTGAGGCCGCCTTGACCACCCGCTTACGCATTCCGATCATCTACGGGGTCGATGCCGTGCATGGGCACTCCAACGCCTACGGCGCAACGATCTTCCCGCACAACATCGGCCTCGGCGCAACCCGTGACCCGGAAATCGTCCGGCAGATCGGGCAGGCGACCGCGCAGGAACTGCTGGCGGTGGGCGTGCACTGGAATTTCGCCCCGGCCGTGTCCGTCCCGCAGGATATTCGCTGGGGACGCGCCTATGAAGGCTTCAGCGAAGACACCGCCGTGGTGAGCGAACTGGCCTGCGCCTATCTTCGGGGCTTGCAGGACGAAGCGGCGCGCGTCATGGCCTCGGTCAAGCACTTTGTTGGCGATGGCGGCACGACATGGGGCACCTCGATCAAACCGGACTGGGTGGCGAACGACTGGCAAGCCCCCAAAGACACCTACAGCGTCGATCAGGGCGACAGCCGCGACGACGAAGCGACCTTCCGCACCCGGCACCTTGCCCCTTACCGCGCGGCGATTGCGGCGGGCGCGGTCAACATTATGGTGTCGTTCAGCAGCTATCACGGGCTGAAGATGCACGCACACCGTTACTGGCTCACGGACGTGCTCAAAGGCGAACTGGGCTTTGATGGCTTCCTGATCTCGGATTGGGCGGCGGTTGACCAGCTAAACGCGGACTATTACACCTGCGTCGTCGACACGATCAACGCCGGGCTGGACATGATCATGGTTCCCTATGACTACCAGCGCTTCATTGCCGATCTCACCCGCGCCGTCGAAGTCGGGGATGTGGCGCTGGAACGCATTGACGATGCTGTGCGCCGGATTCTGCGGGCGAAATACTGGCTCGGCGTATTCGAGCATCCGCTTGGCCGTCCTGATCTGCTGGCCAGCTTTGGTTCGGTCGCCCACCGCCAGATCGCCCGCGCAGCGGCACATAAATCGGCCGTGCTGCTCAAGAATAACGGCGTACTGCCCATTTCGAAGGGCGCGCATCTGGCCGTGGCCGGACGCGGCGCGGACAACATCGGGATGCAGTGCGGCGGTTGGACGATAGAGTGGCAGGGCAAACATGGGAAATCGACCATCGGCACCAGCCTGCTGGAGAGTATTCACGATAGTGTCGACGGCCGCGTGCAGTACAGCGAAACCGGCGAGTTCTCCACCCACGCGCAGGTGGGGATCGTCGTCATCGGCGAAAACCCCTATGCCGAAGGTTGGGGCGACAACGGGGCGCTGACGCTCGAAACCGCCGATCTGGAAGCGGTGCGGCACACCCGCGCGCAGGTGGATCAACTGGTCGTCGTGCTGCTCTCCGGGCGTCCGCTCGTCATCACCGACATCCTCAGCAGCGCCGATGCAATCGTCGCCGCGTGGCTGCCGGGAACCGAAGGTCAGGGTGTGATTGATCTGTTGTTCGGGGATGCACCATTCACGGGCAAGCTTTCATACACATGGATGCGCAGCGCCGATCAACTGCCGCGAAAAACACTGCTGGCTCATCCCGCAGGCGCCCTGTTCCCATTCGGTTACGGGCTGACGACGCCCAGCACCCCCTAAGGCGTTGGCCGCTCATTCGGGCTATACTCGGAGCAAATGCGATCCAGCACCTTAGGAGTAAATAACTTTGACTGGGAAAGTACGTGTTGGCATTGTGGGAACGGGGCGCATCGGGCGCGTGCATACGCAGACCGTGCGCCAGCGCATCCCTGAAGCGGAAGTCGTAGCCGTAACCGACATCAATCTCACGGCGGCGCAGCAGTGCGCGGCTGATTTTGGCATACCGACCGTCGCCCCGAACTTCGGCGCGCTGCTAGACGATCCAGCCATCGACGCCGTGCTGATCTGCTCGGCAACCGACACCCATGCACCCTATATCATTCAAGCGGCGAACGCGGGCAAGCACATCTTCTGCGAGAAGCCGATTGCGGCGGATCTCGCCGCGATCGACTCAGCGTTGGCCGCGGTCAGCAAAGCGGGCGTCAAGCTGATGATCGGCTTCAACCGCCGCTTTGACAGCAACCACAGCCGCATCAAGCAGGCGATTGAGTCCGGCGAAATCGGCACGCCGCAGCTGCTGCACATCATCAGCCGTGACCCGTCACCGCCGCCTGTCAGCTATGTGAAGGTGTCCGGCGGAATGTTCTTCGACATGACGATCCACGACTTCGATATGGCGCGCTTCCTGCTCGGCGACGTCGTCGAAGTCTATGCGGTCGGCGGTGTGATGGTCGATCCGGCGATTGGCGAAGCAGGCGACATCGACACCGCCGTGATCACGCTCAAGTTTGCGAATGGCGCGATCGGCACAATCGACAACAGCCGGCAAGCAGTCTACGGCTACGATCAGCGCGTCGAAGTGTTCGGCAGCAAAGGCAGCGCCAGCAGTGGCAACCTGTACGCCGACGCTGTCACAATCAACACGGCGAGCAGCGTGTATCGCGGCTTACCGCTCAACTTCTTCATGGATCGCTACATTCCATCGTACCAGTTGGAGGTCACGCAGTTCATTCACAGCGTGCTCAACAACACCGAGACGCCGGTCACAGGCGCAGATGGCCGCGCTCCCGTGGTGATCGCCAAAGCCGCGATCAAGTCGCTGCGCGAAAACCGCCCGGTCAAACTTAGTGAAATTTAACGACTGATTCCCCCTCACCCTGCTTGCTGCGCAAGCCGTCCCTCTCCCACGTAAACGAGGAGAGGGACAAAAGCAGCGGCTATTCGCCCCTTCTCCCCGCTTCCGTGGGAGAAGGGGTTGGGGGTTGAGGGGTTTTGGATACCTCATTCATTGCGTCCCGACGCTGTGTGCGCAATCTACAGCTTGTCCAACCGCGCAATCGCGTAGGGTCGCAGCTCAATCACCATCCGACCATCTTCCGCTTCCATTACCTGCCCCGCCTCCTCACGGTAGCCTTCAGGATCGCGCGCCGCTACCTCGGCGGTAGTTTCATCCAGAGACTTGAACTCCCAGCGGCCATCCAGACCGGTGATCGTGACCGTGTGCGTGTCGGCAGTGTGATTCGCCACCAGCACGCGGTAACGTGACCCCTCGCGCAGCGCCAGACCGGTGAACAGCAGCGCCTGACTCGACTCGGCCGACAGCACACGTCCTTCCATAAACTCGCCAATATCCGCGAAGATGTGCCACAGCGGGTACACCGCGCCTGGTGTTGACGGGAAGCGATCCGCGAACGAGTCTCCGCGCTCACTCGCCATCACGCCATAGACGCCCGTCGTCTCGAAAAACGTAGCGCTCTCCGCGCCGCCCCGGGCCAGCGCCCCAACTACTCCGATTACCCAGCCCGCGCCGAACAGTGAGGTCTGACGCACATCCACATCGCCGGGAAGCTGACCGGCGGCCAACAGGTCGCGCACTACCGCGCGATCCCAGCGCGGTTTGAGCGTGATCGGGCTGACCAGCACGGCCGCGCCGCTGATTTCGCGGGCATTCGCCGCCACGCTGGCCATCGCCGGAAACGTCTCGATCATCGTCGCGTTGTCGAAGGCGTGGATTTGCGGCGTGGACGCATACCACACCCGTTCTGCCAGACCAACGGGCGGACGTTCGCCGTTGAAAATCTCGAAGTTGGCGTCCGTCCCCGCCACGAGAAAGACGCTCTGCAAATCATCGAACGCCTCTTGCACCAGCTTGAACGTCTCAGGATTGGTCATCATTTCGCCGTGTCGGGATATGAGAATGTAAATATCCCCGTGATCCAGTTCCTCGAGCGCCTTATACAGCCGAGCCAATTCAGCCCGCAAATTCTCGCCGAAATGCACACACACTTCGAGGTCAATTTCCAGCACATTCGCATCTTCAACCGCGTCGTACAGCCGATCTTCCATATCGTCGGTGAAGTAGAGTTCGTGCCGGCAATGGGCCAGATACAGCGCGGAGAGCCGCTCGTATTCGCGTTCAGTCAGCGGCTCATCATGGGAGGCCATACCCAAGCCGATGAACGGGATTTTCCAACGCTGTGCCGAGTTGATGTGCAGAATATTGCCCTGCTTGACCAGTGGCACATCGGCGGGGTCGCCGATCAAGCGGATAGTGACGCTCTGCTGAATCGTCGCCCCGGCGGCCAGCGTGACTGGCAGCGTCTGCCCGTGGAGCGTACAGTAGGTCTTGTACGAGGCATCGCTCCAATTGCGCTGATCTTCCAACTCGTACAGATCACCCTCCATCCGGACTTCGGCAGACACCTCCGGCAGCACCTGATGCGTCAGGGTTCGGATGTTGGTATACGGTGGTACCGGCGCGATTTTGTCGGGAAAGACGCCCTCTTCGACCGTCCCATCCGCATGTTCGACGATGCAGGCCTGCCCGCTCAGCGTCATCGGATGCAGAATGCAGAAGCCCGTGCGGTTGGTTTGAAAGGCCGTCAATGCCTCCCCGGTGAACGTGAAGTGAATCGTGCTGTCCGTCGACCCGCTGATCTCGCCCTGCCATACGAAATGAATGTCGTCCTGCTGGTGATCGCTCGTGAAGCGAATGTGGAAGGAATCGGCCTGCGCATCGACGGTGACATCACGCAGCACACCGGGGATTGTCTCCCAGTTGTGATCACGGACAGCCGCATATACCCCGCGTAAAACCTCGCGATTTCCCGCGCTGACATAGCGAATCAGCCCCGCTTCATAGATCAGGCTCAGTTTGCCCGCCTTGAGGGTGAAGCGTTCGGCTGGGGGCTGGCCCGTGCCATCGTAAATAACAGGCAGCATAGTGCATCTCCTATTAAGATATCTCTCCGGTAGGAGTATAACGCGTTCACCCGTCCAAAATCTGCGCCGAGGTTGACGAACCGCGCGACCACGGAGATACAATAGGCAACCGTGTTGACACCTACTGGCGAAAGGCAGATCGATCGATGGCTCATGACATCCTCAAACCAACCTTCACGCGCACCGACGCGCGCGGCGTCCTCCATGAAATTCTCAATCAGGGCAGTTGGGAATCAATCGTCGGCGGTACCATGAACCCGGGCGCGGTTATGGGCAACCACTATCACAAGGAAACCCTCGTATTCTTTTATCTGCTGAGCGGCAGCGCGACCGTCAAGACAATCGATGTGGCGAGCGGCGCGCGCGACGAATTGCGGCTGGAGTCGCATGAAGGCGTGCTGTTTCCCGTCAACGAGACGCACGCTGTGCGCTTTGACGAGGTGTCTGATTTTCTGATGCTTAAGTCCAAGCAGTATGATCCCCAAAATCCGGATACTTTCGCTTATCCGGTTGACTAGTCAGCGGATCTGCCAAAGCAGCTTTTCGCTTCTGGTCGGAATAGCTGTACACTTGGCCATCTGGCTGCCAACTAAGCGCGGCGAACAGCGTTCCTGGTCTTCTTTCGCTTCATTAGCGACCTCACGGCGATCAAGCCAGAGGAGTACCCCATTGTGCAACGCCCTCGAACCAGCGTCTGGGTGGGAATTGTCGTCCTGAATGGAATCTTAATCGCGCACCTGCTCGTGATCATCAGGCGGGGGTTCCTCGACTTCGCCCCTGATATCACGCTTCAGATCGCGGTTAGCCTCGGGGTCGCAGCCGGCTGCGCGCTGATCGCCCTGTGGCGCGCGCGCGCCCACACGCCGCTGGTGCTTGGCAACCGGGCGCATAATCTCTACACGTTCACCGTGCTGGGGTTCTTGCTCACGGTGGGGTTGACGCCCGTTCCGCCCGATGTTCGAGCACACCTGCTGCATACACACATATTGCTGACATTCGCCCTCAGCAGCGTTGTGATCTACTTAGGGCTGTTTGAGACGACCAACGCGCCCCGCCATCGACAGCTCTGGTACACAGGCGGGTTCATCCTCATCATCCTTGTGACGCTCGTCCGCCTGTATGGGCTGTCTGTCTACCCCGCCGTCGAAATTCAGGATGAGCCGTGGATCACCGCGTGGGCGGTCAATTGGCTGCATACGGGACACTTTGGCGATCCGACACTCTTGGGTTTCGGGGACGCCTATCATGGCTATCCCCGCTTCCTGTGGCTGTTCAGCGGGTGGATCGACCTGTTCGGGATCGGGCTGTGGCAGCAACGTGTGTTGAACTTTCTGCTCATCTTCCCAGTGCTCCTCTTCACGGCCGCCGCCGCCCGCAACCTGTATGGCCTCCGCGCAGCCTTCCTGAGTACCGCCTACCTGTTCTCCAGTGCTGTGTTAGCTTCGGCAGCCCGGGTGAGCCATGATATCGGCGTGGCCGTCTGCGTGGCCGCCGCACTGTGGCTGCAAACAGAGGCCGTCAAGTGGCAATCACGCCGACTGCATCTGGTGGCCGGGCTGATAGTCGGTCTGGGTTTGTATGCGGACTATCACGCGGCTGGATATGCCCTGGCGCTGCTCGTCGGGCTTTACGGTCCGGGTATGCTTCAGCGCCGTCGGATTGACATCGCCGCACTGTGGTATGTGGTTGGCGCGCTCAGTAGTGGGCTGATGGTCGTCATGGTGCAGATCATTTCAAATGACAGTGCTGGTTGGGCTATCCTGTGGTCGCGCTTGGTGCTGTCGGGGAACGTACTTAGTCAGTTCAGCGCCGCGTTCATTGGCAGTTTCTTCAATCTTGGCGTCTTCTCAGTCTTTGAGCTGCTGCTCGTCGCTATGGCGATCATCGCCGCCGTGCGTCGCCGGCACCAGCGCGACCTGATGCTGCTGCTCGTGCTGCTGATCGGACATGCGCTGCTGGCGGTCATGACCACAGGGAACAGCCGTTACGGTCTGATCCCGCTCATGCCCATCTACGGCGTTTTACTGGGCGGGCTGTTCATCGGTCGGGAAGAAGGCCGCGCATCACTCCCCTTCCAACGCGGTCACCTTGTCACCTTCACGCTGCTGCTCATGCCGCTCCTCGGCACGACCACCGCCCGGCCTCTGCAAGCGCTGCTCAACCGCGAACGGATTCAGGCGACTCCCCCGTACGCCGTCGAATGGCTGCTCGACCATGTCCCCATTCAGAATTCGGTGGCGGGCGATCTCTATTATTACTTCTGGTTAAGCGATTATCCCTTTGCCAGCCACTTGATCCCGGCCACCCTCTATCCCGAAAATCAAGTCCGTTACCCGACGATCGACGCGGTCTGGGAAGCCGTCGCGCCGGTCTATCTCATCATTGATCCCGCATTTCAGCAATCCTATGCGGAGACCTTCGCTCCCCTGTTGGCGACTGGATGGGTCACTGCGCATTATCTGGTGGTTGCAGATTTTGACGACAGCGTGTCGACCGCTGTAATCTATCGGCGCACCGACTGAACATGACATCAAGAGGCCAATAATGACCCGTTTTGAAGGAAAAAATGTCTTTGTGACGGGCGCGGGACAAGGTATCGGCTACGGAGTATGCCGCGCCTTCGCGCTGGAAGGCGCCTATGTGGCGCTGAATGATTACGATGCAAACCTCGCGGAGAGCGCCGCCGCGCAGCTCAATCAGGAGTTAGGTGCGCAGCGCGTGACCGCCTTCCCCGGCGACGTCAGCGATGCAAACGTGGTGGCCGCGCTCATCAACACTTGCGCTGATCAGCGCGGTGGGCTGGATATCGTGCTGGCCAATGCGGGAATCACCCGCTATATGCCCTTCCTCGAAGCCACGCCGGAGGTCTTTGACCGCATCATCAATGTAAATTTACGCGGCACGTATTTCACCGTGCAAGCCGCTGCCAAGCGCATGATCGCCGCCGGAAAACCGGGGCGAATCCTGCTGACTTCGTCGATTGTCGGGCAGGTGGCGTTCCCCAATTTCAGCATCTACAGCTTGACCAAAGCGGCCATTCAAATGCTGGCGAAGTCGCTGGCGCTGGAACTGGGCAGCTATGGCATCACCGTGAACGCGATCACCCCCGGCGCTACCCTCACTGAGCGCGTGATCCGCGAAGACCCCGACTATGAACGTAACTGGGCCGAAGTCACCGTGACCGGGCGCGTCGGCTATGTCGAAGATGTGGTCGCGGCGGCGCTGTTCCTCGCGTCACCCGAAGCCCGCCAGATCAACGGGCATAATCTGGTCGTGGACGGTGGTTGGTCGCTCCGCAGCCCGCTGCCCGATGATCATCCAACGCTCCCCGACCAGCAGGATTATGCTTAAATTGGACTGGGCGGCGCAGTTTGACTCGCCAGCGCCGCCACTCCGGCTTGCAGCACCTCAATAATGCGATCCACATCGTAGATACACCCCGCCCAGGTGCCGCCGCTGACCGTTTGCAGCGCCGCCCACAGCCGCGTATCGTCCGGCAGGCGGGGATGGGGGCGCAAATCAGGGTGCGTCGGACGCATGGCTAAGACCAACGCTCCGGCTTCCGGCGTGAGGTCGCCGTGTTCTGCGGTGGCGACTAACTGCGCCGTCCCGGCCAAGTCCTGCCGATCCAGCACTATTTCAATCGTGTCGCCATCGCGTACTTTGCCGATCGCCCCGCCCGCCAACGCCTCCGGCCCAACATGGCCGATACATGCCCCCGTCGAAAAGCCGGAGAAGCGCCCATCGGTGATCAGCGAGACGTGTTTGCCCCACTCCAGATACTTGAGCGCGGACGTAATCTGCGCTGTTTCGACCATGCCTGTGCCCAGCGGCCCCAGACCGATCAACACCATGATGTCGCCGGGCTGCACAATTCGCGCCTTGACCGCCTGAATGGCCGCCGCCTCGGACGTGAATACCCGCGCTGGTCCACGATGCCGAAAAACCTGATCCGCGCCCACACGCGATGGGTCGATGCTCGTCGCCTTGACAACCGATCCCTGCGGCGCGAGGTTGCCTACCGGGAAAATCACCGTGCTCGTCAGGCCGCTGCGCCGCGCGGTATCGGCATCCATGATGATCTGATTCGGGTCGACTTGATCCGACTGCGCGACTTGGGCGCGGACGGCCTGCCGCCGTTCGCTCGTCTCCCACCAGTCGAGCACCGTATCGAGGGTTTCACCGCTCACCGTGAGCACATCGGTATTGAGCAACCCCATCCGCCGCAAGTGCAGCATGACTTCCGGCACGCCGCCCGCCATGAAGACTTGCACCGTCGGGAAGTTGCGCGGCCCATTGGGCAGTGCGTCGACGAGGCGCGGCGTGCTGCGGTTGATCCGCTGCCAGTCCTCGACGGTGGGCGGACGTAAACCGGCTTGCTGCGCAATCGCCGGGATATGCAGCAGCAGATTGGTCGAACCACCGAAGGCTGCATGCACGAGCATCGCGTTTTCGAGCGAACGGGCGGTCAGGATATCACCAAGTAGTTGGCGGCGCGCTTTGAGCCGGAGCAGCGCCAACGCCGACCGTCGCGCCATGTCCAACCAGATCGGTTCGCCGGAGGGACTCAACGCGCTGTGCGGGAGCGTCAAGCCGAAGCCTTCCGCCACAACCTGCGCGGTCGCCGCTGTGCCGAGAAACTGACAGCCGCCCCCGCCCGATCCGCATGCACGGCAGCCCATCGTCTGCGCGTAATCGAGGCTAATGATGCCCTGCGCAAAGCGCGCGCCAATCGTCTGGATCTGCCCCGCATCTTCCGCATCGATGGCGGGCAGCGTGACGCCACCGGGTACGATAATCCCCGGCATTTCGCCGAATCCGGCTAGCGCTAGCATCATCGCGGGCAAGCCTTTGTCGCACGTGCCGATCCCCATGACGCCATCCCGGGTGGGCAGCGAACGGATCAAGCGGCGGGCGACTATCGCGCCGTCGTTACGAAACGCGAGGCTGTCCATCATGCCGTCCGTCCCCTGCGAGCGCCCATCACACGGATCGGTCACGTACACGGCGAAGGGCACAGCCGCATTCGCTTTGAAGGTGTTCGCCGCTTCGCGCACCAGCAAATTGACTTCCCAGTGCCCCGTGTGGTAGCCGAGCGCGACCGCGCTGCCATCTTCGGCACGTAAACCGCCGTGCGTGCTAACGATTACATACTGATCATGTCCGACTTCTTCGGGATTCCAGCCCATCGCCGTCGCCTGCGTCAGCCCGAACAGGTTGCCGCTCGGCTCGTTGAGCAGCATGTCGGCGGTGAGCGGCAGACTGCCCGCTGCCCCTTCGCCTTTCGTCCGCGTACCCTCAAACGCACCGCCGAGGATCGCCTCCAGCGTAGGAATTTGTGTCATAGATCGACCTCATTGTAAGGACAAGGCTTGCCTTGTCCGTTATACGAACCAGAAACAGAAACGGATCTCATCCCACCAACTTCAAGACTTCAGCCGACCATCGGCCAGACAGCGTTCGAAATGTTCAATCGTCGCGCGAATGCCGTCGACCAGCGGCGTATCGTAGACGGTCGCGAAATGCTGCCGCAGCGGCGTATCGTCAAAGCCGTGCGGAAACGGGAGCTGCTTGTCATCAAAGGTCACAGCGGCAGATGGGCGTATCTGTTTGATCAAGTCCACAATCGCGCGCATGTGTGTCGGCTGACCGCCGAGGTTGAACACATACGCGCCGCCGAGCGGATTTTCCGCCGCCGCGATGAACTGCAGCGCGACGTCTGAACCTAACTGATACTGGCAAATGCCGCCAAATGTTAGGTGATAAGGCTGTCCCGCTGCCACCGCCAACATAGCTTTGGTCGGTTCGCTTGTCAGCCCTTGATCGCGTCCCACCCCATACACGGTATACGGGCGCAGCGCCGTCGAGGTCAGTTTGTATTCTTCCCAGTACACCCGCGCCGCCAGTTCATTCGCCTGCTTGTACACACCGTAGAGCGTGTGCGGGTCAAGCGGCGCGTCTGGCTGAATCAGCCCCGGCGGATACTTGTCCACCGCGCCATACACGGCAATTGACGACGCGTAGACCAGATGCGGAATACCCAGTCGTTTCGCCCCTTCCAGCAGATTCGCCGTGCCGACGACGTTCACCTGCGCGCCGACGATCGGGTTGGCGCGGACAAACGGCACTTGCAGCGCCCCGAGGTGGATGATGTGCGTGACCTTGTGTTCGGTCAGCGTTTGGATGACGTGGTCTGTGTTGGTTAGGTCGCCCGTGACAAAGCGAATTGCCTGCTGTTCTTCTGACGACAGCAGCAGGTTGACGCGATCCCGGCGCTCGCTCAAATCATAGCTAACCGCTGTTTTGCCCTGTTTGACGAGGTGATACAGTGCCCAGGCGCCGATGAAGCCCATAGATCCGGTAACGAGGTAGACAGAGTCGGACATTGCTCAAACACTCCTAGATGAGTTCATAGGGAGATAGAAAACGGAAACCTTCTGCGGTGATGGCGACATTGTCCTCAAACCGGCAGCCGCCGTTGAACTGCGCGCCGTACGTCCCCGGCTCGATGGTGAGCACGTTGCCCGCTTCCAGCACGGCCGTGGTCGCCCCGCTGAGCGTGGGGCCGTAATCGTGATAGCGGAAGCCGACATGATGCCCGGTGACATGCGTGAAGCCCGCGCCAAAGCCGCTGGCATCTAGCGTCGCGTGGGCCGCTGCGTCCACTGTGGCGTACGGGACGCCCGCGCATAGGGTATCCAACGCCGCCCGCTGAGCAGTTCGCGCTGCCGTGATGAGCGCGCTTTGCTCGGCGGTCGGCGTGCCAACGACGCGAGTGCGCGTCAGGTCGCTGTAGTAGCCGTCCACCATTGTACCGAGTTCCAGCAGCACCATGTCGCCGTGTTTGAGAGTATAGCCCGACGAACGACTCGCCCCACCTGCGTTGAACGTGTTGTGTGCCGCTTGCACTGACGCCCACCCACGCGCCAGCTTGCAACCGAGTTTACCCGTCAGCGTGTGGATCGACGCTTCGACTTTGGCTGCAATTTCGGCTTCAGTGCGCCCCGCTTCCAGCAGTTCGAAGAAGCGGCGGATGCCAACCGCCGCAATCTGGTTCGTCAGCAGCAGCTTCTGAATGTCGTATTCGGTCTTGTGCATGAACTGCGCGACGAAAAACTCGGTTGGTACACCAACCGCGCCAAGCAGCTCGGCGATCTGCGAGGTCGCGAACGGCGGTGCTTCGGGAATCCACCCTCCTAGCGCGTGTAACCCCACCTCCTGCGAATAGCCAACGCGCTGCAAGCCGAGCGTCCGTACATCGGCGGCGATCAGGTCACGCAGCGCAACACGATTCGGGTAGAGACGCTTCTCAACGTGCGCCGGGACAAGGTCGGGCGGCTCGGTCGTCATCGTATAGACGACGGGCGTTCCCGCGCGCGGATACAAGCATAATGTCACCCCCAGATACGGGCATTCGCCCGTCGTCAGCACAACTTCCTCCACGCGATACGCCAGCACGGCATCCAGACCAGCCTCAGTCATACTTTGCCGTACCCGTGCGTCTCGTTCGCGATCATACGTCATCAAATTGTCCTTTTCAGGTAGCCGTATCCAGATTCATTTCGACCCGCGGATGCGGAATTTCCACTTGGAGCAGCATGCCGCCATTCTGCCAGTTTTGCCAGCGCAGATGCCCGCTCAGCAGCGCCACCCGTTCGCTGATGCCGAGCAGGCCATAGTGCCCGCTGGCGGAGACTTCGGCTAGATCAAAGTCCTGCGCCAGTCCTTTGCCATCATCCGCAATCGAGATCATCAACATGCGCGGCGAGGTGTGTTCAAGCTGAATTTCGACGCGCGTCGCCCCGGAATGCCGGTAGACGTTATTCAAGCTCTCCTGCACGATGCGAAAAATCGACAGTTCCGTCGCTTCGGGCAGGCGGCCAATGGTCGGCGTCAGCTTCAAATCAACCTTGATGCCGGTGCGCTTCTCATACGTGCGCACATACGACTGAATCGCTGCCGACAACCCTAAACTGTCGATGGTGGGCGGGCGCAGATTGCCGCAGATCTGGCGGATAGCATCGATCATATCGCGAATCGATTGGCGCACATCGGCCAACCGTTCCTGCATGAGCAGCGACGATTCACTGAGCCCGGTAATCTCCTCGATCTGGTAGTTCGCCGTGAGCAAGTCCTGAATCACCTGATCGTGCAGTTCGCGCGCTAAGTGCCGCCGCTCTTCTTCGCGTTCAGTCAGCAGACGGCGCTGCGCATCTTGCAGCGCCACGTTCGCCTGATCCAGCGACTTGACCTGCTCGGTCAACTGCGTGAGCAAGTCCTGATTGATCGTGCCCTGCGCGACGAGATTACGTTCCAGCAGGCGCGTTTGCCGGTACAGTTGATCGACCTTTTCGCGGGCGCGATAGTAGCTGTCCAGCGCCCAGATCACCGGGGTGATCCGCGGCACATGATCGAGCTGACCGACCATGCCGGCGACCACCTGTTCGCGCGTCATCAGATCGGTGTCGTATTCACCGACCAGCTGACCTTCACGCAGCACCAGCACGCGATCCGTGATCGCCGACAGGTGATCGAGGTTCGTGCTGCTGAAGATGATTGTTTTACCCTGCTGATGCCACTTTTGCACCAGCGAGAGCAGCTTTTGCTGATAACTGAAGCTGAGCAGCACCGTCGGCTCATCGATGATGATCACGGGGGCGTCGCGCACAATCGCCCGCGCAATGGCGATCAACTGGCGCTGTTCGGCGGTCACATTGACGACCAGTTCTTCCAGAGAGGGGAACTCCACACCCAAGTCTTCCAGCACACGATGCGCGATTTTGTCCATCTGCGCGTGATGCGGGATGTGCAGCAGGCGTCCGATGCCGCTCCAGTAAACCTCGTGACCGAGGAAAATGTTGGTGGTGATATCCAGATTGTCGACCAGCACGGGGCTCTGATGGATAACCTCGATGCCGAGGCGCTGCGACACCACCGCCGAACCGATCGGCTGACCGCAGCACGCGACGCTCCCACTCGTAGGCGGAATCAACCCGGCGAGGATCTGCGCTATCACCGATTTACCTGAGCCGCTTAACCCGGCCAAACCGATAACTTCGCCACGCTCCACCGCAAACGAGATGCTGCGCAGGACTTCCAGCGTGCCAAAACGTTTATACAACTGCATGACCTGTAAAACAGGTTCCATTTTCGCCAAAAATCAGTCACTAACGGATGGGATGATTTTACCTCAGGCCAGCCCGGACTGCTGCTGTCGCCGCCGTGACAGCGAATCGATAATCACGGCGAGCAGGAGCACGATCCCCGTGATGATGAACTTATCGCCCGCCTCGACGTTGAGCAGCCCCATGCCGTTTTCAAGGCTGGAGATGATCAGTGCGCCGAGAATGGCGCTGGTGACGCGTCCGCGTCCACCAAACAAGCTCGTCCCGCCGATCACAGCGGCGGCGACCACGTTCAACAGCAGATTTCCACTGCCCGCCCGGGTATCCACCGAGCGCAGGCGCGACGCGAGGATGATTCCGCCCAAACCCGCCAGCGTGCTGGCGAGCACGAACACGGTCACGCGAATGCGGTTCACATTGATCCCTGCCCGCCGGGCCGCCTCTGCGTTACCACCCACCGCATACACAAAGCGTCCAAACCGGGTATTTTTCGCCAACAGTGTCAGCAGCACGCCCATCACGAGCAGCAGCACGCCGACCATTGGCAGACCGCGATCCTGATTACACACCGCCACCACGCCTACGCCGATCCCGCCGATGAGCAGAGTCTGCACGATGATTACCGGAAGCGGGCGCGTGCTCAAGTTGCGCGTACGCCGCGTCAGGTACTGCACACCTTGCGTAACAGCATAACCGCTGACGAACACGCCCACCACCAGCCACCCCCACCCTGTGTGCGGCGCGAGATACGAATTGGCGATGCCGATGACGAGCGGATCCTGGATGATCACCGTGCCACCACGGCCCACCAGCCGTAGAACCACCCCATTCCACGCCAACAGCCCCGCCAGCGTAACGATGAACGAGGGGACGCGAAACAAAGCGATGATCAGCCCTTGCAGCAGCCCGATGCCCGCGGTAATCAAGAGCGCCAACGGAATGGCGGTGTACCACGTCCAGCCCGTGCGGCTGTCGCTCAACAGCATGGCGACCGTCACGCCGCCGACCGCGCTCACGTAGCCAACCGAAAGATCAATTTCACCGAGCAGCAGCACGAACACCATGCCGTAGGCGATCATAGTCGTACCCGCCATCTGCAAGATCAGGTTGACGACGTTGCGGGGGGTGAGGAAGTTGCCATTTTGCGTTTGAAATACCACCGTCATGATGATCAGGCCGATAAGGATCGGGAGCGCGCCGAGATCGCCGGATGATAGGCGTTTGACATACCCACGCCCAAGGTTTAGCACACCGCTGAGCACTGACTGGGCACTGATTCCCGGCGGTGACTTAATCGAATCAGCCATTTTGCCCCGCCTCTGGTGGGCAGTACTGCGCGAATTCACCCACACAGATCTCAGCCCACGTGCGAAAACCATCCGCGATGACGGTCGACGCCACGTTGTCCGCCGTCACTGTAACCACTTCCAGCAGCACGGAGGGAATATCATTTGTGCCGTTGTCGGTCACCCCATTGAGCAAACGTGAAGTATCTGTCCCCCGCACCAGCGCGACGGCCAGTGCTGCCGCCGCTTCCGCCACCGCCTGAATCGGCTTGTAAACAGTCATACTCTGCCGTCCGGCGAGCACATTCTGAATGCCGCCGATGGTCGCGTCCTGCCCGGTCAGCGGGATGTACGGCAGTCCGGCATTCATGCGTGCGGCGATCATGGCCTGCGCCAGCCCATCATTCGCCGCGATGGCGGCGTCGATATCCGGGTTATTGGTCTGCATCTGCTCAAAGATGATCAGCGCTTGCTGGTTGTCCCAGTCCGGTACGTCCTGTTCCGCGACGAGTTCCCACGCGCCGGACTCAAACAGTGGCCGCAGCACGGCGTGATAGCCCTGCGCCAGTAAGCGCGCGTTGTTATCGGTCGGTGATCCATTGAGGATAGCGATCTTCGGCACAGCACCGATCATCCCGTCGGCCTGCGCCGCAGCGATGGCGCGGATCAAACCTTCGCCTTGCAACCACCCGACCACGGCGCTGTCAAAGCTCACATAGTAGTCTGAGCCGTCGCCCTGCGTCGTCAGGCGGTCATAGTCGATCACGCGCACGCCCGCTTCCCGCGCCTTGGCGATGATCGCCGCGCCGCTCCCACCGTCAAGATTGACGAACAGCAGCACCTTCGCACCGTTGGTGATCGCCTGCTCGGCCTGCGCGATCTGCGTCTGGCGGTCGCCTTCCGCGTTGACTATCGAATAGCGCACACCGGCCACATCGAAGGCCGCCGCGAGAAACCGCCGGTCGTCGTGTTCCCAGCGCGCGGAGGTCGCGCTGTCCGGCAGCAGCACGGCGATCTCAATGGCCGCCTGCGCTGTCACCCGCGCAGCTCCAAACAGCAGCACGAGCCCCAGTGTCCCAATCCAGCGTTGTATCTGCATCATGCTCACGATCCCCACGTTTGATCGCCGTTGACAGCTATGTTATGCTCATGCGAGGCGTCAACTAAAAACATTGGCCCGCTTATGGCGAAAACTAACCTGATTTTGGCGGATGACCACGCCATCGTGCGCGCCGGAATCCGCAATGCGTTGAGCGGCATGATCGACATCGAGATCGTCGCCGAAGTCGATTCTGGTTCGACTCTGTTTGACACGCTCCGCAGCACCGCCGCTGACTGTCTGCTCATCGATGTCACCATGCCGAATTTCGAACCGTTCGCCGCCATCAAAGAAATTCGCGAACAGTTTCCCTGTATGAAAATCCTGATCGTCAGCGCCTATGATGACGATATCTATGTTCAAGGGCTGCTCCAGCTCGGCGCAAATGGCTATCACCTGAAAGATCAACCGCTCAGCGACCTACGGATCGCAGTGCAGCGCGTACTTGCCGGGGAACGCTGGGTATCCAACCGCTTGCTCGACCGCCTCGACCAACTGCCGTCCGCGACCAACGCCGAACTCCCCAAACTCACCGGGCGTCAGCGCGAAATGCTGCATCTACTCTATAAAGGGCTGGATAATTACAATATCGCCGCACAGCTCGATTTAAGTGTAAAAACGGTCGAAAATCATTTAACTGGTCTGTACCGCTTGCTCAATGTGCGCAGTCGGCTGGAAGCTGTCAACTACATCATCCAGCACCCCGAACTGCTCGGCCTTAACCCCACCACGCTGCCGCCGACGCCCGACGCCCGCTACACACCGCGCAGCAAGCAGACCATGTTGATTGTGGACGATAACGAACGTTATCGCCAACAGCTCTCACGGATGGTGATGTCGCTCAATCCACAGGTGCAAATCTTTGAGGCGGAGAACACGGCGCGCGCCGTCCAACTGGCCGGACAGTACCGCCCGCGCCTCATCCTGATCGATGTGGTGCTCGGCGATGATAATGGCATTCACTGTGTGCAGCGGGTGACCAAAATCTCGCCGACCTCGCGTGTACTGTTGTTCAGCGCCTACCCCGACAGTGAATTTCACCGCGAAGGGTTAGCGGCAGGCGCGTCTGCCTTTCTCGACAAGAAGAATCTTGACGGCGCGGCGCTGCGGCAAATCCTTGAAGACATGAATATGTTCGCCTAGTTCAACCCAAACAAAAGCCCGTCACACACGGTAACGGGCTGAAAATCTGGTAGTTTGCGGTCGACTGATGCTACGGCTTGAGCACGACTTTCACACAGCCATCCTCTTTATGGAGAAACTTGTCGTAACCGAGCGGGGCATCGTCGAGCCGCATGGTATGCGTGATGACGAAGCTGGGGTTAATCTCCCCCCGTTCGATCCGATCGAGCAGCGGCCGCATATAGCGATGAACATGGGCCTGCCCGGTCTTGATCGTGAGCGAGCGATTCATCACTGCGCCCATGGGAAACTTATCAATCACGCCGCTGTATACGCCAATCACCGAGACCGTCCCGCCGTTTTTACAGGCAAGGATCGCCTCGCGCAGCGCCACCGGGCGATCGGTCGTCATCTTCGTCGTCTGGGCGACTTTGTCATACGCGTACAATGCGCCGTGACCGTGGGCTTCCATGCCAACCGCATCGATCACCGAGTCGGGGCCGCGTCCGCCGGTCAGCTCTTTGAGCGCTTCCAGCACGCTCGTCTGCTCGTAGTTAATCGTCTCCGCCCCCACCTTCTCGCGCGCCATGCGCAAGCGATCTTCAAAGCGATCGATCACGATCACCCGTTCCGCGCCCAACATGAACGCGCTCTTGGCGGCGAACTGGCCGACCGGCCCCGCACCCCACACCGCGATCACGTCTCCGCGCTGGATGTTACACATCTCCGCGCCCATGTAGCCCGTCGGGAAAATATCGGAGAGGAACAGCACCTGTTCATCGGTGAGGTGATCCGGCACCTTCAGCGGGCCAACGTCGGCGAAGGGCACACGCGCAAATTCCGCCTGGCCGCCCGCATACCCGCCCGCCAGATGCGAATAGCCGAACAACCCCGCCGGGGAGTGTCCCCAGATGGGTTCGACCATCCACGCGTTCGGGTTGGAGTTCTCACACAGCGAATACGCTTCCGCTTGACACGCTGTGCAATTACCACACGCGATCGGGAACGGCACCACCACCCGATCCCCGACTTTCAGATTACCAACACCGCGCCCTACCTCGACGACTTCACCCATAAACTCGTGACCGAGGATGTCCCCCTTGATCATGCCGGGAATAAAGCCGTTGTAGAGGTGCAAATCCGAGCCGCAGATGGCCGTCGACGTGATTTTCACAATCGCGTCGCGGTCATTGAGGATTTGCGGATCCGGCACCGTATCAACTTGTACCGATTGACGTCCCTGCCAGCTCACTGCTTTCATCGGTCACCTCCGGCCTCATCCTTGCGGGGCTGCGCTGGACGCTGTGCAAGGCGGTTGCCGAGTTCCGCGCCATCGGCAACCAGCACCGACCCCGTCTCGAGCACCTGCTTCAAAGCACGCAGATCGTCGGCGATCTGCATACCCGGTTCTTCGCCGAACATTTTGGCGAGCGTCACGCCGATTTTTCCGGCAGGCGACTGGTAGTACAGTTCAACATGCACTTCAGTACCGCGATCACCGGGCGCAAAGCGGAATTCAACCGTGCCGCTGTTGGGAATCTCCGCGCCTTCTAGCGACCGCCACATAATGCGCTCGTTCGGCACATCCTGAGTGATCTCGGCGTCCCACTCGACCGTGCGTCCGGCCGGAGCTTTCGCTTTCCAACGTGAGCGGTTGATCCCGGTCACGTGCACCGCCTCAAGATGGCTCATGAAGGTGGGCAGATTCTCGAAGTTATGCCAGTAGGCATATACCTCACCCACCGCACGGTTCACGGTGATGCTCTTCTTGACGCGAATGGTCTGCGGTTGAGCAACATCCTGAAGGGTATCGCGGCTGAGGCGCACGGCGCTGTACAGGTCGAGCAGCGTGATCCCCAATACCGTCAGAGCCGCCGCGCGATTCCGCGCCCAATCACCACGCCGTCGGGGAGTCGCATTGCTCAACAGGCTCAAATCCATCACATCCCCGGCGACCCGGGTCCATGCCCAACCTGAAGGTTTAGGTTGGCGGAAAATGCCGATCCCCGACACGATCTCGCGGATGCCCACAATGCGCAGCGCGGTTTGCGTCTGCCCATCAGCGCACACACCGATGAACCGAGCCACTTCGCGGGGAACGGCGAGATTGGTCACTCCCAGCGCGATGCTCAAGACACCCAGCACTACGCTTAGGCGACGGTCGGTGACCGCCGCTTGATCGAGGGTCATTTCGTCCGGCGGCGGTAGCAAATGATCGGTCGGTTGACCGATTCGGCTTTGGTCGCGCACATCGAAAGCCGTCATGGGTCATCGTCCTTTGACTCATTGGACACATAAGGGTTACAGCGGTAAGCATAGAAATTATTACAAGTCACGTAAAGTAACTTGCTGAATACTCTTTGCTACCGCTAATGACCCGTAAGCTGTTTAGTCGTGTGGGGAGTAGAGGAGGATTGCGTCCAGTGAGCAGCGCGGAACAAATCATTACCCACTGGACGTCGGGGATTATCCTGCGAGGATACCCCACACTTGATCGAGGGCGGTGTTTAGTTCATCTTCGGTAAAAGTCCGGCCAAGTTGAGCAGCGGCGGCCAAAACGACCGCCGTATCCCAGTGTGCGCCGGCAATCCACGAGCGCAACTCCGGATCGTGCTCAACCTCGATGACAAACTGCCGTGCATCGGCTAATGACATGAATTCTTCCTCGGCATAAATCCTATTTTGATTTAACTGCATCGTAAAGTTGAACGGTCACCCTGTCAAAATAAGTTCGCATGAAATTTATCTAAACCGGACGGGTGTCGCTCGTTGGCCCGTCCGGTTGGCAAATTCGACAGGTCAGGCAGCGAGAATGGCCTCGATCTGCGCGAGCTCGTCCGGGCTGAAAGTCAGGTTGTTCAGCGCAGCGACATTGTCTTCCACCTGCTTAACGCTGCTCGCGCCGATCAGCGCGGAGGTCATGCCGGGATGCCGCAGCACCCACGCGACCGCCAGCTGCGCGAGCGTTTGGCCACGCGCCAGCGCCAGATCGTTGAGTTGGCGCACTTTGGCGAGCTTCTCATCGGTGATGTGCGCGGGGCGCAGGAAACCGTGCGCCTTTGACGCGCGTGAGCCTTCGGGGATGTCGTGCAAGTAGCGATTAGTGAGCAAGCCCTGCGCCAATGGCGAGAACACGATACAACCGATCCCCTCTTCGCCGAGCACGGGCAGCAGATCGGGTTCGATCCAGCGGTCGAACATGTGATAGCGCGGCTGATGGATCAGGCACGGTGTGCCAAGCTGCCGCAAGATCTGCGCCGCTT
>CALKIA010000283.1 GCA_937988705.1 uncultured Chloroflexota bacterium | reverse complement strand
ATCGACTGCTTCTTCCTGTCGAACAGCGGCGCGGAAGCGACCGAAGGCGCGGTCAAGCTGGCGCGGCACGCCACGAAGCGCCAGAACATCATCGTGTTTCAGGGCAGCTTCCACGGGCGCACCGCGCAGACGATGGCCATGACCACCAGCAAGACGGGCTATCGCCTCGGTTACCAGCCACTCCCCGGCGGGATTTTCGTCGCGCCGTTCCCGTATGCCTATAAGCTCGGCATGGACGAGGAACAGGCAACCGACTACGCGCTCGATCAACTGCACTATCTGCTCAAAGCGCAGACCGCGCCGGAAGAGACCGCCGCCATTGTGATCGAACCGGTGCTGGGCGAGGGCGGGTACGTCCCCGCGCCGAACCGCTTCTTGCAGGAGCTGCGCCAACTGTGCAGTGAAACCGGCATCATGCTCGTCATGGACGAGGTGCAGACCGGGTTCGGGCGCACGGGCAAAATGTTCGCGCTCGAACATTCGGCAGTGACGCCGGATATCATGATCATGGCGAAGGGCTTGGGCAGCGGCGTGCCGATCAGCGCGATTGGCTCGTCACGCGCGCTGATGGAACGCTGGCAGGTCGGCGCGCATGGCGGAACGTACGGCGGCAATGCGCTGGCCGCGGCGGCGGGCGTCGCGACGATCAACGTGCTGCGTGACGAAAAGCTGCCCGAAAATGCGGCGCGGCAGGGGGATCGTCTGCTGGAAGGGCTGAAGGCGCTGCAAGCCGAATTCCCAATCATCGGAGATGTGCGCGGGCGCGGCCTGATGGTCGGCGTCGAGTTCACGCGCGACGGTCAGCCCGATAAGGCAGTGACCAAAGCCGTGCAAACCGCGTGCCTCGAACGCGATCTGCTGCTGCTGACGTGTGGCACATACGACAATATCATCCGCTGGATTCCGCCGCTGGTCGTCACCGCCTTGCAGATCGACGAGGCGGTGCAAATCTTCGCGGAAGCGTTGGGCATGGTGCAGTAAAACAAGAGAATTAACCGCAGAGAACGCAAAGAGCGCAGAGAAAAAGCAAGAAAAGATTCAACGCAAAGACGCGAAGGCGCAAGGACGCAAAGAAAATAGGGGCGAGGCAAGCCTCGCCCGTGGGCGTCAAACGGATTCCGCCTGAATGACATTCCGCCGCAGAAATTCCAGCACGTAGGACTGCGTGTTAATCAGCGCGTGCCCCGCCCCCGGCATCAGTTGCACCGTCAGATCGGGAACGTGCTGGCGCAACCGCGCTTCGATCTGGTCGAGGTCGCGCATGATGTCTTTCGTGCCGCCCAGCAGCAGAATCGGCATGGTGAGCCGCCGCAGTTCGTCGTCGGTGAAGAGCGGCAGCACGCCGAGGCGCGGCTTGAAGTGGCGGCTGATCTCAACGACAATGTCGATGACGCCCTCCGGCACAGCTTGATCCCCGAACAGGTCGGCAGTCAGCCGCTTGAGGCCCCATGTGCCGAGCAGCGATAAGCCGATAGCCCGAACGAGGAACGAGGTGCGATCCGGCACAAGCCCGCCAGGAGTCAGCAGCACTAGTTGAACCACTCGTTCCGGATGAACGACCGCGAATTTCAAGGCTGTCCACGCGCCCTGCGAAATGCCGATCAGCGTCGCGCGGTCAATCTGTAGACCGTTCAGCACATCTTCGAGCCATTCCGCAAAGGCGGGGCTATCCCACGCGGGACGATTCGGCGCGCTTTTACCCGGCTCACCGGGGAGATCGACGGCATACACGCGGTACGCCCGGCTGTAGTCGGCGGCGTCCGCGGCCCAGATCGCCGAATTCGAACCCGCGCCGTGCAGCAGAATCAACGCGGGCGCAACCGGATCACCGCTGGCGATCACAAAGGTATCGCCGTGGCGGGTGGGGACGGTGCGTGTTTCATGCGGTGCAGACCAGTTTTTGAGCGCGGCGTCATAGATCGCCATGACCGCTCGCTCCCCTTCCGGCGTTGTGTAGAGGCTGCTGGTGTTCATCATTTCACCTTTCTAGATCACGACGCAGCGCAAGCACCCACTCGAGCTCACGCTCGTAAAAAGCCCTCCAGTGTTCGGCGATCCGCTGCTTGAGCGAATCGCCCCGGTCCGCCTGGGCTTGCTGGCGCAGCATCAGCACATGGACGTGCAGATCGTCGGCATAGGCACTCAGCAGCGCGTCGAGTTTGGCCGGCTCCAATTGATCCGCCCATGTAAGTTGAACCAGCAGCGGATGCTGGATCTGCGGCAGTTCCGGTGTCGAACCCAGCCACTCGCGCAGCACCCCCCGCCCCGGCTCGGTGATGGTGTAGATTTTGCGCGGTGGCTTGCTGTCCTGATATTCCACCTCCACCGTGACCAAACCCTCCGTGTGCAGATCCACAAGCGAGCGGTAAATCTGATTGTTATTCCCCGACCAATGGAAAATTTCGGAGGTCGAGAACTTCTTCTTCAGGTCATAGCCTGTCAACGGCGACTCGCTGAGAAAGCCTAAAATGACGTACTTGATCGACATAGCTTTACGCCTCGACATCTCGGCTAGATGTATTCAGTAACCTATGTTACTGATAACCTATGTTACTGTGATTCATGTACTCCTGTCAATGATCGATTGAGCGGCGGCACAACGTCGGCGGACGGGATAGAATAAAAGGGGTTTAACGCAGAGAAATACAGGGGAATCGATCCACATGGTCTTGGAAATGGCAGTCTTGAATGTGAAGTCGGGCGAAGCGGAAGCGTTTGAGGCGGCCTTTGTGCAGGCCTCCCCGCTGATCGCCGGGTCGCCGGGGTATATCCGGCACGAGCTGCAGCGCTGCGTCGAAACGCCGAACCGCTATCTGCTGCTGGTGTGGTGGGAAACGCTGGAAGCGCACACGGTCGGCTTTCGCGGATC
>CALKIA010000282.1 GCA_937988705.1 uncultured Chloroflexota bacterium | reverse complement strand
AGCGGCGCGTTACCCTGTGCTGCTGATCGTCGAGGAGCTGGACGCGTATCTGCAAGGCGACGACAAAGCGCGTGTGCTCAATGTGCTGGATGGCATCGAGTCGCCGAACAACCCGAAAGGCGCGCTGCTGCTGGCGACGACCAATTACCCGGAAGCGATTGACGAGCGCATCTCCAAACGTCCCGGTCGGCTGGATCGCATCTTTGTGATCCCGACCATTCAGGATGAGGCGCAGGCGGTCGAGATGCTCAAGCATTACATGGGCGAACAGTGGCATGAGGGGCACAATGTCGTCGTGCCCGATCTGATCGATCAGCCGGGGGCGTTTGTGCGCGAGGTCGCGCTGCATGCGCGGATGTTGGCCGCGCACGAGCACAAGACCGAGGTCACGCCGGAACTGCTCACGCAGTCGGTGGAAAGTCTGCTGCGGCAGATGCGCTCCGAGCGCGATTTCCTCACGCAGCGCCGCCCGATTGGCCTCATCAGCCCGAACAAGAAGCCGAACAAAACGCCGTTCGGGTGATTTCAGGCAGATTTCGTAGGGGCAGACCTATGTGTCTGCCCTTACTTCGGGCGCACACATAGGTGCGCCCCTACAAGCCTCGCTGCTGGCCTGAAATGGTACTAATCCCCGATCTGACCTTCTGCTACCCTGACTCCCATCGCTAAGCGCCAACAGCTAAGGAGCTAACCCATGCCTGCCGCCGAACGTCAGCAGTATATTCAGATGCTGCGCGAGTTCCCCGAACAGTTCGCCGCGCTCGTGCGCCAGTTCACCGACGAGCAGCTCGAATGCCGCGTCGCCGAGGGCGAATGGAGCATCCGCCAGATTGTGCACCACGTCGCGGACTCGCACATGAACGCGAACAACCGCTTCCGCCTGCCGCTCACCGAGGATAACCCGCCGCTCCCCGGCTACGATCAGGACAAGTACGCGCTGCAACCCGATTACGCGCTGCCGCTGGAAATCTCGCTCGCGATTCTGCCGGGGCTGCATGCCCGCTGGGTCGTGCTGCTGGAGTCGCTCACCGAGGAGCAGTGGACCATGACCGCCGTGCATGGCGAGTGGGGGCAGGTGACGGTCGAAGAGGTGGCGCGGCGCTATGCCGGGCACGGCATCAACCACATCAACCAGATCAACACGATTCGGGCGAAACACGGGTTTTAGCGCCAAGCAAATATAGGCATTTGCCTATGTGCAATTGCCTATAGCAACATGGTGCTCATTCTTGGAGGGGTTCTGCGCGGGGCGTGAAAATGAGGTATTCAAACCCGTTCATGGGGATCGTCTCGGTGATTTCGTAGCTGCGGGCGATGGCTTGCAGCACATCAATCGGGTAGAACTGCGCGCGCATGATGATCAAGCCGAAGTCCTGCGCTTCGACCATAGCGATCAGCGCGGACGAGTCGAACAATCCCTGCTGGGCGAGGTTGAGGATCTGCGTCGGATTGGTGATCACGTCTTTGCCCGCCAGCAAGTTGAACGCCGCTTCCTCGCTCAGCACGGGCTTGTCGGTGGCACGCACCAGTTCAACGATGCGCCAACCCGCCTCGATGTCCGCTGGCGTGGTCAGGTGGCCGATGTCGGCGTAGCCGCCCGCGATGCGTCCGGCGGAGTCGTAGAAGCCGTTGAGCGCGTTCGGCTCGATCTGCAAAACGTCGGCGATGGTGCTGAAGATCGGCGCGTCAGTCGGCAGGTGCAGCACGGCGCGGCCATAGCCGAGGTAGAGCAGGGGGATGATCACCATACCGATCCCCGTCAGCGGCTTGACGACCCGCCCAAAGGGACGCAGCCAGCGCCCATAGAGATTTGTCGTCGGGAAGTGCCACTCACCGCGCAGCGTCCTGGAGGCGAAGAGGCCGCTTAAGAGGCACAGCGCCGCAATCGAGGTGGAGAAGTAGCTGTCGCCCGCGCCCCACTTGCCCGACAAAATGCTGACACCGATCCCCGCCACAAACCAGATCGAGTAGATAGACAGACGGGTGAAGTACAGCTCATAGAGGACGTACAGCGCCGCCGGGACGATCAAGAAACCATGCAGGCTGAACCACAGCCGGAACAGGCCGACGGCTTGATCCGGGATGAACGGGTTGACGTTGGCGGTGATCGATTGCAGCCACCACTGGCCATTCGTGGCAAGGTTCATCCACACGAAGATCGCGCCGCCGACCAGCGCGAAGCCGATGCCCCACACGATGGATCGACGCGGCTGGCGGATGAACAGGAAGACGAACACGGCGACCGCGGTCGCAATGGCGAGCTGTTTGGTGTAGCCGGCCGCCAGCACGAACGCCAGCCCGGTGAACAATACGCGCCGCCGTGTGCGCTGATCCTGAATCTCGTTGACGTTGGCCAGCACGACAACCGCTAGCGTCTCGAACATGACCATGCTCAAATGCTGCCGAAAGAGCGGCGCAATGTGATAGATCGTATTGGAGGCGAGGAACGCCAAGCCGGATAAGAGGGCGATCCCCCACTGGCGTCCCCCAGCGCGATAAACCGCAAAACCAATGGCGCAGGCCGTGACGATGCCCGCCAGCGCACCTAACAGCCGCCCGTACCAGTAAGCCGGGCCGAACAGCCAAACGAACGGCGCCGCGATCACATGAAAGAGGGGCGGGTAGTTGCTGGAATAAAACGGGTATATATTGGTATCCTGGTACGGAAATTCGCCCCGGCTGAACAGAATCGTATCGACCAGCTCGAAGCCTTCGCCTTGATCGTAGTCAAACGGGAACTGGATCAGGTTGAGTGCGAAGACGATGTAGATGACCAGATACACCAGCAGCAGCAGGATAGCGCTGAGCATCAGAGCCGGGTGCAGCGTTTCAGAGAGGCGTTTCACCGGGGATAGCATAGGTTTCTCCGCGTTCGTTGCGCGCTTCAGGCGGGCTGGTTGCCCAGCGGGATCAGCGTCAGGCCGACGAGCGCCAGCGCGACGCACAAACCGAGGGCGAGGCGCTGCGCGGGGCCGATGCCGCCTTCGCGGGCGGGGTTAAGCACATCGATGGCGAGCACGGCGGCGAACCCGGCAACTCCGGCGATGAGCAGGAGCAGACCAAGCAGGCGCTTACTGAGCGTGAAGTGATTTGAGAACATGGCCAGAAGTATAGCAGGTCTGCAACTTTTGAAAAGACGCTTGCGTATAGAATGTTAAGAAGTCTTAGCTTACAGGTAAATGTTTGCTGTTTGAGGATACGTCCATGAGCCAACCTGAGGATCAAGAGCGCGTTTCGCGCTTATCTTCGACACCGCCGCCCGCCACCGCCGAAGCGGGTGGCGAGGAAGTGGTGCAGGAATATGAGCGGCGGTATCAGCCCGAACGGGTGAAACCCCGCGCGATGCCGCGCAGTTACAGCACGATGCGCGTCACCGATGAGGAAAAGCTGTGGGCGGCAGTGGCGCATGGCAGCGCCTGGGTGACGTTTATCGGTACGCTGCTCAGCATCGGTGTGATTACGCCGTTGAGCGTATTCGTCCCGCTGATCATCTATTTCATGTTCCGCAAGCGGTCGGACTATGTGGCCTTCCACGCGCTGCAGGCGTTCGTCTTGCAGTTGATCGGCACGGTTGGCGCCATGCTGCTGTTGATCGTCGGCGGGTTCGTGTGGGCGGTTGGCATGGTGATCGCCATGCTCGCGCTGCTGGTGCTCGTCGGGTTCGTGTTGATCCCGGTGTGGGCGCTGGTCGGGCTGGTGCTGCTGCTGGTCGTGATGCTGCTGCCGTTGGCGATGGTGTTGTACGCGACGCTGGCTGCAATCGAAACCTACAACGGGCGCGACTACCGCTACCCGATCATCGCCAAATGGGTCGATAGGCAGCTCGCGGGCAATTACCTGACCGTCGTCTGAACTCTGCGCTACTGATGTGTCTGATCAACCGGGACGAGGTGAGTTAGCCTCGTCCTGTGGTTTTATGCATACACTGACCGCGAAAGAAGTGCGTCACGATCGGCTGCAACCCGTCTAGAATCTGGCGCAGTGCTTTATTTCTCTACCCCTTCATGCTATGCTTTGAAAGGTTTTTAAGAAAAGTCCCTTCGCAGGAGCAATTGCATGTTGAAGACACACAACTGCGGCGAGCTGCGTTCCGATCACGCCGGACAGCAGGTCACGCTGGCGGGATGGGTACACCGACGCCGCGATCAAGGTGGTTTAATCTTTATCGATTTACGCGACCGTTGGGGGATCACGCAGATCGTGGTCGACAAGCAGACGAATCCCGATGCGCACAGCGTGGCGGACAGCGCGCGGTCTGAATACGTGATTCAGGTGACCGGAGACGTACGCAAGCGCCCCACGGGCGCAGAAAATCCCGATCTACCGACGGGTATGATTGAAGTCGTCGGGCAGGGGATCGTCGTTCTGAACGCTTCCAAGACGCCGCCATTCGCCATTAACCGCGAAGAGTTCGTCGACGATGAGTCGAAGATGGCGTATCGCTATCTCTACCTGCGCCGCCCAGAAATGCAGAACAACATTGTGCTGCGGCACCGGGTCGTCAAGTTCATGCGCGACTACCTCGACAAGATCGGGTTTGTCGAAATCGAAACGCCGATCCTGTTCAAGACGACGCCGGAAGGCGCACGCGATTTCCTCGTGCCGAGCCGCCTGAATCCCGGCCAGTTCTACGCGCTGCCGCAGAGTCCGCAGCAGTTGAAGCAGCTCCTGATGGTGGCGGGCTATGAACGCTACTTCCAGATCGCCCGCTGCTTCCGCGATGAAGACCTGCGCGGTGACCGCCAGCCCGAATTCACGCAGTTGGATCTGGAAATGAGCTTTGTCCAGCGCGATGATGTCATGGAGCTGGTCGAGGGATTGATGACGGCGATTGTCCGTGAAGTCGCTGGACGCGAGCCGAAGTGGACGCCGTTCCCGCGCATCAAGTACGCAGACGCGATGGAAAAGTATGGCTCCGACAAGCCGGACCTCCGTTACGAGCTCGCCGCCGTCGACATCACCGAATTGGCGGGCAAGACGGGCTTCCCGATCTTCGTGAACAATGTTGCGGCAGGCAAGCCGGTCAAGGTGCTGCGTGCGCCGAAGATGGGGCTGCGCAGCGGTATGGCGCTCCGTAAGCTGGCCGAAGAATTGGAAACACTGGCGCGGTCGGCGGGGGCGAAGGGCTTGGCGTGGTTAGCGCTGCCCGAAGCTGAAGAAGGCGAAGTCAAGGGGCCGGTTGGCAAGTACTTCACCGTTGACCAGAAGCTGGAACTCTTCGCGCAGGCCGCCGCTGAACCCGGTGACCTGCTGCTGTTCATCTCCGATGAGCGCGAAACGGTCTACCGCATCGTCGATA
>CALKIA010000281.1 GCA_937988705.1 uncultured Chloroflexota bacterium | reverse complement strand
GCGCTCAGTATGGCCGCCCTCGTCGCTGCCCAACCCCTGCTGGGACTGTCTCCTGCGCTGCAAGCGCTGCGCCTGGTTTATCTGCACTTTCTTATGGTGGGGTGGGTGACCCAACTGATCATCGGCGTGGCGTACTGGATGTTCCCCAAGTTCAGCAAAGAGCGACCCCGGCGCAGCGATACGGTGGCGTGGGGCGTGTATGTCGCGCTCAACTCTGGTCTGATTCTGCGCGGGTTCGGTGAGCCGCTCACCGCGCTGCAACCGGATGCTGGTTGGATGCTGGCGCTGTCCGCTGTGTGCCAGTTGGTCGCGGCGTGGGGGTTCATCTTCAATACGTGGAGTCGGGTGAAGGAGCGCTGAGATGCCGCGCTTAAGTGTGTGGATGATCCGCGCCGCCCTGATCTATTTCGGCTGTGGCGTGACGTTAGGGGCGCTGCTGTTGTGGAACAAGGGGCTGCCGGTCGCGGGGGCGATCTGGCGCCTGCTGCCCGCCCATCTCGAATTCGTGCTGTTCGGCTGGATTTTGCAGCTCGCGCTCGGGGTCGCCTTTTGGATTATGCCCCGGTTCACCGGAACGGCGCGCTTCGGACAGGTGCGATGGGCCTGGGCGGGCTTTGGCCTGCTGAATGTCGGCATTCTTGCCGTGGTGATCGGATCGGCGGCCGGCAGTGAGTTCAGCGCAGTGGGGCGCGGCCTGCAATTAATCGGCGCCGCCGCCTTCGCCGTTCAGCTTTATCCACGAATCAAACCGTTCGGCGTGTGAGCGCGCCGGACACTTCGTCAATCGGACATAAATAGGAGCAGGCTAGTCATGTCTCAATACGCATGGTTTGAAAACTTGTCGGCGCTCGTCGGCGAGACGATGCCCGACAGCATCACCAGTCGGACGATTTATCAAGATGAGGCGCTCAAGGTCATCGTGTTTGGCTTTGCTGCTGGCCAGTCACTCTCCGAGCATACGGCGTCCATGCCCGCGACAATCCACATTCTTTCGGGCGAGGGCACGGTCAGCATGGGCGGGCAAGAGCATTCGGTCAAAGCGGGCGCGTGGTTCCACATGGACGCTCAATTACCGCACAGCGTCAACGCTGCAACCCCGCTCACCATGCTGCTGCTGATGGTCAAAGCGCAGCGTCCGGCAGCCGCGGGCGTATGAAGGGGCTGACGTTTCGTTGGCGTCCGGCGCTCTCGCGGTTGCTGATGGTCACGGTGGCCGTGGGTGTGCTGCTCGGCTTATGGGCGGCAACGCAGCGCCTCGGCTGGGCGCTGCCGACGATTACCGCGCCGCTGGTTGGCATCCACGGTTCGCTGATGGTCGCCTTGATGGGCACGCTGATCACGCTGGAACGCACGATTGCGCTCGTAAATCTGGATCGGCGCTATGGGTGGATGATTCTGGCACCGCTGAGCACGGCGAGCGGCGCGATTTGGCTGGTCGTTCAGGGCGCACAGCCCGGTGCTTTGGGTCTGATCACTCTGGGCAGCGCGGGACTGGGCTTGATTTTCGTCGTGATTCTGCGGCGGCATAGCGCCCTGTACACGGTCACGATGGCCTTGGGGGCGGTGAGCTGGTTGCTGGGCAATCTGCTGTGGACGAGCGGTCAGCCCGTCTACGAGATTGTGCACCTGTGGATCGGCTTTCTCGTGCTGACCATTGTGGGCGAACGGCTAGAACTCGCGCGGGTCCGCCGCCTGACCCGGCGCAGTCAGCAGTTATTCGCGCTGGCGGTCGGATTGTTTCTGCTGGGACTCGGCGCCAGCGTGCTGACGCTCGACCTCGGCGCGCGGGTGATCGGCGTGGGTGAAATCGCGCTGGCGCTCTGGCTGCTGCGCTATGACATCGCGCGCCGGACGATTCGCAGCTCAGGCCTGCCGCGCTATATCGCCGCCTGCCTGCTCATCGGTTATGTGTGGTTAGGCGTGGGCGGTGGTCTCGCCGTTGGTTTCGGGGCGCTGTATGCGGGATTCCAATACGATGCGTTTCTGCATGCGATTCTGTTAGGTTTCGTCATGTCGATGATTTTTGGGCACGCGCCGATCATCATCCCCGCGCTGACCGGGCAGACGATCCCGTTTGCGCGCTGGTTCTACGTGCCGCTGGGCACGCTCCACACGGCACTGGCCGCGCGGGTTGTGAGCGATCTCGCCGCCTGGACACCCGGTCGCATGGTCGGTGGCTTGGTCAATGTGATCGCCGTGCTGCTGTTTTTGGGTGTGATGGTAATGACGGCCGGACGGGCGCGCCATGCCGCCCGCCCCAAGTTGGAACACCCGCTAGGGTCACCTGCCGCCTAGATTTCGAGGTGGGTCAGGTGCGCCAGAAACCGGCATGCACAGCCCGCGCTTCGTCCAGCAGCAGCGGCCCCACCACGGTGACGCGCCGCTGCCCAGCGTTGAGCACACGTTCCGCGGACAGCGCGAGCGTGTTTTCCGGCGTGTCGGCGACGATCTGCTCAAGGTCGGCGGCGGATACGCCGAAAATCACGCGGGAGACGCCTGACCAGTAGATCGCGCCCGCGCACATTGCGCACGGTTCCGTACTCGTGTAGACCGTGGCGGCCGCCAGAACTTCCGGGGAGAGCTGGCGGGAGGCGGCGCGGATCAGGTTGGTTTCGGCATGGCCGGTCAGATCGCGCTCAGTACTGACCGTGTTTTCCGCTTCTACCAGAATCTTCCCGGTGGGGTCAGCGAGGAGCGCGCCGAAGGGATGATTGCCATGCGCACGGGCGGCAGCCGCTAACGCAAACGAGCGCCGCAGCAGGACGAGATCGGTTTCCGTAATCAACATACATTGCTCCACACATTGGGCGAACGCTGGCCATTTTACCGCAGCTCTGCAGGACATTCATACAAAGAACCCGGCGACCATGACTGATCGCCGGGTCTATTAGCCGGATAAGACGCGGATTTACGTCGAAGCTTCCTGCGTCGCATCCGGAGCAACCGGGGTTGTGCCCGAGTCGCTCGTCGGCGGGGTCAGACCGCCACCATGCCGGCCGCCGCGACCACCGCGCCCCACAGCACCACTCCCGGAGTCTGGCATACCCTGACCGCCGTCCATGCCGCGACCGAAACCATGCCCCGCGCGGGCCGCACCAGTGAGTGTCACGTCCGCGTCCGCCCGCGTCACTACGACGCTGATTTCCGTGCTGCCCGCCGCCGCCAGGTCGTCACTGAGTGTCGTCAGGTCGAGATCCGCGACCGCTTGCCCGTTGATGCTTACCACCACATCTCCGACTGCGAGGCCGAAGGCGTTACCGCTATCCGCAAGGGCGGTGACGGTGTAGCCCGCGTCGCTGACTTCGATATCTGCGTCGAGCAGACGCTCGACCGCCGCTTCAGGATCGGTCGCGAAGTCCATCCCGCCGCGCCCGCCCCGACCGCGATCATTCGATACAGACGACTCGCCCAAGGTCACTTCGACCGACTGCTCCGCAGCGTCACGCACGATGTCCACCGTGACGACCGCGCCGGGGGCGGCGGCCTGCACGAGGTCGCGCAGTTCGCTGGCCGTAGTCACGGCCGTGCCGTTGAATGCTGTGATAATGTCACCTGCGAGCAGACCGGCCGCTTCCGCTGCCGAACCGCTGCGCACACGGGCGACGACGATCTGCCCGGTGCTGTCATCCGCGATGACGCCAAGCGAAGCGCGGGTGGCTACGGTCGCAGCCTGCGTGACGGTCGTGTCGGGGGTTTCGGTCGCTTCCTGCGCGAAGAGCGCGCCGGCGGTGACGGTCGAGAGCGCGATACTCGCGCCGAGCAGAACACTGGCTAACTTCTTCATCGATTTCATCTCCTTCAATCGTTTCACGGCAACGGTTACAACTACGCTTCTAGCCTACTCCGGTGCGCGAACTTCATGGTTATCTGTGACTCAAATATCCTTAAATCCGCCTTAAGTGTCCCGGCTCGTCAATGGATGCCGTTACAGCGGGGCATGGGATTCGCGTGAATTAAGACCCGGTGGGTGGCGTGGAGTTGACGCGCACGATCTGATATTGGGGATAATCGTAACTGTCTGGTTCGTTCGTGGAATGGGGTGTTTCGACCGTGTGGCTGGTCAACACGCGGAGGTTGGCGGTCACTTCACGGGTGGAGTCTGCGGGCGCATAGGTGATAGCGACCTCAGCGCCGTCTGGATCGATCGTGCTGGTCGCCTGTTTATGATAGTCGAACCACGACCAGCCGTGCTGCTGCCACAGTTCGCACTCGGCGGCTTGCTCAAAGCCCACGTGCATCCCCGCCCACCCGCGATAATGGCCGCGCAGCGCGCTCACCGCGCCGGTACGTCGCACGATGTGTGCCGCCTGTGTCTGTCCCACATACGCCCAGTAATGCCCGGTTGGCATGTCCATGAGCGTCGGTGCGAACACATGCCCGCCAAAGTGACTCACCCGCCAGACGCGCAGGACGTCGCTGGCATGATGCGTGCGCAGCGATTTGTAGAGCGGAAAGCCAAACTTGGCGCAGGCGGCATCGACCGTGCCATGCGTGCACACGAGCAGGTCGCGGATGGGCTCGGCAGCGGGCACACGATAAGCTTCGAACCGGGGCAGGGCAGCGCGCTCCTGATACAGCGACCAGACCAGCGCTCCGACTTCAGCAGTTGGGACAAGGTACTCGACCTTATCGAACCGGGCGAACGCGCCAGCGGGGCGCGTGTAGAACAGCATCCGGCGCAAACCCTCATGTGAGTATTGCGGGTCGGGCGCGATCACGAGCGGCAGATGGGGATAACCCGCACCGGCAGAATAGTCTTTGAGCCACAGCGCCATCAGGTCAAGCAGGGTTTGGGGGAGCGCCCCGGCGGTCTGGTACAGCGTGTTGGGCCACGGGAGCGGCGTTTCGATGATCAGGCAGTCGTCAAAGCTGCCCGCATGTCCCACGGGATCGAGTCCGCGCTCCTGCGCCAGACAATTGCAGTAGGCTTTCGGCGGTGGTGTGGTCATGCCGACAGCGCCGCTTGAACATCATTCCCCGGAGACGCTGCTGACACCCTGCGGTTTCGTCCACTGCGCCGACCGATGGGGATGCACAGCGGCGTCCCGGTGACGGGATCGCGCACCACTTCCGCTTCTAGGCCAAATACTTGCAGAATGTTTTCCGGCACGATCACCTGATCGGGCGACCCGTGGGCCACGATTTGGCCGCCACGCAGGGCGACGATTGTATCGGCATAGCGCGCCGCCTGGTTGAGATCGTGCAGCACCATGACGATCGTGCGCCCACGTTCGTTGAGCTCCGCCAGGAGATCGAGCACGTCGATCTGATGGGCAAGGTCTAGATAGGTCGTTGGCTCGTCCAACAGCAGGACTTCGGTTTGCTGGGCCAGCGCCAGCGCAATCCACGCGCGCTGCCGCTGACCGCCGCTCAGCGTATCAACGGCGCGATCCGCAAACAGGGACAAATTCGTTTGATCCAGCGCCTGCGCGACAATGCGTTCATCGTCGGCGTTCCACTGGTTGAACCAGCTCTGATGCGGATAGCGCCCCTGCTCGACCAGTTCATGGACCGTCAGTCCCTCCGGTGCGGTCGGTGCCTGAGGCAGAATGCCCAACTGACGCGCCAACTCCTTCGCCTTCATAGTATGGATGTTCGCACCGTCGAGATAGACGGTGCCGCTGGTGGGCTTGAGCAAGCGCGATAGGCCGCGCAGCAGCGTGCTTTTGCCGCAGCCGTTCGGCCCAACCAGCGCCGTGATGGTGCCCGGATGAATGGTCAGGTTCAATTCGTGGACGACGTTCGTGCCGCCCGCGTACGCAAGCGATAAGTTTTCGGCCTGGAGCACAGCAATGCTTCCTTACTTCTGATACTTGACGAGCAAAAACAGGAAATACGGCGCGCCGATCAGCGCCGTGATAATGCCAATGGGCAGTTCGGACGGCGCTAGTACCCAGCGGCTGATCAGGTCAGCCAGAACGAGCAGCGCCCCGCCGAACAACGCGGTGATGGGCAGCATCCCCTCGTGGGCTGGGCCGACTAATCGCCGCGTGATATGGGGTGCGACTAGCCCGACAAAGCCGATTGTTCCGGCAATGGCGACGGCGGCCGAGGCCAACCCAACGCTGATCACCAGCAAGACCGCGCGCTGACGTTCTACCCGGACACCGAAACCCTGCGCGATCTCATCGCCGAGGTTAAGTGCGTTGAGCGACCGCGCGCTCACGAATGCCAGCGGCAGCAAGATCAGCAGCCACCCGGCCAGTGTCCGCACATGCTCCCAGTTGCGCCCATACACGCTCCCGGTCAGCCAGACATAAGCCTGCTGCACGTCGTGAATCTCGCCGAAGATGAGGACAAACGTGGTGAGCGAGCCCAGAACGGCCGCGAAGGCGACACCGATCAGAATGAGGCGCACGGGCGCGGCGCTGCCCCCTTTCCACGCCAGGGCATAGACGGCCGCCGTAGTGAGCATCGCACCCCCGAAGGCCGCCCATGGCAGCAGAGACAGGGGCACATCGTGCACTGCGACGATCAGTGTGACGGCGGCCAGACCCGCGCCCGCGGTCACGCCGAGAATGCCCGGTTCGGCGAGTGGATTGCGCGTGATCCCCTGCATGATGGCGCCGGAGGTGGCCAACGCCGCGCCGACGAGAAAGGCGACGAGGATGCGCGGCAGGCGGAAGGTATGCACGACCAGATTGAAATTGCGCGCGTTCGGATGGTCGGCGGGCAGCGTCCCCGTCAGCGTCTGCACGACATCGAGGGGCGACATATTGTAAGCGCCGTAATTGATGCTCACGACGAGGACGATCACCGTCAAGATCAACAGGGCGAACGCGATCAGCGGCACCCGCCGATCCAGCTTGAACGAGACTGGCAGGTGGTGGAGGCGAACGGTGATCCAGGTTGGGCGCAGTCGTCGTTCAGCCATCAGCGCCGCACCTTCCAGCGGGCCAAGTAGATGAAAAAGGGCGCGCCGACGAGCGCCATCATCACGCCCACGGGCAGTTCAAGCGGGCGCAAGATGACGCGTGCCGCGACATCCGCCAGCGTGACCAGCATCCCACCAATGAGCGCCGAGTAGGGGATAATCCAACGGTAATCAGCGCCGACGAGGAAGCGCGCTACCTGTGGGATGACCAGTCCGACGAATCCGATGGGGCCAGCTAAGGCCACCGCGCCGCCCGCCAACAGCACCACCGCGAGTGCTGCGACCAGCTTGACGATCAGCGTATTTTGTCCCAAGCCAGCCGCTACGTCTTCGCCGAGGCTGATCGTCGTGATCTGGCGGCTGATGAGCAGCGCCGCGCCCAAGCCCACCGCGATCAATGGGACGGTCTGAGCGATGATGGCGAAGTCGCGCCCCGCCAGCGAACCTGCCGTCCAGAAGCGAATCTGTTCGAGCGTTTCCTGATTCTGAATCAAAATGGCCGTCGTGATCGAGGAGATGAACGCCGTGAAGATGACGCCCGCTAAGGTCAGGCGCAGCGGTGTCGCTCCGCCGCCCAGTGCGCCGATGCCATAGACGAACACCGCCGCGACGCCTGCGCCGATCAAGGCGGCGACGGTGTAGAGGGAGAGCGATGGAGTGTCGAGCAGCGTGATGGCGAGGACAACGGCGAAGGCTGCACCCGCATTGATCCCGAGCAGCCCGCTGTCGGCCAGCGGATTGCGCGTCAAACCCTGCATGATCGCACCCGCCACCGCCAGCGCCGCCCCGACGATCACGCCAGCGAGGACGCGCGGCAGCCGGACGGTCTGAATGATCAGCTGATCAAACTGAGTCGCGTCATAGTGGAACAGTGCCGTGTAGACCACCTGCGGGGTGATATCGGCAGCGCCGAGCGTGATACTCCACAGGAGCAGCACGCCGAGCAGCAGCAGACATAGGAACAGCCCCGGCAGCAGCCAGGCGCGGCTGCCGAGGATGCGGGTCGAAGCTGATTGCACGAGTTTTACCTGAGCCGCCATGCCTTAGGGGGTGTCCGTCGCTTCGGGAGCCGGGAGGGCGGCTTGTAGTTCGGGCAAAATGCCTGCGAGCGCGTATTCGAGGCTCAACACGGTGCTGAACTGGAGCGCGTCGTCATATTCCGCGGGGATGAACACGACTCGACCGGCCTGCACGACTTCCAACTGGCTGATGAGCGGATCTGCTTCGATGGCTTCGCTGCCGCCCTCCGCCCATTGCAGGCCGAGGAACACCAGCAGATCCTGATCGAACAGGTCGATGCGTTCTGCGCTCAAGTCGGCGTAGAAGCGCTCGCCCGCAATTTCCAACAGTTCCTCTGGCACGACGAAACCGAGATCGGTGAAGAAGCGGGCGCGGCTGTCCTGATCGGTGTAGTAACCGTAGGTGCGCGCTTCGCCGTAGTTGTAGGCGACAGCAATGGTTTGCCCGGCAAATTGCGGGTTTGCGGCGCGCGCTGCGGCGATCAATCCAGAAACGCGTTCGATGGCCGCTTCAGCTTCAGCGGATTGGCCAACTGCCGCGCCGATCATGCGTGTCGTTTCCTGCCAGGGCATACCGAAGTCGATATAGTCACCGGACTGTGCGACTGTGGGCGCGATGGCCGAGAGCAGGTCATATTCGTCCTGCGTGATACCAGCACCCACCGCAATGATGAGATCCGGTTGCAGCGCGAGGATCGCCTCGTAGTTCAAGTTCCCGTAAGCCATATCGAGCACGGCGGGTGCGGCGTCGCCGGCCTTATCCTCGGCCCAGGGGAAAATAGCATGTTCGGCAGCACCATACCAGTAGCGGACGGCGACCGGGACGACGCCCAGCGCCAGCAGCGCATCCTGATCTGTATAGCCGATGGCGACGACGCGCTGCAGCTCGGCAGGGATCGTGGTGGAACCGAATTTATGCTCAATCGTGACGGGGAAGGCGCTCGCTTCGGTCGCCTCTTGGGCTAGGACGGGCAGGCCGCTGACCAACACGAACAGGCAGAACAGGATAACCAGCTTGAATCGCTGACGCATAACGTGAAATCCTCACTTCGCTGAAACAGATATGAAATTTTGACTTGAAGTCACAGACTACCCTCATGCTACCGGAGGAGTAGGCGGCAATTCTACGCAGCGCGTTAAGCCATAAGTTTAAGGCCTGGTATATTTCGTCTTGCACAACTGTCAGTTGTTATGCATCCCGGGATAACTTAGGTGCGTACAAGGCGTTTGGCTCGATCTGAACCTCATTTTCGATCCGCCTATGCCTAGAGCTAACGACGCATGTAACAGCGGTTAAATTTTAGTGGAAGCTGCGCCTAAAGCTGGCTGTGCTTGCGCGATATTCTTGCCTGTGTCAGCCACCGCTGAACGTGGTATTCTCGGTGGTTAAACGCGACGCTGACCCCGATGGGTTACCCCATTGAACGGCGGCGCTTTGCAGACTGCACCCCCAAAAGCGAGACACTTCATGATCATTCAGGTACGCCAGCTGTCTAAATCTTTTGACTACTACACCAAAGAGTTAGGGCTGAAAAACTCGGTGCGCAATTTGTTTGCGCGGAAGAAATTGACTAAAACCGCCGTAGGTGACATCTCCTTCGAGATCGACGCGGGCGAAATGGTGGGTTTTCTGGGGCCGAATGGCGCGGGCAAAACGACCACGCTCAAGATGCTGTCCGGCATTCTGCACCCCACGAGCGGCACGGCCTCGGTGTTGGGCTATACGCCGTGGGAACGCAAAAAAGCCTTCAAGATGCAGTTTGCCATCGTCATGGGGCAGAAAAATCAACTGTGGTGGGATTTGCCCGCCAACGAATCACTGTATCTGAACAAGTGTATCTACGAAATCGACGATCAAACCTATGCGGCGACGCTGGCGGAACTCACCGAACTGCTCGACGTGCGCGACCTGCTCAACGTGCAGGTGCGCCGCCTGTCGTTGGGCGAACGCATGAAAATGGAGCTGATCGCCGCTCTCATCCACAAACCGCGCCTGATCTTTCTGGATGAGCCGACCATCGGTCTGGATATTGTGTCGCAGAAGAAATTCCGCGAATTCTTCAAGTACTACAATCAGCAGCAGCGGGCCACCATCATCCTCACCAGCCACTACATGGAGGATGTCAAAGACCTGTGTAAGCGCACGATTGTCATCAACGAGGGGCAGATTGTCTATGATGGTGATTTAGGGCAGGTCAACGATGTGTTCGCCCAGTCCAAGCTGATTAAGGTGCAGTTATCCGCGCCTGTCAGCCCGGAAACATTGGCCGCTTTCGGCGTTGTGCGCGAACACACCGATGTGACGGCGACGCTGCAAGTTCCGCGCGCCGCCCTCAAAGAATCCTCGAAGATCATCCTCGATCAACTGCCGGTGACCGATTTCACTATCGAAGACATTCCGGTCGAAGAGGGGATCGCTGAACTGTACCAGCGGCGGAAACACGATCATGTTTCAGCTTAATGTGCTCAAGAAATACCTGACCACCTTCGAGATGGGCTTCGAGACGGCGCTCGAATATCGCCTCAATTTTGCGATCTCGCTGATCAGCGCCGCCTATCCTATCCTGATCCAGACGTTTTTGTGGACGGCCATCTACCAGAGCACGACAGAAGATGCGCTCTTCGGCTACACCTACCGGCAGATCATCGCCTATACGCTGCTGGCGGGGATCGTCGTGCGCATCGTGCGCACCGGCTTCGAATACGAGATCATGCAAGACGTGAAAACGGGCAAGTTCAGCAAATTCCTCGTCCAGCCGCTCGGTTATTTCGCCTATCGGTTGGCGGATTTCCTCGGGCAAAAGGTGCCAAATCTTGTCATGCTGTTCGCGCTGTTGGCGCTCATGCTGCTGGGGCTGAACGTCGTGTGGGGCGTGTCGGTTGAATTCGGGCGCATCCTCCTCTTTCTGGTGACGCTGGCGTTGGCGCTGGCGCTCAACTTCGTGATCTTCTTCTGCATCAGCTCGATTGCCTTCTGGATCGTCGAAATCGGCTTCCTGTTTGAAGGCGTGCGGATCGTGATCATCCTGCTGAGCGGCGGCATTTTCCCGCTGGAAGTCTTTGGGGAAACGTTCGTGCGTATCACCGATCTGCTGCCGTTCAAGTATACGGTCAGCTACCCGATCAACGTGCTGAACGGCAAGGTCGCCGCCGAGGACATCCTACCGCATATGCTGCTCCAGTGTTTCTGGATAGGGGCGTGCGCGCTCCTGGCACGCGGGCTGTGGCGGGTGGGCAGTCAACGCTATGTTGCGGTGGGGGGCTGAAACGATGACAAGTGTGTTCCGCGAACTCAAAAAGCATCTGCAAATCTACATGCTGTTCGTCAAGTTCAGCGTGATGGCGCAGATGGAATACCGTTCCAACTTCGTGGGCAATCTGGCGATGGAGACGGGCTATCTGTTCGTCAAGCTGTCGTATGTGGTGGTGGTCTATCGCGCAGGTGTGTCCATCAATGGGTTGAAACCGGATGAAATCCTGCTGTTCATCGGCACCTTTGTCATGCTGACCGGGGTGTACGCCGGGCTGTACATGATCAACAACTTCACCTTTCGCAGCAAAATTGTCACCGGTGATCTGGATGTGCTGCTAACCAAACCCGTTTCGCTGCAATTTATGGCGACCCTGCGGCAGGCTGACCTCACGCTGTTCGGCGTGGACGTAATCGCCGGGCTGATCCTCGTCGTGCTGGCGTGGTCGCGCTTGGCGCTCCCACTCACGCTCGCCACGGTTGGCGGCTATCTGGTCTTTGTGGGGATTAGCTGTGTGGTCGGCTACTGCCTGTTCTTCCTACCGCAAATTTTCTCCTTCTGGATGATGAACACCAGCGCGATTGCCGAAATCACCGACTCGCTCTGGGACATTAACAGTATGCCGATGGGGATTTACACCGACGGCGTGCGGTTTGTGGGCGTGTTTGTCCTACCCGTGTTCGTAATCACCAACTTTCCGCCGCTGGTCGCCTTAGGCAAAATGCCAGTACCCTATGGGCTGTGGTCGCTGGTGCTGCCGTTTGCGCTGCTGTTTGTGGTGCGCACCTTGTGGTCGCGGGGACTCAAGCG
>CALKIA010000280.1 GCA_937988705.1 uncultured Chloroflexota bacterium | reverse complement strand
AAGATGAAGCGGATATTCGCAATTTGATCGCCATGATGTGTCAGGTGTGGGGATATCACACGCTCACGTTTGAAAACGGTCAGAAAGTGTGGGATTGGCTTGACCAGATCGAACGCGGCGACGGACACTCGGTGCCTGACCTTGTGCTGATGGATATTCGCATGCCCGGTAAAAAAGGCAACGAACTCGCCAACCGGATGCGCACGCTGCCGCAGCTTCAGCGGACGCCGATCGTGCTCATGACAGCATTCTCCCTGAGCGAACGCGAACGCCACGAGATGATGACCGCCGACGGCGTCGACCACATCCTTAACAAGCCGCTTCCAGATTTTGAACAGTTCCGCGCGACGCTGGATCGGGTCGCGCAGCAGAAACGGAGTGGTTAAACATGACCCAACCTGACCCCAAAGAGATCAGCGGGACGCTGTATCGCGTAAATCAGTTGGGCAAATCGTCGGAGCAGATGTTTAGCCGCATATACCGCGCGTTTGGGCGGCAAAAAGAAGTTGAGCGCACGCAGCAGATCGTCGCGCAGAACGAAGTGCATGAACTCGCGCTGAAAAAGCGGGACGTCGAGATCCAGCGCCTCGGCGGGATTCTCGCGACCATCGAGCAGGGCGTGATCATGCAGGACAACGAGGGGCGGCTCGTGTACGTCAACGAGGCCGCACGCAAGCTCCTCGGTTCGATCAAATCGTTCTGGGAGACGGAACTTGGCACGCTCTTCAACGAGTATCGCAGTGTCGTAGAACTCTCCTCGGAGATTCTACCGCTGAGCGAACCGCGCCGCGTGCAGGTCAACAACCGCGTGATCGGCGCGCAGCTCGCCGCCGTCGGTAATGAGGCGGGCGAACGCATCGGCACGATCATCGTGCTGCGCGATGTCACCCGCGAAGAACTGGCGGATCGGCTGAAGGATCACTTCATCACCGCCATTTCGCACGAACTGCGCACGCCGATGGCCGTCATCAAGGGCATGAGCGAAGTCATCATCAACCAGACGGCGGACGGCAAAGCGCCGAATCCCAAGCTGTTGGAGACGCTCACGCGCAACGTCGACATCCTCGATCGGATGATCGTTGAACTGCTCGACATCTCCGAACTGACGAGCGGCGCATTCAGCATCCGCCACGATCTCGTCGGGCTGGAACAGCTCATCTGGAGTGTGGTCACGGGGATGATGCCGGAAGTCCGGCGCGCCAACCTCGATATTTCGTTCAACGCGCGGCAGGTGTCACGACTGCGCGTACACGGCGATGATCAGCGGTTGCGCTGGGCGCTCGGCCATCTCGTGCAGAATGCCATCGCCTACAACGAAACGGGCGGGCACATCATTGTCACGGCGGGTCTGGCGGACAGCGAGAATATCGCCGTGCAAGTGGTCGATACGGGCGTGGGCATCTCCGACGAGGATCTGCCGCATGTCTTCGAGCGCTTCTATCGCGGCAAGCCCAAGACGCGCACCGGGCGGCTCATCGATCCGCGCGGCCTGGGTCAAGGCTTGTTCATCGCGCGGCGCGTCGCCGAAGTGCATGGCGGCTACCTGAGCGCCAGCAGCCCCGGTCAGCAGGGCAGCATTTTCACGCTGGTGCTGCCGCGGGCGTAACCTTGGTTTGAGGCTGAGATCTGTGGTCAGGGGCGCACAATTGTGCGCCCCTGTGATTCCGGTACGACGGCTGGCCTAATCGTCCGCGTGCCGTCAACTTAAGGCGGCGACTTATGCTTCCGGCATGGTAGGGAGCGTGACACGAAAGCATGAGCCTTTCTCGACTGTGCTTTCGACCATAATCGTGCCCCCCAACTGTTCCACGATCCGGCGGGCGATAGGCAAACCTAAACCAAAACCGGGCGTGGTATGAACAGCATCCTGCCGCCAGAATGTTTCAAAGATATGGGGAAGATCGGCTGCTTCAATCCCCGTACCGGTGTCGCTGATTTCAACACAGATTTGGTCATCTCCCCCATACATAGTTACTGTGACTGAGCCCGCTTCCGGGGTGAAGCGGTAGGCATTATCCACCAATTGATAGAAGGCACGCTCGACCAGATAGGGATCACCCAACACAGACGGCAGGTGCGGTGAAATCTGCATACGCAAGGCTGGCCCAGCGGGATAGTTGGCTGCAACCACTTGACATTGCGCTTGAACCAGTTCTCCTAACGGCAGGGGCAGCAAGTTCGCCGCTTCCGCGCTCTCCACTTTCATCAAGAGCAGTAACGACTCGATCAGCCGACCAATGCGATCCAGCTCGCTTTCCATCTGTTTAGCTTTGAGAGCCCGCCGCTCCGCGTTTTCTGAGTGTGATATCAGGTAGATGCCAGTATGGAGGGTTGACAGCGGCGTACTAAACTCATGGGCTGCATCCTGAACAAAGCGGGTCAGCAGACGAGTACGCTCCTTTTCCAACCGGAGCTCAAATTCTGTTTCCAGCGCTCGTTTACGTTCAGTGATATCCCGCACGATGCACTGAAAATGGCGTGGGCTGCCCTCATAGTCACGTACCAACTCAAAGTTAACTTCAACATTGATGAGGCTGCCATCTTTGCGCCGGGTGAGGCTTTCAAAAGGGGGGATATGATCGCCCCCTTTGAGGCTCTGCGCGAGCGTGAGCGCTGTCTGTTGGAGTTCCGGCGGTGTTATTGTATAGAAGGTCATGGCTTCTAGTTCTTCTACCGAATAACCGGTCATTTCAGCGGCTCGGCGATTAGCTCGCTTGATCCGATCGTGCAGATCAAAGATGACGACCGCATCGTTGGATTGCTCAAACAGGGCGCGCGACTCGACTTCTTCTTCGCGTAGGGTGACATCTTTGTGTGTGCCTAGATACTGCACCACCGTGCCACGCTGATCGTGGATCGGCATCAGATGCAGTTCGTTCCAGAACAGACTGCCATCTTTGCGATAGTGGCGCAACACTACCGTGAAGGTTTTGCCCTGTTTCAGAGCTGGCCACGTCGCAGTGAGCGCTTCATGCTGACTATCCCCGCGCCATAGAAAGCCGGGGGCTTTGCCGATTATGTCTACGGCCGTATAGCCTGTCAGCTGCTCAAAAGCCCGATTGACGTAGACGATGGGGAAGTCGGGCTGAACGGCATCGAGGAGCATCATGCCTGAAGGCGAGTTGTCGATGATTTGCTGCTGCATCCATGCCTTGTCGGAGAGTTCGCTATTGACCATTTTTCTCTTTTGACACCTTCGAAAGTCACAGATACAGCCCAATCAAAGCACTATCTTGACTACGCGATCACCTTAAGTATATAGCCACCCATCATCCCAAAAACTGAACAAAACACGATAGATCCTCTGCGGTATCAGAGTGCACGGCGGCTACCTGAGCGCCAGCAGCCCCGGTCAGCAGGGCAGCATCTTCACGCTGGTGCTGCCGCGCGCATAGCACTGATTAGGGCGCACGTGCGTGCGCCCTTTTGATTTCTCAGAATCTTAGCTGAATCATCTACTGACGTCTGTAACGTCCCAAACGCGCACGGTTCCGTCTCTGTGACCACCCGCTAACCACCTTCCATCAGGACTCCACGCTAATGCGAAGGCCCTGACATTGGGAATCAGAGCAACTGGAGCAGCGACGACACCTGTTGGCAATGAAACGATCGGATAAATGCCAATACCTTGAGAGGTCGTTACTGCAATAGCGTGACTTGCTGGCTGCCATGTATGATAGAACGTCGTATCTGTGTCCAAGACTGTAATGATATGGACAGCCTCATCTAAAGCCGGATCGATTTTCTGGATATCCAATCGATATTCCGTCTCACCACTTCCGGCAATTCCCCTGCGTCCAACCAGCGCCACCAGAGAGCTGTCCGGACTCCACGAAATATCATACAGATCCATGTCGAAAGTCGGCGTGAGCCGATTGAGCAGAGCACCTGTCTCAGCAGCGTAAACCGCCGCAGAAGTTTCGCCCTGGGCATCACGACTGATGACCGCCAGCAGCGTACTATCCGGACTCCAGACGAGCTTATAGGGGTCGCCTAAAATATCTACCGTACCAACTTCTGCATCGGGAGACATAAATCCGTTTTCATTGGTAAGCACGGTCGAGATCGTGACTGGGGTATCAGCTAGTTCAGTCGTTACAACCCGCGTAAAATCGTTGTTCCACGTATAAACTGGCAAATAATCGCCCGAGCCATCCCACGCCACATAGCCCGGCGTTTCGTGGATGGTGCCCATGTATTCACCAGTTTGGGTATTCCATTCCACAATGAATTCAGTTGGGATAGTACCTGGGGCAGTGATCTCGGGAATTGTCTGAAAGCCTATCAACACATCGCTGTTGGCACTCCAACGCAGCTCATCCAAGTTCCAACCCACGTACGGTACTGTCGCAACGTATGCCTCGACTTGCTCGGGCGTTGCCACATCCCAGAGATAGACTGAGCCGCCCAATGGTGTGGCAGACGCAAGACGCTGATTGTCAGGAGACCACGCCAGTAGCCGAGCCGATGGTGCATGAGTAGAGTTGCTTCGCAGTGGTTCAGCTCCATGAATTGCCCACAGCATAATTTGGCTGTCCCATGTCAGTACCGCCCATTCGTTCACATCTGGACGTATTGCCACGGAACGGACAGTGCCCACCAGATAGCTGTGATCAATCGGAATCCAACTGGTTGTATCCCACACATCGAGGATGCTGTCCGCCCCGTAGCTTGAAACAGAACGTGAAACGGTGACCAATTCCTGTCCGTTCTCTCTCCACCACATATCGAAATAGGCACTACCCTCAGCGGCAAACGCATCAGGATCATTAAGCAGGTCTCCGGTTGATACACTCCAAACGTAAAGAGCAGTCGGAATGGAGGTTATCCCGACCAGTACTGAGCCATCAGGACTCCATTGGATATAACTCCAGAACAGATTCGGGTCTGAACTGATGTAAGTATTTATGACAGCACCGCTCGCAGCGTCCCACACGCGAACTTGCTGACCGATCTCGTTGCCAAGATCGACCATGCCTGCAATCTGTGAGCCATCATCACGCCATGTCAGCGTGTAGACGAGATCGGGGATATTGAGAAGCTCGGCACCCGTCACGACATCCAACACCTGTGCACCCGTTCCAAGGTTAATAGCTAATCTTTGGCTGTCTGGTGCCCACGCGAAAAATGGAAATGCCGTCCCGTTCGCGTCAAACGACCACGACTTATCAAGGCGCAGACGGTAGGGATCGCGATCGAAGTGCCAAATGTTCAGTTGATAATCTGGGCTAAAGGTAGCGAGCATCTCGCCATTTGGTGCCCACGATAAGCGGATAACCTCACCAATTTCTGGAAAGTGTGCCAGATCAGCCAACATCTCATCGTAGAGCCATAGCCCGCGCGTGCCGCCAACCGCTAACACGCTGCCGCTCGGATGCCAATCGAGTGTATTCGCGGTTCCTCGTCCTAATTCCATGACCTGCGGGGGAATGTAAGGAGTATTGACCTCCTGAGCATGAATCTGTATTGCCATCAGCAGTGCCAAAAAAAGTACAATCACGCATCTCATGGTGAGCCACCTCGAAAAACATCCTTTCTCTCGATTATAGGCTCAGACTTCCTAACGTAGATGACTCGTCGGCTATTCGGAGGGCGCTGGTGATCTCCGGCACAAATCAGCCAAAAACACTACGAGATCAAGCTCGAACTAAATCAGCAGGGCGCACAGCTGTGCGCCCTGCTGATTCGATGTTGTATCCGTTAGTCACCCACCCGTGATGCAGTAAAGGGCAGCATGATCGCGCACCCCTGTGAGGTATAAGTCAGCGCGCCTTCCATCGCAGTGGCATCGAGCACCCGTACTTCATAGTGACCAATTCCGCCCTCATCTTCAAAATCGAGGGTATACACGCCCGGTTCCGGGTTGCTGTTGACGGCGTCGGGTGGAGGCGCCTGATTGCTGCTAAAGGCGGCCGTCCCTAGAATCATCATATTAAACTCATCACCGGGCAAGCGGAACGGTGGCGGGGCTACGAAAGTCCGCACAACGAACTCGAGCGTCCCGTCCGGACAGCCTGAGGAGCTCGCTTCATCGCTCACCCACGCCCACTGATATTCGCCCGCTGCTGGTAGGCCGCCGCCGCCCGACGGTGGCTCGGGCGTGGCTTCGACGGACGGAGCGATTGTGATCGTACGTGGCAGCAGGCTGATGGGGAGCAGTGACATGCGCTCGAAGTCGTACGGCTCGGGCGGGCTGGGCGGGCCAGACGCGCGGCGCTCACTGTCGAGCGGGATGCGCGTCCGGCTGCCCGCAGGCACCACCACCGTCACCCCCTGCGCCGTGACGGTTGCTTGGCCTTCCACAACACTGACGATCATCTCCCCGTCTGCTTCGCCCTGTAAGAATGCGGTGGAACCGAGGCTGATATATACATCGTCTGCCGTGAACGAAATCTCGTCATACCCGTCGGGCGTCTGCACGAGGATGCCGCTGTCGGGCGCTTCAGTACACACTGTGCCGCGCAGCCCAGTTTCAAAGAAAAACGCCTGCAGGGGGTTCGCCTCAGCTTCGGCGGCATTTTCCACCTCGACCTCGCCAAACAACAGCAGCGTGAGATTTTCGCCGGGGAGCGCATCGGGGATGTCGGCTTGCACCCGCATCAGCGCGATTCCCCATTCCTCGCTGTCTTCGAGGCGCGAACTCAGCGTCAGGGTGCGCACCGCTTCCAGCGCGGCGACATCGCCCGGCATGGCAAAAACAAAGTCAGTCACATCTGCCTGAGGTTCAGCGATGAGTTGAACGTTGCCATAGCACACTTCATTGCGGCCAAGCGTTTCACAGTTCGAGTCGGTCACCACCAGCGCTTGTTCGATGATGGTAGCGCAGGTTTCCGTCTGTGCCAGCACGGGGATTGTCGTGCATGTGATCAAAATCAGCAGGCTCAAGGCCAACTGCAGAGCTTTCCACATGATCTTGTACTCCTAATTTGTGCCCAAGATCAGTATAACCAGATCGTTTTTTATGAACAATTACTTCTGTTCTAGATATTATATAAAAATCCAGATAGGTACGAAGCCAGAGCGCGGCGGGCAGTGGTCGTTAGCCTCTGCCCGCTCACCTACAAACCACCCCGAAAACGCCGTGATGTTCATCTGCAATCCTGTTTCGTAATTTGCGCCCTTCACTTCTCCAACGTTACAATGCGGGCAACAAATGAATTTGCCCTGAGGAGAGTTGTTTGTGACCGCATTGGGCGCATTTACGTTCGTTTTGCACAGTCATCTTCCCTATGTGCGGCTGGCCGGCCGGTGGCCTCACGGGGAAGAATGGATTCACGAAGCAGCGAACGAAACCTACATTCCCCTGTTGAATATGCTCTATGACCTCAAAGAGGAGGGCGTCCCCTTTTCGATCACGATTGGGCTGACCCCCGTCCTCGCCGAACAGCTCGCCGACCCCGACGTCCTCGAACACTTCGATCAATACCTCGTGGAGCGCATCGAGGCGGCTAAACGCGACGTCGAATACTTTCTCACGCCCGGCTCGGAAAACGGGCATCTGCGCTTCCTCGCGGAATGGTATCGGGACAGCCACGAAAAGACGCGCACCTCGTTCAACGAACGCTTCAACCGTGACCTGATCGGCGCGTTCCGGCGCTTGCAGGACGCGGGCTGCATCGAAATCATCACCAGCGCGGCAACACACGGCTATCTGCCGCTCCTGAGCCGCGACAGCAGTGTGCGCGCGCAGCTCAAGACGGGCGTACGCAGCTATGAGCGTATTTTCGGCACGTCGCCGCGCGCGGTCTGGTTGCCAGAATGTGCCTACCGTCCGGCCTACATCACCGAGACCGGGCGCAAACGCGCAGGTTTAGAGACGCTCCTCGCGGAAAACGATCTGCGCACCTTCTTCAGCGAAACGCACACCATTACGGGCGGCAGTCCGGTCGGCGTGGCCACGGGCGACGTGATCGGCCCCTATGGCGCGATCAAGCGGCGCTACGTCATCCCCACCACTGACCAGTTCAACACGGGCAAGAAAACCGCCACGACTTTCCAGCCGTACTACGTCAGCGACACGACCAACTATCCGGAAACACACACGCACAGCGGCGTCGCCGTCATTGGGCGCAACCAGAAGGTCGGGGAGCAGGTATGGAGCGCGCAGTACGGCTACCCGGGCGACTTCGATTACCGCGAATTTCACAAGAAAGCCGGGACGAGCGGCCTGCAATACTGGCGCATCAGCGGGGCAAAAGTTGAACTTGGCGACAAAGACTTCTATCATCCCGACTGGGCTGAATATAAAGTCGATCAACACGCGGAACACTTCGCGCATCTGGTAGGCGATCAACTGCGCCAGTACCACAACCAGACGGGCAAGTTCGGCCTCGTCTCCGCCAATTACGACACCGAATTGTTCGGTCATTGGTGGTTTGAGGGCGTCAACTGGTTGGGCAAAGTGATTCGGCATCTCAACCAGCACCCGGAAGTCGAATTGACGAGCGCCAGTCAGTTCATCGAGAAACACCCGCCCGAAAACGTGCTCGATCTGCCGGAGAGCAGTTGGGGCGCGGGCGGCACACATTTCGTGTGGGACAACACCGAAACGCACTGGATGTGGTCGCCGATTCACGAGATCGAAGAGCGGATGGAAGTGCTGGCCAGCAATTTCAATGCGCCAAGTGATCAGGAACTGCTCGTGTTGAATCAGGCGGCGCGTGAGGCGCTGCTGGTGCAAAGCTCGGACTGGTCGTTCCTCGTGACGACGGGGCAAGCGCGGGAATACGCCATCCGCCGCTTCAGTCAGCATGTCGAACGGTTCGAGAAATTGGCGGCGAGCCTGGAAGCGGGTAACCCGAACGTCGAAGCCGCGCAGGAATACTGGGAATTGGATAGAATTTTCTCTGATATAGATTACCGCTGGTTCCGCTAGGAGTTTTTATGAACGTCTTGTTCGTCACTGCTGAAGCTGACCCGTACGCCAAAGTCGGTGGCCTGGCGGATGTGGCCGGATCGCTCCCGTTTGCCTTACGCTCCATCGGGATCGATGCCCGCGTGATCATGCCGCTGTATGCCTTCATCGATCAAGCGCGCTGGGGCATCAGCTACCTGCTCTCCTTCGATGTTCACCGCCGCACCGGGACCATTCACGTCGATCTGTACACGGCGACGCACAAAGGCGTGCCCATTTACTTCGTGCGCGCGCTCCCCTACTTCGGGCAAGAAGCGACCGTCTATTCCAACTGGGACTACGACGTGCCGCGCTTCATGTTCTTCTGTCAGGCGGCGCTCGATGCGGCGACCGCGCTGCGCGATCAGCAGGGCTGGTTCCCGGACATTTTCCACGTCCACGACTGGCACACCGGCCTCGTGCCGTTCCTCGTCGATCAAAAGCGCAGTGAACCGGGCTGGGGTCAGGTCGGTTCACTGGTCACCATCCACAACATGCAGTATCAAGGCGAGCATATCGGCGGTTGGGCGTGGGAACAGGGCATCCCCGGTCGCGACCACCCCGAACTGCAAACGCGCGGATTAGGCGACAACATGCTGGCCATCGCGCTCGTCTATTCGGACATGGTCACCTCGGTCAGTCCACGCTATGCCGTCGAGATTCAGTACCCCCATGCGGGCTTCGGCTTGCAGGATCTGATCCGCACGCGCTTGACCGATCTGCGCGGCATCCTCAACGGCATCGACATGAACCAGTGGAATCCCGCCACCGATCCGCTGCTCGAAGCGAATTTCAGCGTCGACGATTTCGCCGAGAAACGTCCGCTCAACAAGCGCCAACTGCAAGCAGAGGCCAACCTCGAACAGCGCGACGACATCCCGGTGATCGGTATGGTCAGCCGCCTCGTGCAGCAAAAAGGGCTGGATCTCGCACTGCCCGCGCTGCGTACGATTCTCGCCAAACACGATGTGCAGTTCATCGGGCTGGGGTCGGGCGAACCGGAATACAACGAAATGTTTTTCCGACTGGGCGCGGACTTCCACTGGAAGGCGAAATGCTTCCTCGGCTACAATGCGACCGTCGCGCAGCGCATCTATTCGGGCTGCGATATTTTCCTCATGCCGAGCCATTTCGAGCCGTGTGGCATCGGCCAGATGATCGCCATGCGCTACGGCGCGCTGCCGCTCGTCCGCGAAACGGGCGGGCTGGCGGATACGGTCATGAACTATGACGATGGCCCCGCCGATTTTGGCACCGGTTTTGTGTTCAATTGGGAAGACCCGCAGGCGCTCGTCGGCACACTCGATTGGGCACTGTGGACGTATCGCAATCGCAAACCGGCGTGGCAGCGCATGCAAGAGCGCGCCATGCGCGTGGATTTCAGCTGGGACAAGAGCGCGCGCGAATACAATAGTCTGTACACGTGGATTCAGGATCGGCACAAATAGTCGCCGTCCGTTCGTAGGGGCTAGGCATGAATAACACCCCTCACCCCCTGCCCCTCTCCCACGCAAGCGGGGAGAGGGAAGACGTTGCGCGGGATGTTGGCTCCCCTCCCTGAATTCGGGGAGGGGTCGGGGGTGGGGTGAAAATGCGACTTTGCAGCATGTTCATCTCGCGCCCAAGTGTTAAGCTGTTTCACTCGGTTGTACCGCCGCGCTGCGGCAAAATGATGGCTTAAATGGTGTTATTTGGAGGCGTTCATCTATGAAAGTCAAGGCAGTAATCCTCGCAGGCGGCGAAGGTACGCGGTTGTTAACCCTGACGGCCAAACGCGCCAAGCCCGCCGTACCGTTCGCGGGCAAGTATCGCATCATCGACTTCCCGCTGAGCAACTGTGTCAATTCCGGCATTTTCGACGTGTTGATCCTTACCCAGTACCGTCCGCACAGCCTGAACGATCACATTGAGCGCGGGCGTCCGTGGGATCTTGATCGCTCGTTCACGGGCGGCGTGCAGATTTTGCAGCCCTACAAAGGGCGCTACGACACGGATTGGTACGTGGGCACGGCGGACGCGGTCACGCAAAACCTGAATTTCGTCCGGCGCGGGCGTCCCGATTATGTGCTCATCCTCTCCGGTGATCACATCTACGAGATGGATTACGACGTGCTGATCCAGTATCACCGCGACAAGAAAGCGGACGCGACGATCTGCACCATCACCGTGCCGCTCGATGAAGCCAGCCGCTACGGCATCGTCGACATCAACGACGATTACAGCGTGCGCTCGTTCATCGAAAAGCCCGCGAATCCGCCCGGCAATCTGGCGAACATGGGCGTGTACGTGTTCACTTATTCGGTGCTGGAACGCCTGCTCAAAGAAGATCACGGCATGGAAACCAACCATGATTTCGGCAAGGATATTTTGCCGCGCATGATCAAGGAAAACATGTCCGTTTTCGCCTATCCGTATGGCGGCTACTGGATCGACGTCGGGACGATTGAGGCGTACTGGGAAGCGCACATGGATTTGCTCGCCAGCCCGCCGTCCATCAATTTGAACGACCGCACGTGGATCATTCATACCAAGTCGGAAGAACGTCCCCCCGTGCAAATTGCGACGGGCGCGATCATCAAAGACAGCCTGATCACGGATGGTTCGGTGATCGCTGAAGGCGCTACCGTGGAACGGTCGGTGCTCTCCCCTGGCGTGTTCATCGGGCCGGGCGCGGTGGTACGCGAATCGGTGATTTTGACGGATACGTACATCGAAGCGGGTGCGGTGGTCGAACGCTGCGTCATCGACAAAATCGCGGTTGTGGGTCACAACGCCCGCGTCGGTGGAATTCCGCCGATGGGCGAATTGGGGATTTCCTGCATCGGCAAAAACGCGCATGTTCCGGCGGGGTATACCGTCGGGCACAGCACGATTTTGGGCACGGATTTGCGCCTCGAAGATTTCGCGGCGTACCCCGACAAAATCGTCCCGAATGGCACGAAACTGGGCTACAAGAAGAAGTAGACTGTCGCCAATTGCGATGAGAGGGGCGCACGCTGGTGCGCCCTTTTTGATTCTGCTGTGTATGATTACGAGTAACGGTTATCGTCCGAGCAGAAAATCGATGCGCTATCTCAAGACAGCTCGTCAATCGCCCCCGTTCAAACTTTCAGCGCGCATGCTCGTGCTCGCGTTTGCTATAGGTATCGTCAGACAGTTGTGGTGGCAATATCTTATCGCGCTGCCCTCACCGATGGGACTGATGGCAATCCCGGCGCTCCTGTGTCCGTTCGTCATCTTGCTCATCCTCGGATGCAGTATTGTCGTTACAGTACTCATCATTTCATTCATGGAATCGCGCAGCCTCTTTCCAACCGTTACGCTCGTTTTAAGTCTTGTCATCGCATTTATATTTCCACTTCCACCACCGCCACCACTGCCCCAAACGCTGCATTTCTTGGAATACAGACAAGACTATGAAACAGTGTTGGAAATGGTCCGCCAAAATAGTCTGACGCCGTCAGTCCTTAGGTGTGGGCGAGGAGTCCTAGCACCCCGCGCGCTGCGCCATGTTTCACCGAGTTGTATCTACGTTAATCACGATCAAGTGCGTGGTCTGGTCGTCTTCTTCGATCCACTTGACGATTGGTATCATCCGATCGCGTTTGTGGCGTTCGATAATGTTGAATATCCCTGTGGACGTGATCCGTTTGTAAGACAGAAAATTGATGAACATTGGTATGTGTGCGAATACGAATGGAATTGAGCAAAAATAGCTCAATGTGCGTGAAACTTTCGGGACGCGCAACGGGACGCTTGACTTCGTAGGGACGCGATGAATCGCGTCCGCTGGATCGAAATCAAATGCGTCGGAAAGATCACGTCGCCTGTCGCAGCCATAGTAAACTCTGTTTGTAAATCGGTGTTCTATTTGGCTTGCAGATATACAAATACTCCGTACAGGATATCATTTAGGCTTGAGAGGGGTACTTGGATAAATCAATTGTCTTCTAATACACCAATGAAGGGTAAAAACTTGACGTTGAAAGCTATCACACCTTGCTTGCTTCTCATTTGCTTGACGTTGGCTGTTTCGGCACAAAGAGCTAGTGATGCCGGGCGAGTATATTTCATCAAATTTGAAAATGATTCCTACACAGTAAATTCAATAAATCCCGATGGAAGTAATGAGCAATTCGTAACAGAGTCGAGTGATGGCATTTTTAGTCCGTCACCTGATGGAAACCAAATATTATTCTTAAGAGCCCGGAATCCAGATGCGGCATTCGAAGATCGTCAACACGATATTTATTTAATGGGCTCAAATGGCTCTGATTTGGTACGGGTAACCAATAGCGGAGAAAATTACTCACCTACTTGGTCTCCTTCTGGCGAATCCATTGCCTTTATACATGAACAAGAGAATGAGTATTCTGTAGAATTTCTCAGCCGAGATCAGCCGGATACTGTGGAAAGCCTTTTTCACACAACCAGTCAAATTGGAAACCTTGATTGGTCTCCTGACGAGAGCCAACTAGTGTTCACAGTGTGCGATACTCAACTCAATTGCGACCTAGGTACAATTCACATTGTTAGTAGAGAGTCTACAATTTTGACTTCTAGTTTCCAACCAAATGTTCTGTCGGCGACATGGAGTAATGCTCTTAACCTAATAGGTTTTATCGCGTATGAGCAAACCGATATTCTGAAATCGAACATCTACACGATTGATGTGGTTACGGGTGAAACGATAAATGTCACCAACTTCGACGCAGACTACAGATCTATAGCTTGGTCAGCAGAAAATGATTTCATCGTCTTCGCTTCCAACCAACAAGGAAATAACTGGGAAATCTATAGAATTAAACGAGATACCGGAGAGCAAATAAATCTGACAAATAATCCTAATTTGCAGGATGGAATATATGGACTAGACGTTTCTCACATTGGGGATGTGATTGCTTATAGCACCGGTCCTATAGAGGGTGGTTTCGAAATATACACCATGTCACTGGATGGCACAGATACCGAACAAATTACGATTGGTGGGATGCACAAGCTAAATCCTGTATGGACTGACTAAAAAACTGCTTGTCGTCAAAGCACATGGGACGCATTCGACGTACAAATTAGAGGCGCTTTCCAGTACAAATGACTACAACTCTAAGTGGTATACGGAGTTTGGCGGCAATGAAAAAGGACGAGGGTGACCTCGTCCTTTTTTTGCATGTACATTGGACGACGCGATCGTCGTCCATACGTTCGCTGCGCTCTTACGGTCAAATTGACTTAGCTCGACGGTTGAGTCTTTGCTTTGGACTTGCTGCCGGTGGTTTTGGTCTTGGTAGTTGGTGTTTTCGGTGGTCTTGGCTTAGCCACACGCTTCGGTTTTGCCTCGGTCGACGCTTCCGCTGCCGGAGCTTCGCCGCCTTCGGTGATCACAACCGAGTTGTCGCCGCTGAAGGGATTCGGCACATAGCGATCAGCTTCCCAATCATTGTGCCATTCGGTCCCGTTGACCAGATAGCGGAACTGGTACTCCCGCCCCTTTTCCAGATCGATAACCGTATTGAAGCTGCCGTCTTTTTGCCGTTTCATCGGCGTCGCTTTTTCGTCCCAGTTGTTGAAATCGCCAACCAGGAACACCGTTTCACCCTGAACTGCTGCGGGCAGTGAAAACGTCACTTTGCAGACGCTTTTAGTCTTCAGATACTGCTTCTTGAGCATACCCAACGAATCCCCTTACTTTGTGAACGCAGGTACTTGCACCCCGCATTGTAACACAACTAAAATTTTGTCAACTTCCTATTTGCAAAAATAAACTAGATTGGAACTAAAATCATCCGCCTTTTGGCGGTGATTCATTTCCGCTTTTCGGGAAAATGCGTTATCGTAATCGCAGCGAACGGTTGCGCACGCAACAAAATGATCGTTCGCGGTTGAAGAATCTGGAGATGAATTTCAACATGGTCAAACCCATTGCTACAGTGAGCGTCGTTCCCAACCTGCCGAAGCCGTTGGAACGCCTCCGTGAACTGGCCTATAACCTACGCTGGTCGTGGGATCATGAAACGATCTCGTTGTTCCGGCGTATGGATCGGGATCTGTGGGAATCCACGGGTCACAATCCGGTGTATATGCTCGGTCTGATGGATCAAAATCGCCTGGAAGCGCTCTGCGTTGATCCCGCATTTATGACGCATTTCCGGCAAGTGTTGAGCAGTTTTGATGATTATATGATTGGGCACGATACGTGGTTTTTGCGGCATTACGCGAAATCCGACAAACCGTATCTCGCCTATTTTTCGACCGAATTCGGCTTGACTGAATGCCTGCAAAACTACTCGGGTGGTCTCGGCGTTCTGAGCGGCGATCACCTGAAAAGCGCCAGCGATCTCGG
>CALKIA010000279.1 GCA_937988705.1 uncultured Chloroflexota bacterium | reverse complement strand
AACGTGACCTTTAAAGAAGTGGATGACGTCGAAAGCGCGAAGGACGAACTGATCGAAATGTTCGACCGCGTGCAGGTGGATCGCAAGACGCTGCGGTTGTATCGCAATGGCGCGGCGCAAATCGTCCCGACCGTGATGACCCGCCTGAGCGCCCGTAATCTTGACCCGATTGCGCTCACGCTGACCACGCCCACCCTCGACGACGTGTTCCTGCAGGTGACCGGCGAGCGTTTCGAAACAGATGACAAGCCGACTGCTAAGCCCACCAACCGCCGCCAGAAGAAGACCGCCTAGTTTTATCGGAATGGAGACTCTGAAACATGACTGTGATTTCTAACCCTACTACTCCCGACGTCCTTGGTGCCGTCGTTCGGACTCGTGCGCTGACCAGCGCGCCGTTCTTGCAGCAGGTCACCATGATGATGTGGCGGACGCTGATCACCAATATTCGCGTCCCGGCGGTCATTCTGCCGCCGCTCATCATCAGCGTATTTTTCCTGTTCGTCTACGAGGCCTCGTTGAGTGGCGCGGCCAACTTCTTCCTCGCTGGCCAGAGCTACCTCGGCTTCATCCTGCCGCTCTCGGTTGTGAGCGCGGCGCTCTCCGGCGCGGGGGTGGCCGGGCAGAGCATTGTCCGCGACATCGAAAACGGCTATTTCGATAAGTTGATGTTGACCCCGATCAGCCGCGTGGCGCTCGTGCTCGGCCCGATGGTGGCCGGGGCAATCCTGCTCGGCGTCCAGACGCTGCTGCTCATCATCATTGCATTGCTGATGGGGCTAGAACCCGCGACGGGCGTGCTCGGGCTGTTCGGCGTGCTCGGTTTCTCGATGCTGCTCGGTTTAGCGTTCTCCGGTTTCACCATCGGCGTAGCGCTCCGTTCGGGCAGTGCCGGTGCGACGCAGGGCGCGGGCTTCCTGTTCTTCCCGCTCTCGTTCCTGACGGCGACGTTCGTGCCGCTCAACTTGCTGACCGGGTGGATCAAAGTGGCTGCGACCTATAATCCCATCACTTACATCCTCGAAGCGATGCGCGCCATCGTCAATACCGGGTGGGACGGCGAGGTCTTGCTGCGCGGTCTCGGTGCTATCAGCCTGATGGCGGTCGTACTGTACGTTTTCGCCTTCACCAGCCTGAGCGCGCGCACCAAGCGTAAGTAGTTCCCAGCATTGACTGGTCTTTATGAGGGGCTTGGCAACGCTGAAGCCCCTCTTTTGTTGTCTGGTGGAGACTGTCGCATCTCAGTGATGCGCACCGTATAATCCCCTCAGAAAATACCGTTTCTTCAAAGGATACTTTGACATGGTAAACGAAAATTATGCGCGTTACGCGCTGGATCCCGATGGTTCGATCCGGCATTGGCTGACCTGCGGCCCGGTCACCACGCCCATCACCGAGACGTTGAACCGCGTTATTCGGCAAGATGGTTCGCCGTTCGGGGACGGGCGGCGCTGGGTGTTGAATTATTGGGCATGGTCAGGCGCATCGAAGAAAGCCAAGCGGAAAGTCTACCAGGCGCTGCCACCGTTCATGTGGACGCCAGAACAGACGCCGACCCTGCATGCCGACGGGATCGACGGGAAGCGCTGGCAGTACAAGGCCGCCGAAGATGATCAGGTCATCGACTTTAGCCTATTCAACTTTACGCCGACGCTGATGCAGGGCTGGACGTTCGCGCTCCTCGAAACGGACTCCGCGCTGACTGTTCAGGCCGAACTGATCACGATTGGGCCGGCGCGGGTGTACGTCAACGGTACGCTCGTCCAGCACTACGCCGACGAGTTCAGCTATGTCGAAGCGCAGCGCATTCCGGTGACGCTCCAACTCAATGCCGGTCTGAATGAACTCTACTTGCAAGGCGATATGCTTGGTTGGCGTGAGGCGCGTCTGGCGCTTGGTTTGCGCTTTCCCGATAAACCACTGCTGCACGTGTGCATCCCGATTGGGGGCATCCCCGCTGAACAGTGGCAGCGAGCAGAAGCCGGACTCAACGCGCTGCAAGTCAAACAGTTCGCGTTTGTGAACCTACCGGGGCACATCTGGCTCGATGCGCAGGTAGCCGAACCATTCACTTTTGAGGCCAAAGTCGAACTACCAATTCCCGAAAACGTGTTCGCACAGCTGAGCCGCGTCAAGCGACCGCAAGGCGGAGCACGTTTGTCGCTGCAGCCCGGCGAACGGGCCGAACTGCCCATTGTGACCGAAGTCACGGCGGGGATGTCGGGAATGCCGGGGGAAAACAGCCTGTCACTAACGCTCATGCCGGCTGATGGCACACCATTGGCGATTCACCGCGAAATCTGGGCGGGCAAAAACACGTTCAGCCGCGAACCGTATGGCGATTATGATGGACGGCGGCGCGAGGCGCTCGAACATCTGGCAGCCATGCCCTACGACATTCCGGCAGCGATGGCGGCGATCGAGCTCGGCAAAACCGAGCGCGTGTCGTCGGAGGCGGTCGCGCTGGCCTGTCACTTCATGGAAAATCGCTACGATTGCGCCGATTTCTACGCTATTGGACTGCTGGCGCTGCTGTATCGCTTCCCCGACGCGCTCAAGCCAGAGGATCGCCAACGGATTGAGATGGCCTTCCAGCACTTCAAGTACTGGATCGACGAGCCCGGGCTCGACGCCATGTGCTACTTTACCGAGAATCATCAGATCCTATTCCACGTCGCGGCGTATCTGGCGGGGCAGCGCGCGCCGACGCAGGTGTTCGCCAACAGCGGGTGGACCGGGCGTCAGCAGATGAGCCGCGCGCGCGGGCGCATCGAGCGCTGGATTTTGACCCGACTGCGCGGCAATTTCTCCGAATGGGACTCGAATGCCTATATGACGCTCGATGCGTTTGCGATGCTGGCGCTGGTCGATTACGCGGACAGCCCGCGTCTGCGTGACATGGCGACGGCGCTGCTGCACAAGATCTTCTTTCTTTTGGCGTGCCAATCGTATCGGGGAGCGCATGGCAGCACCCACGGTCGCTGCTATGTGACCGGGTTGAAGTCCGCGCGTGTGGAAAATACGTCGAGTTTGGGGCGAATCGCGTGGGGCATGGGCATTTTCAACGGTGAAACGCGGGCGACGGGCTTGCTCGCACTATCCCGCAGCTATCGCGTGCCGGACGTGATCCAGCGGATTGGTGCCGATGTCAACCGCATCGTCTACACCGAGGTGCGTTCGCGGGAGGCGTTCCGCCCGCAGTTCGACATGCGGGGCGATGAATGGGATGTGCGTACGATCACCTACAAGTCGCCGGATGTGATGCTTTCCGCCGCGGTGCAGTATCGTCCCGGCGAGTTTGGCATTCAAGAGCATGTGTGGCAGGCGACCCTTGGCCCGGAAGCGAGCATTTTCACCACGTATCCGGGTAATAGTCAGGAACACGGCAATGCCCGCCCGAATTTCTGGTCGGGGTCGGTACGCCTGCCTCACGTCGAAATGTGGGGGCGGACAGTAATGTGTCTGTATCACAGCGAACCGGGCATTGGCCTTGGTTACACCCATGCCTACTTCCCGACTGAGGCTTTTGATGAGTGGCGCATTCTGGGGCAGTGGGCGTTCGCCCGCGTCGCCGATGGCTATGTCGCGCTGTGGGGCGATGGCGATCTGAAGCTAACAGAACGCGGACGCCATGCGTTTCAGGAACTGCGCAGTTCGGGCGCGGGCGAGGCGTGGATCGCGTATGTTGGACGACGTAGTGGTCTCTTTTCAGGCGGCTTTGACGAGTTCTGCCGCGCGGTCTTGCAGGCGAAGCAGCCGGAAGGTGACCGCGATGCGTTGGCGTGGCAAGACCCAGCTCACGAAGAACTGACAATGACCTGTCGCTGGCAGGGACAGTCGACCGTGCACGGCGAGCCGTATACCTATCCGGATGTGCATTACCGCAATCTCTACACGACCACGCCGCTGGATGCTGAGACGATGACGATCACCCATGACGGCGAGTCCATCGTGTTGGATTTGCGCAATGGCGGCGTGCTCTAGACCTCACACGCCGCGCATGGTGTGGTAGAACGGATCGGCAGGCAAAATCGAATTCCGTTCAACCCGTTGGCGGGTGAACGCTGATTTATAGGTTGCCGTCATGAATTCCAGGATGCGGCGCGCTTCGCTCCCGCTGACGGGTGCGGGTGTGCCGCGTTCAAGCGCGTCGAGCGTGGCGGCGATCTGTGCTTCGAGACCGTTTGCGATGTTTGACTTGGCGTTCCACGCTGCCACGAGATCAGCGTCGGGCGAGGTGAACATCCAGTTGTCGTTGTCGTAGGTGTACAGGCCGCGCACTTCAACGGTTGCCTTCTGGAAGTCCAGTCGCAGCGTGGTTTCTTCCCGCCGCGATACGCTGCTGCTGATCACGCTGCCCGCTGCGCCGTTGCCAAAAGTAATGAGCGCCGCGCCGAGGTTTTCCACTTCAATGTCAAAGTCAAAGGTGTTGACACGGGCATAGACCTCCTGCCAATCGGGGACGAGCCACAGCAGCAGGTCAATCAAGTGGATGCCGTGTCCCATCAGTGTGCCGCCGAGGGCATCTTCCCACGAAGCGCGCCACTGGACTGCATAGTAATCTTCGCCGCGATACCAGAGCGTGTGACAGACGGCGACGCGCAGCTCGCCGAGCGCACCGCTGTCGATCAGCGCCTTCAGTTTTTGCGCCGCCGACCCGAAGCGCCACTGAAAAATGTTGCTCAGCGACTTGCCCGACAGGTGTGTCGCCGCGTCAAGCTCATCGAAGGCCGCGAGTGATCCGCACAGCGGTTTTTCACAGAGCACATGCGTTCCGGCGGCGAGGCAGAGTTTGGCAATGGCAGCATGTGTCGCCGGCGGCGTGCATATGTGCACCATGTCCGGTTGGGCTTCTGCCAGCAGTTCGGTATTTGACTGGTAGCCTCTGGGAATCGCATGGCGCCGGTTGAATTCGAGGAGCTCGGTATAGTTTGGGCTCGCCGCACCTACGATGCGCACTCGATCCCCCAGCGACTCCAGGGCCTGGGCATGCATGTGAGCGAACGAACCCGTTCCGATAATGCCGACTTTAATCATCCCTTAACACCTTTTTGTGACAACTGACCAAGATGGGTCTAGCCTAGCGCTTGCGCTTCCCTACGTCGTAAGACATAATCCCGCATACGAATTTTCTTGAATATGTGAAATGAGCTTATGGGTAAACTCGGTTTTATTTCGATCATCCGCACCACGTTTGATGTTCCGCTGGCCGAAGAGATGACACAACGCGCGCGGACTGCTCTGACTGCCGCAGGCTATAGTTTACTGGGTCGCCCTGAAGCCGTCACCACCCTCGAACAAGCCGCTGCTGCGGCGGATGAACTCGCCGCCCTCCAACCGGATTTGCTCATCATCTTTCAAGCGACATTTGCTGATAGCACAATGGCGATGGCGCTCGCCCATACGGTCGAGACGCCGCTGCTTTTATGGGCGGTGCCGGAAGAGCACACGGGTGGACGTCTGCGTCTGAATTCCCTGTGCGGCATCAATCTCGCCGGACACGCGCTGACGCGCGCGCGCTATCGCTATGGCACGATCTATGCTCTCCCAGAAGATCCCGCCGCGCTGGAAAAAGTCGGACGCTATGCGCGGGCGGCCTCCGCTCGGCGCGAACTGCGGTCGGCCCGGGTTGGGCGGGTGGGTGAGAACCCGGCAGGCTTCGATACCTGCCTGATGGATGTCGCCGATTTAAAATCGCGCTTTGGCATCGATATCGTGCAGATCGACCTAGAAAACGACGTGTTTGCTGAAGCCCGCGCCGCCGATCCCGAACTTGTACAAGCGGCGGCGGATCGGTTAGCGACCCGTGTGACCGGACTGGACGCATTGGATCAAGCGGGTGTCAAAGGCACGCTGGGCGCGTATGTCACGCTGCAAGAACGCGCCCGCCGCGATAACCTGAGCGGTTACGCGGTGCGCTGCTGGCCGGAATTCTTCACCGAATTGGGCTGTGCAGCGTGTGGCGCCATGTCCCTGCTCAACGACGAACAAACGCCGTCGAGCTGTGAAGCCGATGTCAATGGAACCATCACCAGCCTGATGCTGCAAGCGCTGAGCGGCGAACCCGCTTTCGGCAGTGATATTGTCTCGCTCGATTACGAGCGTGATGCGCTTGTCCTGTGGCACTGTGGACTTGCGCCACTCTCGATGGCCGACACCGAAGGCGACGAACTGCCCGGTACTACGATTCATTCTAACCGCAAACTGCCGCTGCTGATGCAGTTTCCCCTCAAGCCCGGCGTGGTCACTGTGGCGCGCCTCAGCGAAGCGACGGGCGAATATCGGCTCGTCATCGGTCGCGGCGAAGTTGTCCGCGCGCCCCGTGCATTCTCTGGCACGACTGGACTCGTGCGCTTTGCCGGTGGCTCCCAGCAGACGCTGGACACCATCCTCGCTGAGGGGCTGGAACACCACATTTCGATCACCTATGGCGATTACGTCGAAGAACTACTGATTTTGGCGCATATGTTTGGGCTGCCAGTTCTACAACTGTAAACCGCAGTTGTTTCTGGATCGTTCACAGTAAATTTATTGAGGAGTTGTTGCAGATGAAGAAGTTTGGTGTACTTGTTGTATTGGCACTCCTGGTTGTCGGAGTGCTGGGCGTGCAAGCGCAGGATTCGCCCGTTGAATTGCGTATCGCATGGTACGACGACGGTAACGAAGGTACAGTGCTGCGCGATTTGCTGGATCGGTTTGAAGCGGACAACGCCGACATTCGCGTGATCGTTGACACCGTGCCGTATCAGACCATCCTCGATCAGCTGCCGCTGCAGGTGGAAGCGGGTGAAGCACCGGATATGGCGCGTGTATCGGCGGGCGAGCGCTATCGTGGATTCTACCTCGATCTGCGTCCGTATGTCGCTGACCCGGCCTACTGGGAGGCCAGCTTCCCGGCGGCGGTTCTGCAATGGCTGCGCGAATCCGGTGAGGAAAGCGATGCACTTTACGGTTTCCCGAACCAGTTCACGGTGACCGGCCCCTTCATCAATCGTACGCTGTTCGAACAGGCCGGCGTGGATGTGCCGAGTGACAGCAGCGATGCCGTCACGTGGGAACAATGGACTGAAGCTGCCGCCGCCGTTGCCGAAGTAACGGGCGTGTACGGCATCGCGATTGACCGCAGCGGTCACCGCGTCGCTGGCCCCGCCTTCACTGAAGGTGCGACCTTCTTTGCTGAAGACGGAAGCGTCACGATTGATACCCCCGGATTCCGCACGTTTGCGCAGCTCCTTCTCGACTGGCACAGCAGTGGTTTGACCCCGGCGGAAGTCTGGGTTGGGTCGGGTGGCACCTATGCGGCTGGCGCGCCGTTCTTCATTAGCGGCGAACTGGCCGTCTACATGTCCGGCAGCTGGCAAATCGGCAACTTCGCCACGAACATCGGCGATGCGTTTGACTGGGAAGCTGTTCCGAACCCGACGGGTGATGGCGGCAGCACCGGGATGCCCGGTGGTACGGCGTTCGTTGCGTTCGCGCAGACCGAACACCCCGAAGAAGTCGCCCGGGTGATGGATTATCTGGCGAGTGAAGATATTTACCGCGAATTTGTGGAACGCACGCTGTTCATCCCCGGTCATCAGGGTCTCGGTGAACTGGATTACCAGACGGACGTCCCGGCCGCGCAGCAATCGCTGCAGGTGTTCGCAGCCGAAGCGCTCAAGCTGAGTGATCAGGCCTACGAGCTGCAGTACGGCGGGGAGGCGTTCGCCATCAATAACCCGATCCGCGACCGTCTCACGCAGGCGATCACGGGCGAGCTGACGCTGGACGATGCGATTGCTCGTATCCAGGAAGATGTGGATGCGGCCTTGGCAGCGGCTGCCGCCAGCTAAATTGATCTCGTGGGGCAGGGCACGCGCTCTGTCCCACAACTTCCCCTCCGCACAAGTTCAGGATAGAACGCATGGCTCCTAGCGCACGTGCATCAGACCGCCGCACGCACCGGCCCGGATTTTCGCTGCGCACGCTTTTCAGTCCCATCACCTGGCTGCTAAGTCTCGTATATGATGGCATCGTCAATGTCGTCGACTTCATCATGCACCCGCTGCAAAATGTGCTCGGTGTGCGCCGTATGGCCTATATTTTTGTGCTGCCCAACTTATTGATTTTTGCGATTTTCATCCTCCTCCCCATGATTCTAAACTTTTACTATGCGTTCACGGGGGGGACAAATCTCTTCCCCGAAGATCGTCCGTATGTGGGGATGGAAAACCTCAATACCCTGTTCACCTGTGGCAATTTCCTCGACCCGAATACCTGCCGCGCCGATATCTTCTGGCGCGCGCTGATCAACACGGGCGGCTATGTCGTCTCACAGGTCACACTGACGATTCTGCTGTCGTTGATCTCTGCGTTGGCGCTCAACAAAGGGCTGATCGGCCGCGGGTTCTTTCGCAGTGCCTTTTTCTACCCGGTGCTGCTCTCACCTGTGGTTGTGGCGCTCATCTGGAAATGGATTTTGCAGCAGGATGGATTGTTCAACGCGCTGATCGTGAGTTTAGGCGGTGACCGGCAGCCATTTTTGCTCAGCGCGCAGTGGGCGCAGGCGTGGGTTGTCGTGATTAGTGTGTGGGCGCAGATGGGCTTCTATACCCTGATTCTGCTGGCGGGTTTGCAGGCGATTCCGGGTGAACTGTATGAGGCGGCCTCGATTGATGGCGCCAGCCCGTGGCAGTCTTTCCGCAGCATTACGCTGCCTATGCTCATGCCAACGATGTTTGTTGTGATCGTGCTGTCGATCATTCGCGCCGTGCAAATCTTCGATCAGGTGTTTGCATTCACCGGCGGTGGCCCCGGTACGGCAACCACCTACATGGTGCAGTACATCTACAGTGTTGGGTTCTCCAATCAGCAGAATCAGTATGGTTTAGCCTCCGCAGCCTCACTGGTGATGGCGTTCGCGCTGCTGCTGCTGACGGCAGTTCAACTCTGGCTCGGTCGTAGAAACGAAGCGACATAGGGAGATCATCACTATGAGAACCGTTCTGGATTTTCTCACCAACACCCGCGGTCGCAAGCGTCTGACCTACAGCGATCTGCTGACCTATCTGTATCTGATGCTCGGCACTTTGCTGATGTTTGGCCCGGTCGTCTGGTTGGTTTTGTCTTCGTTCAAATCGCAAACTGAGATTCTGAGCTTCCCACCGCGTTTGCTGCCGTATCGACAGGAAACGATGGCTGTCGAGGGCTATGACGAACCGCTGGCGCTCTACAATGTGACATTTGACGATGGCACAACGCGCCAGCTCGCGCAGGTGCGCCGGGTCGGCATCGAAGCGCAGATGGTCGATCCCGCGAATCCGACCGAGGTCATTCGCGTGAACATCAATCAGCGCGCGCCGCTCGAATATATCTATTTCGGGCTAGAGAACTACGAGGAAGGCATCACGAGCTTCGACTTTTTGTTGTATTTGTGGAACAGCGTGATTGTCACGTTCTTTGCTACCATCTTAACCTTGTTGATCAACAGCATGGCGGCGTTCGCGTTGAGTAAGTACCAGTTTCGCGGGCGGGACACGATCATGTTTATGACGATTGGCACGCTGATGGTGCCGCTCTCTGTCATCCTGATTCCCGTTTTCCTTGTGATCACGCGCATTGGTTGGAACAATAATCTACTCGGCGTGATCATCCCGGCGGCGGCGACCCCGACGGGCGTGTTTTTGCTGCGCCAGTACATGCTGACCATCCCCGACGAGCTGATTGACTCGGCGCGGATTGACGGCGCGAGCGAATGGCGCATCTACTTGCAGATCATCCTGCCGCTGGCACGACCAGCGCTGGCCGTACTGGCGATCTTCTCGATTATGTGGCGCTGGAATGATTTCCTGTGGCCGCTGATCGTGTTGAGCCGCAGCGAACTCTTCACGCTGCAAATCGGCTTGCGGACGTTTCAGGGTGAACTGAACGTGGAGTGGAATCTCGTCTTGGCGATGACGGTGTTGACGCTGCTGCCGATCACGTTAGTCTTTGCTTTCCTGCAGAAGTACATTACCAGTGGTATTGCCACCACCGGCATGAAATGAGTTTTACCTAGACAATTCCCCGTGAAAACCCACTGGGAGTTGAAAAAAAGGAGCACAACCAGTGAAATTTTTCCTAGATAGCGCGATCACGGACGAGATTCGCTACGCGATCGATATGTGGGACATTGACGGCGTGACGACCAACCCGCGTCATGTGCAGGCATCCGGTAAGCCGTTCATGCGTGTGATTCAGGAAATCGGCGAGATGTTCGCCGGGACCGATAAACCCGTCTCGGTGCAGACCAATCCGCATCATCATGACGACTTTCAGGCGATTGTGGACGAAGGACGCAAGCTGGCCAAGCTGTCGCCCAACTTTGTGATCAAGATGCCCTGCACGGAACACGGTTTCAAGGCGTGCAAAGTCCTCAAAGAGGAAGGTATTCGCTCCAATCTGACGCTGTGTTTCTCTGCGGTGCAGGGCTTACAGGCGATGCGCATGGGCGCGTATCTGGTGTCGCCGTTCATCGCGTGGAAAGAAGGCAACGGCGAAGACACCGATCAGTTCATTCAGGATTTGATCGCCATTCGCAACAACGCCTTCTACGAGACCGAGATTCTCGTCGCCGCGGTGCGCAACGGTCGGCAGATCGCGTTTGCGGCGGCCGAGGGCGGCGACATCGTGACCACCAGTTTTGACGTGTACAAAGAAGCGTTCGCCCATCCGTATACCGATCTCGGTTTGGGACGCTTTCAAGGCTTTTGGGACAAGACTCCTTACGAATAAATCCACCTGCGATCGTAGGCTTTGAGGCGCACACCCGTGCGCCTCAGTTTGATGATAGGACAACTCCAACAATGGCTGTAAAACTTCCCAAAATTGTGATGATCGGCGCGGGCAGCGCGATTTTTGGTTTGGGCGCGCTGGCGCGCATCATGGGCTCTCCGCGACTGCGGGGGTCTGAGCTGGCGCTCGTAGACACCAATGAGGAGGGCTTGCGCACGATGGTCGCGCTCGCCACCAAGATGAATCAGGCGTGGGACGCGGGCATGACGATCACCAGCTCGACCGAGCGCACCGAGGTCATGGCGGGTGCGGATTTCGTCATCGTCTCGATTCAGGTAGGACAGCGCGAAAAAGTCTGGGAGATGGACTGGCAGATTCCGCTGCGGCACGGTGTGCGTCAACCCTACGCGGAAAACGGCGGCCCCGGCGCGTTCTCGCACACAGCGCGCAACCTGCCGCCGATTGTCGAGATCGCCCGCGACATGGAACGCCTGTGCCCGAATGCGTGGTATCTCAACCTGACGAACCCGCTCATCCGCCTGAGCTATGCGGTGCATCGCTACACTAACGTCAAGGTGCTCGGCCTGTGCCATCAACTGCTGTGGGGGTATGCGATGGCGGCGGCGATCCTCGGGGATCGGTGGGACATCCCGATTCCGGAGCATTTCCACGTTCACACCGACGCCGACAATATGCCCGACTTCATCCCGGTGGCGCTGGCGGCCCTGCAGCACCTCGACATCAAAGCGGCGGGCATCAATCACTTCTCATGGGTGTATGACATCCGCGACAAGCACACCGGCGAAGATCTCTATCCGCTGCTGCGCGAACGCTGGTTGCACAGCTACCGCAAGGACTTCGAGCCGCTCTCCCGTGAAATTTTCCAGATTTTCGGGATGATGCCGACAGCCGGCGATAGTCACATGTGCGAATATCTCAACGTCGTGAGTGATCCGGTCACCAAGCCGTGGGAGAAGTACGACCTCAAGCTGCAAAGCTGGGAGGGCAACCGCCGCCGCCGCGCCGCCCGCTGGGAACTAGCACACGCGATTGTCGATGGCAAAATGGAAGTTGATGTGCTGAAAGACCTGCGCCGCTTCTCGATCCTCGAAGAACCCGTGCCGGAAATCATCGAGGCGATGGTCTACAACGACAATTTCTATGCGCACCAGTTGAACATTCCCAATAATGGCGGCTTGATCCCGAACCTGCCCGCCGATGCGATCATCGAAGTGCCTGGCGTGATCTCCGGTATGGGGATTCAGGGCTTGGGCTTCCCGGCACTGCCCGAAGGGATCGCGGAACTCTGTCGGCGTGAGCTGAACCGCAGCAAAATCGTCGTGGAAGCCGCCGCAACGGGCGACCGTGACCTCGCGCTGCAAGCGTTGTTTCTCGACCCGATGATTACGGACATCGATCAAGCGCGCGCGATTCTCGACGATATTCTGAAGGATTTTGCGGAATACCTGCCGCAGTTTAACCGCGACAAAGAGTTTGTGGTCTGAACCCACCCGCATTTTCGTAGGGACGAGGCACTGCCTCGTCCCTTTGATTCGATTAGGGCAGCAGCATCTTCACGCCGATCACGAGCAAGACGACCAGCACGATTTTGCGGAAGATCTTGTCGTCAATGTAGCGATCCAGAATGAACCCCGTGAACGCGCCGAGCAGGATCATCGGCAGTGCGATCAGGTAATTCCCCAGCACATCGACCGTCACATGTCCGGCGGCGATGTGCGCGATCACCACGCTCGAAGTGTTCACCATCAACAGCACCTGCAAATTGCACTTGAACTGTGGCGGAGACCAGCGCTGACTCACACCGTAGATCACGTAGGGTGGGCCGCCCGTGTTGTAGGCCCCGTGCAGCAGTCCGGAGATTAGCCCGAAGACATAGGCCCATTTCCGGTTCGTGATAGGTGGGATTTGCGGCGCGAACAGCCCATAGAGCGAATACGCGATGAGGATAACGCCTAGCACAGTCAAAATCAGCCGCTGGTCAAGGCTCGACAGCGCGAGGATGCCGATGGGAATGCCCACCAGCGCGCCGAGGATCAGCGGCCACAAACCCTGAAAGGTCAGCGCGCGGTAGTAGCGCATGAGCATGATCAACTGCGTGGTGATCGACATAAGCGAGACGAGCGTTGCCGCTTCGAGTGTGGGCAGCACGCCGATCAGCAGCGGCATGGCGACCAGCGCCAAGCCCGATCCGCTGATTGCCTGCGTGAGGATGGCGAAGTAGACAATGACGGCGATGACGAGTGCGCTCACACGGTACCTTTGAAATTGATCTGCCAGCGGCGCTCGAAGTCGGTACTCTCTGGGCGCAGTTTGTCAAGCTCTGGCCCACGCGCGAATACCGGGATGTAGTCGAGGGGGGCGGGAACTTCGACCGTTTGCCCGCCGGTATACCATTCGCCTGTGTATAAATCGCGCCAGTGGTAGCCAGTCGGCAAATAAAGCCAGCGGGTGCGCGCATCCGGCTCATAAATAGGCGCGACGAGGAGACTATCGCCCAGCAGATATTCGAAATTTGCGTTAAGCGCGTCTGTGCTGAAGTCTTCCAGCAACACAGGTGTGACGTAGGGTTGACCGGTGGCAGTGCTCGCCTGCATCAGCGAATAGAGATACGGGATGAGGTGATAGCGCAGCTTGATCGCCTGACGGATGCTCGGCAGGATTTCGGGATACATCCACGGTTCGTTGACCGTGCCGTCGCTGTTCCACGAGTGGATGGCGAAGCGCGGCATGAAAATTCCCGCTTGCACCCAGCGCACAAACAATTCGGGATCGGGGGCAGCCCCTGTGAAGCCGCCCACATCATGCCCGATGTTGGGGAAACCGGACAGGCTCATGCCCGTTCCCATCGGGATGTTCCATTGGAGCGTAGGCCACGAGGTGTAGTTGTCGCCTGACCACGTCTGCGCGTAGCGCTGTACGCCGGGACACGCCGAGCGCGTGAGCACAAACGGGGTTGCGCCGGGGTGGTATTCCTGGATCGCTTCGTAGGAGGCGCGCGCCATGAGCAGCGTTTGCAGCGGTCGCCCTAAGCCAAGGCGGAATGGCTGGCCGAACCCAGCACACACCGCGTCATCGTCCCATAGACCGAATTCGTTGTTATCGTTCCACATGGCGTCGACGCCGTAAGCGAGAAGCTGCTCTTTAACTTTCGCCTTCCACCAGTTGTAACCCGCCTCGCTGGTGAAGTCGATGTACGCGCCGTACGCATTCTCACCATCGCCCGCGCTCCACATCATCGTCAGCGCCGGGCCGCCCGTGTCCGGGTCTTTGATGAAGCCGCCGATTTGTTTGACTTCCTCGAAATTGGGGTGTGTCGTTAGCAGGTGCGGCTTGATGTTCGCCGCCACCTTGATCCCGGCATCGTGGAAATACGTCGTCATCGCACCGGGGTCGGGCACGCGACTGTGATTCCACGTGAAGACATTGCGCCGTCCCTCACGATCGGTACTGTACCCGGATGACAGGTGGAACATGCTGCACGGGATGTCGTATTCTTGGCACTTGTCGACAAATTCCTTGAGCTGTTCCTGCGCGTCGGGGGCTTCGGTGTATTTCATGGTCGAGCCGAGATACCCGAGCGTCCATTCCGGGAATAAGGTGGGATGGCCAGTCAGCCGCGCGAATGTGTGGGTGACCTCAGTAATCGACCGCGCGTAGATGAGATAGTAGTCAATGTCGCCATCCTGCGCGCTGTAGTAGTGATAGCTGCCCCAAAAGGCATCCAGTTCCTTGCCCATGTCAAACGTCGTGATGGCGAGATTGTCGTAGATCAGGCCGTAAGTATGACCGCGCTCCGGTTGGTCGGTGATGTAGAGCGGGTAATGCTTGTAGAGCGGATCGCCCGTTTCAGCGTCGTAGCCAAGCGCATCCAGCGGCTTGAGCGTGACGCGCTGCCCGGATTTATCCAGCTTGCCCGAAGTTTCCCCGAAACCGTAATAATGCTCGTCGGTGCGCCGCTCCATGTAGTGATAGATCGCGCGTCCTGTGCGGTCATAAGTATAGGCGCGGCCCTTGTGATCGGCGGCGAAGCGTTCGCCCGCCTGCGTGAACCATTCGAGCCGCAGGTCGTCAAGGTGGATGACGACCTTCAGCGCGTTCGTTTCGAGCGTGGCGCTCAGTCCGTCGCGGCTGGTGACCACTTGATCGAGCGGCAGCGACGGGATCGCGTCGCGGTGCAGCCCGTCGCGCGGAAAGTCGCCGTTTGCGCCGATCATCCATGTGCGGTCGAGGCGCGGTTGTCCGTTGGGATACAGGCGCACACGGATGATATGCTGATCGATCACGTTGAGGATCAGGCGTTCGCCGTGTTCGCCGACGAATTCGAGCGGGTTGTCGGTGGGGGTGATCTTGTGGACAGTGGTAAGTCTCATAAGTAAACACTTTTCTTATGTAGGGACGAGGCCTGCCTCGTCCTAGCTTTTGAGTGCAACGAAATCGGACGACGCTGGCGTCGTCCCTACGATTGCTTGACCCGGTAGAGCATTTCGCCCGCTTTGGGCACATAGAGCTGACCGTCGCCCACGAACTCGCGCGGATCAATGCTGGCGGGGTCGGTATAGCCAAGCGACAAGCGTTCGGAGTCTTGACGGGAAATCGCGGTCGCCAGCGTCACATCGATCCGCGCGTGTTCGACGCCGGTCTCATATGTCCCGCTGCCGCGCAAATGCGTCCCGTGTGCCAGCACACCGAGCGGGATATGCTGGAAGCGATCCCACTGCTTAAGATAGTAATCGCGCACATGGTAACCCGCCTCGAAGATGGATCGGCCGTGTACATGGCTGACCGTGGCGAGCTGTGGGGCATAGACGATGATCTCACCGCCGGCGCGCACCGCCGGGTCGAGCTTGTACATAGCTTTGGCCGCCGTCCATAACTCGTCGTACATCGGGTGGGGATGGGACAGGACGCGGTCCAACGGCTTGTCCAGCCACGTGATGTGCCGCTCTGACGAGAGATCGGCAGCGGCTGACCACGCCTCAAGGTGATCGCCAACGAACAGGCCAGCCAAGGCGTCTTTCTGGTCGCCGTGACTCACGACGACCATGCTTAGCAGTGTGATCGGTGTGGGGACAAGCGCCGCCGCCGCGTGGACCATCTGGCGCACGGGGGTGTCCTTGATGCCGATGATGTTGAGGATGGTCATCAATGCGCCGAGCCAGTGCGTCACATTGATCATTTCCGCACCGGAAATGCCCGGAAATAGATATTTCGCGCCGCCAGAAAAACCGATGACTTCGTGCGGGAAGGTTGGCCCGATGATCAGCAGCTGATCGTACTCGCTGATGCGGCGGTTGATGCGAATCGGCACGTCGCCGCCGAGCGAGGGATGCCACACATCACCCGCGATTGCCTTGACCTGTTCCTGTGTGATCGTCCCGATCTCCACGAGAGCATCGGGATTCTGCCAATCATGATTCAGCAAGCCGATATGGTTGTACGTAGTGGCGCGTTCGTCTGCGGTAATGCCGAGCAACTGGTGCATGGCGTCGGCGGAAAGGGGAAGATGTGTACCGAGTGCCACCATGAAGTCGAGCTGGCGCGTGTCGCGCAGCGCGTCCACGATGAGCGGGAACAGCTTGGGCAGCGGTATGGTGCGCGTGTGGTCGGGGATGAGCGCCAGCACCTTCGCGCCTGTGAATTTGCCCGCTAGCCCCGCGTAGAGGGTCGTGCGCATAGCGTCATCGGTCAGCACTTGTCCCGATGCGGCTTGTTGGGCGATTAGCATTGGCCAACCTGTCGACTAACGAGGGACGAGACGCGCGTTGTCCCTACAGAACTCGCATACTGTAATGACCTCATCATTTTTGTGCCCTGCAACATGCGTTAAGATTATGCCTAAAGTCTCGATTATAACACCGGAACGAACCCTTATTCAGGAGTGCAAAATGCAGCTTAATTTGACCCAGATCACCCATCAGATGCTGGATGGCGTGACATATGGCAATTACATCGACGGGGAGTTTCACCCCGCGGCGAATGGCAAGACCTTCGAAGTGACCAACCCGGCAACCGGGGATCTGCTGCTGGCGATTCCCGATGGAGGCGGAAGCGATACGCTGTCCGCCATTGATGCCGCGTATGCCGCGCTCCCCGCCTGGATGGCAACGCCCGCCGCTACCCGCGCTGATCTGCTGCGCAAGGCTGCCGCGCTCATGCTGGAACGTCGCGAGCGATTGGCGACGATCATGACGCTGGAGCAGGGTAAGCCGATGACCGAATCGCGCGGGGAAATTACCTATGCGGCCAGCTTTTTGACTTGGTTCGCGGGCGAAGCTGAACGCATCTACGGCGATGTTGTTCACAACTCTGCGCCGAACAAACGCATTTTTGTGCTCCGTCAGGCGGTCGGCGTGGTCGCCCTGATTACGCCGTGGAATTTTCCGGCGGCGATGCTCACGCGCAAACTTGGCCCGGCACTTGCCGCGGGCTGCACGGCGATCTGCAAGCCCGCTGAACAAACCCCGCTCAGTGCGCTCGAGTTGGGGCGCATCTTTCAGGAAGTGGGGTTCCCACCCGGTGTTGTCAACATCATCGCCGCCAGCGATCCGATCCCCTTTTCGGACGCGATCTTCAAGGATGATCGGGTGCGCAAGGTCTCGTTCACGGGTTCGACCGAGGTTGGCAAAATCCTGATCCGCAATTCCGCGGCGACGGTCAAGCGCATGTCACTGGAACTCGGCGGCAATGCGCCGTTCATCGTCTTCGATGACGCAGATTTGCCCGCCGCGGTGACAGGCGCGATTGCCTCGAAGTTCCGCAACGCCGGGCAGACCTGTGTGTGCGCCAACCGCATTTTCGTGCAGCGCGGCGTCTATGACCAATTCGCCGATCTGTTCACGGAGAAAGTCGCGGCGCTGAAAGTTGGTAACGGGCTGGCCCCGGATACGGTGATTGGCCCGTTGATCGATATGCCCGCGCGCGAAAAGATCGAGCGGCATGTGCTGGATGCCAAGCAGCACGGCGCAGAAATCAAGCTCGGCGGATTGCCTTTCATTGAGAATCCGTCCGGCACGTTCTGGACGCCCACGGTGCTGCTCAACGCCTCCAGTGATATGTTGGTCGCGCAGGAGGAGACGTTTGGTCCGGTCGCGCCGCTCATTCCGTTCGATACAGAAGAAGAGGTACTCACCCAGGCGAACAGCACACCATTCGGACTGGCAAGCTACTTCTACACACGGGATGTCAGCCGGGTGATGCGCGTGGCGGAAAAGCTGGAATTCGGCATCATTGGCGCGAACGATGCGCTCCCGTCGACAGCCCAAGCGCCGTTCGGCGGCGTCAAGCAGAGTGGCTTGGGGCGCGAAGGCGGTGCGGTCGGCATAGACGAGTATCTCGAAGTAAAGTATCTGTCGTTAGGGTTGTGATTATTCGAACGACGAGCGGTGTTTGAAGAACCAGATGGTCGCTTCGGTACGGTTGTTGACGCCCAGCTTGGCGAAAATGCTCTTGATGTGAAAGCCGACTGTGTTGCGGCTGATAACCAACTGCTCGGAGATTTCTGAGTTGGTGAGGCCGGAGGCAATGCACGAGAGGACTTCCAGCTCGCGCTGGGAGAGTTCATCTTTCTTGGCGGGCTGCTTGAACAAGGGCTGCGCGACCTTCGGATAGATCAACTGTCCTTGCGCGACCTGCCGGATCGCGTCAAGGATTTGACGGAAGGGCTGCGTCTTGAAGACGTAGCCTTCCGCTCCGCGCTGCATAGCGGAACGAATCTCGTGAATGTCTTCGCAGCCGCTGAGGATGAGCACACGGGCGGTGACACTGCGCCGGCGCAGTTCGTCCAGTACGAGTAAGCCGGGGTCGG
>CALKIA010000278.1 GCA_937988705.1 uncultured Chloroflexota bacterium | reverse complement strand
GGGATGATGAAACCGGGGGGCAGGGCGAAGCGCTGGATCAGCGACCAGACGGGGAAGTCCAGCGCGAATTCAATGGTGCGCTCATCGACAATGCGGATGCCGCTGACTTCGGTCGCTGCGCCGCTCTGGAAATCGGTCGTGCCGGAGATGGCCGCGAACATGTAGGCGGTCGGCGAGGCCGTAGCGGGATTGAGCAGGCGTTCAAACGACCACTTCACATCGGCGGTGGTCAGGTCGCGCCCGTTCGAGAACTTGAGGCCTTCGCGCAACACAAAGGTGTAAACCAGACCGTCATCGCTGACGCTGTAGGATTCGGCGAGGGCAGGAATTACTTCACTGTTGTCATCCGACCAACGGACGAGCCCCATGTTGAACAGGGCCGATGTCGGCCACGTTTCGGTTTCGTAGGCAATATGCGGGTCCGACGTGCGGATGTCCGCATTGCTTAGAATTCGGAGGACGGTTTCCTCTTGGGCCTGAATACCGCTGAACGCTAAAGTGACGAGTAATGCGAGAATCAAAGTAAGAACGAGATGTTTCCGGCGCACCATCATGACCTCTCTCGAAAGTCCAACTACCAATACATTGGGAACACGCAACACACGTGGAGTGTAACGAATCCGAAATTTTTCGTCAATTGAGTAACCCGCCCATGATCGACTGACGGTTTATGGTAGAGATTAGCATACCCGTCGAATTCGCCGTATCCTTTCCCCACATTGGGCGACTTATGCAAGGAACAGACAATGCGCATTCATGACCTGAATTGGGGACAACTCGAAGACTATCTTCAGCATGACGATCGCTGTGTGCTGCCGTTGGGCAGTACGGAGCAGCATGCCTACTTAAGCTTGGGCGTGGACAACATACTGGCCGAACGGGTGGCGGTCGACGCGGCTGAAGCGCTCGGCATCCCCGTGTTTCCGACGTTAAATTATGGCATCACGCCCTATTTTCGTGCGTATCCGGGCAGCATCAGCCTGCGCGTGGACACCTACTTGCGCATCATCCGCGATGTGTTGGACGGCTTGGCTGAACAGGGCTTCAAGCGCGTGCTGATCGTCAACGGACATGGTGGTAACAGCCCCGCGCAGGGCTATGTTGCTGAATGGCTGGCCGATCATCCCGGCGTGAAGGTCAAGTTTCACAACTGGTGGAACGCGCCGCAGACGTGGGCCAAAGTCATGCAAATTGACCCGGTCGCGTCGCATGCCTCATGGATGGAGAACTTCCCGTGGACGCGGTTGGACAAGGTAGCGCAGCCTGCGGAGCAGAAAGCGCCGATCAGCCTTGAGCACATGCGTATGCTTGCGCCCCAGGCGGTGCGTGAGTATCTCGGCGATGGTAATTTCGCCGGGTTGTATCAGCGACCGGATGCCGATATGCTGGCGATCTGGGCCGTAGCAGTAGCCGAGACGCGTGCGCTGCTGACGGAGGGTTGGTAAACCATGCATATCGAATTCACGGGCAAAACGGTCATTGTGACGGGCGCGGCGCACGGCATGGGGCGGGCAATGTGTATCGCCTTTGCGCAGCGCGGCGCGACGGTGTGGGGCTGCGATCTGCTGGCGGACGAACTGGTCGAAACGCAGCGCTTGTGCCGTGAGGCGGGCGGTGTGGGGGAAGTGCGCGCGGTCGATGTGCGCGATCTGGAGGCGATCCGCCGCTTCACCGACGAAGTGGGCGGCGCGGACATTCTGGTCAATAACGCGGGCGGGGTGCTCGGCTATGTCGGCAAGCCGATGGATCAGGTCACGCCGACCGAATGGAACGACATCATCGCCGTGAACATGAGCGCGGCGTTCTGGTTTGCGCAGGGTGTTGTGCCCGCGATGAAAGCGCGCGGTTTCGGGCGCATCATTAACATTTCGAGCGGCGCAGGGCTGAACATCAGCCTGACCGGGATTCAGGCGTATGCGACCGCCAAGGCCGGGGTGATTCACCTGACGCGCCAGCTCGCGCATGAACTGGGCCAGTTCGGCATCACGGTCAACAGTATCGCGCCGGGGTTCGTGCTCTCCAACGCTAATACCGAGCGTCAATGGCAGTCGTATGGGGAAGCAGGGCAAAAGGAACTCGTTGCCGGGATTGCCATGCGGCGGCTCGGCACGGTGGACGATATCGCGCATGGGGCGCTGTTCCTCGCCTCCGACTACGCCAGCTGGATCACGGGGCAAGTGCTGCCGATCGACGGCGGAAAATAACAGTCTGGTCTAGAATGAACCCACAGATTGGTTACGCTCACAGGAGAACAAGAATGCGCCGCTTGCTGGTCATATTGCTGCTGCTTGGCTTCACCAGTTTACTGGGAACTTCTCACCGGGCTTCGGCGCAGGATGAGCGTGTGAAAACGATTCCGATTCTGGGAGGTTTTACCCAGATTCGTCTGTCACCTGATGGTCACACTGTTGCCATTTTCGAGCTTGGTATTCTGCACGACGGCGAAATTGTCCCCGAACTGCTGCCTGTGCGGCTGTATGATCTCGCGACGTTTGAGACGACGCAGATTTTCACCGAACCATCGGACTATGCGTCCGAAGCGGTCTTCAACAGTGATGGCAGCCGCCTGATGACGTATCACGAGAATGGCGATATGTTCATCTGGGACGCCGCGACGGGCAGCCTGATCAATCAGATCACTGCACTGCCGTCTGTCAACAGTCGGGCCGTGTACTATCCTAACAGCGCGGAATTGGTCATGGTCTGCCAGCCGAATATGCTCATGCTGTGTGAATGGGACACGGAAACGGATCACCTGACCCGCATCCTACGCCCCCGGTACGCCACCCGAAACGACTTCCTCGCGCAGTTTGAGAATGGTCCGGCACCCTTTTACATCGCGCTGGCGTTGTCTGCCGATGGTGAACAGCTCGCCGCGGCGAGCGCGTACGGGACAATCGATATCTGGGATATCGTGACGGGCGAGCGAGTAGAACTCACCGCGCCGACCGAATTTCCTCTCTTCAATATCATGAGCCTCGCCTTCATCCACAACGACGAGCAGATCATCTATTACAATACCGACACCGAATTGATTCACATCATTGACGCGCGGAACGGCAGCGAGCTGCGATCATTCCCCGGAGGCTTCGCAGGCGCGCCCCGCTTTGCGCTGGCACCGGACGGCGATCACATCGCTTATATCACGGGTGAGCGCGAAGCCCCCGTGCTGAACGTGGTGTCACTCTCAGACGCCGACGAGCCGCTGGTCATCGACCTGCCGCTGCCCGCAGACATCGTGGCACAGCAGCGTCAGGTAAATCTGTATTTCACGCCCGACGGACAAATGTTGGTCGTGGGGGGCTTCTCCAATACGGTCGACGTCGAGAATGTGATTTATCTGGTTGATGTGCGCCGCTGAGAGGCGGCTGACTGGCGAGGTGGGGCGCACAAGCGTGCGCCCCTGCAAGTATTCGGGTTATATGATCGGGTGCTGCTGCGCGAGTTCCCACGCGTTGAGGCGTTCGCCGGTGATGTCGTGCGCATCAATGCCCGCCAGATACACGAAAGCGGGCGCGAGAACCGCCGGATCAACCCACTTTTGCTTAAGCTCTTCAGGGTAATTCTCGGCGGACATCGGCGTGTTCATCGGCGCGCCGGGCGTGATGGTGTTGACCGCAATATTGTACGGCTGCCCCTCCAGCGCGAGGACTTTCATCAGACCTTCCTGCCCGTGTTTGGCAGGACAGTAAGCGACTTCTTTGACGAAACCCTTGATGCCCGACCCCGACGACACATAGACGATGCTGCCGCCATGCGCCTCGATCATCGGCTGCCACACGGCTTTGGAAAGCAGGAAAGCCGCCTGCAAGATGATGTTCATCTCAAGCTGCCACTGCGGGAATGTGACTTCCAGCAGCGAGCGTTCTTTGAGGAGCGCGGCGTTATGAACGAGCACGCGCGGCTTGCCAAACTTGGATAACGCCAGCTCGACGGCCGCTTGCGTAGCGTTCGCGTCGGCCAGATCAACTGGGATGGGCAGGCAGGCTGCGCCTAGCGCTTCCAGTTCCTCGGCCAGCGTGTTGAGCTTATCCGCCTGTACATCCATGAGCGCCAGCTTCATGCCTTGCTGCGCGTAAGCGCGGGCGATGGCTAAGCCTAGACCCTGCGCCGCGCCCGTGAGGATCGCGAATGAGCCTTTGAGCGCAGCCATTACAGCAATCCACGCACAAACTTGGTGAAGCGTTCCAGCCCTTCGTCAAATTCCGGCGAGGCTTTGGTGAATGCACCGCGAATGAAGCCTTCGCCCGCGCCACCGCCAATCGTGCCCGGCTGGAAGACGAGTTTTGCTTCTTCGCGCGCCCGCTTGACGAATTCGGCACTGGTCATCCCGGTCGGGCGAATGTCGATGAAGATGTAATACGCGCCCTGCGGCGGACTGTAGGGCAGCGGAATGGCATCGAGCGTCTGCATCCACAGCTTGCGCCGCCGATCATATTCCGCCAGCACCCCTTGGAACCAGTCGCGTGGCTGGCTGAGCACAGCGAGGCCGCCGTACTGCGTGATCACGTTCGCGCAGATCATCATCGCATGGTGGAAGGGCAGCATGCCTTCGATGAGCGGGGCGGGCCCGGCGATATAGCCGAGGCGCATTCCGGTCATGCCGAAACTTTTAGAGAAGCTGTTGATCGTGATCGTGCGCTCGGCCATGCCGGGGAGTGCGGCAAAGCTGGTGTGCTGATTCCCATCGTAGACATAGTATTCGTAGATTTCGTCCGAGACGACCAGCAGATCGCGCCGCTGGGCCAATTCGGCAATTTGCAGCAGCGTTGACTTGGGCAGAATCGTCCCGGTGGGGTTGTTGGGCGAGACGACGACGAGCGCTTTCGTCTGCGGCGTGATGGCCGCTTCAAGCTGCGCAACATCGATCACGAAGCCGCTTTCCGGCGTCGTATCGACCGGGATAAGCGTCCCACCGAGAATCCGCGCGTCCCGCGTGTATTCGTCGTAGTGGGGTGATGGCGTGAGCGCGTGATCGCCGGGGTCGAGCAGCGCCATGAGCGTCGCCATGAGGGCTTCCTGCGCGCCCGCCGTGACGATGATTTCGCTGTCCGGGTCAACAGTCACGCCGTTTTCGGACGCGAGCTTCGCCGCAATGGCCGCGCGCAGTTCGGGGATGCCCGTCCACGCCGTGTACTGAATCTTCTGCTGGTTGAGCGCGGTGTGCATCGCTTCAAAGACGACGTCCGGCGGCACAAAGTCCGGCGTGCCGCTCCCCAGATTGATCAAGCCGGGGATAGGGACGGATGTTTGCTTGCCGAGCGATCCATACAGATTACGCGCGCGGTTGGAAAGATAGTTCTGGTAATCCATGATCTGCCTCTATGTGAGTTGAACCCAGCGGCGCTCACGCGATGATAGACGCACGGCGTCCATCGCGATTTGTGTGCGCAAGCCATCGGCGAAGGTGGCTGCGGTCTGTGTCTCCCGGCCTGCGCGGATCGCGCTGATAATTTCTTGCATCATCGCCACGACGGACACATTCCAGATGCCTTTGCCAATTCCGGGCAGGGCGGCATTCGGGTCCGTTTCGCTCATATCCTGAAAGTCTTCGCCAGCACGGGCGACCCACAGCTTCTCGTCCGCATCGGCCAGTTTGATGGTGCCGTCGCTGCCGAAAATCTGCACATGATTGCCCATGTTGTGCCGCGCCGCGCCGCTCAGAAAGACGGAGGCCAGCGCGCCATTGCGCATTTCGGCGGTGAAGCTCACCTGATCGTCAGCCGTCGCCGTCCACGGTTCGCCAGTGTGCTTGTCGCGACGATTCGGCACCATCGTCGCGATCTGGCCATCGATCGCGCCAATGTCGCCGAGCCAGTAGCGCAGCAGGTCAATCTGATGTGAGCCGTTCGCACCGAGCCGCCCGCCGCCCATCTCTTCGAGCGACCACCAGTCGCCCGCCGGCCGGGTCGCGGGGTCGCCCCACGAGCCGTTGATATTGACCAGGTTGATGTGCCGCACCTGACCGATAGTTCCATCCTGAATTAACTGACGGATTTTGCGGCGGTTGGGGTTAAAGCGCAGTTCGTGACCGATGGCATGCACACGATTGAGCGCTTCCGCCCGGTCGAGCATGGTTTCGGCTTCCTGCGCATTCATGGCGGTAGGTTTTTCGCACAGCACGTGCGCCCCTTGCTCCAGCGCGGCGAGCGTCATGGGCGCATGGTGAATGGTCGGCGTGGCAATGCCCACGAAATCGATCGCCTGCTCCTTGAGCATCGTCTCCCAATCGCCGTAGGCGTGGGGAATGCCAAATTCATCCGCGACTTTTTGCGCGTTCGCCTGATGGGCGCTGGCGATGGCGACGATCTCGACATCTTCCAGCACTTTGAGCGCGGGCAAATAGGCGGCGCGGGCAAAGCTCGCGCCGATGACAGCGGCTTTGATCGTCATCGATTGATTACTCCCATAACCCACGTTCTTTGAGCACCTCGCCCACGGCGCGTAAGTTGCGCAGCTCCGCTTCGGAATAGTTGCGCGAGATCAGCACGCCGCTGCCGCCGCCATCGAACCCGGCGTGCGTCGCCGCTTTGATTTCTTCGGGGGTGATGGCTTTCGATTTGCCGCCATCGCCCACACCCGCGCCAATGCCGGGATAGACCTTACACTTGCCGCCCGTATCCGCGACGAGGTTCGCCGTCCACTGCTTGACGTAGTCCGCCGTAAAGCCCGCCAGTGCGGCTTCACTGCGCGGTGCGATGAATTCGTCGAGGTTGAGGATAGTCGCCAGCGCGTTATACGCGCCATCCGGCGTCGCGTCGGCGAGGACGCCTTTCTGCCACGAGTCGGAGAAGTTCATGAAGCGCGCGCCCGCCGGGGTGTTGTACAGCACAGGTTTGAGGAAATCGGCGTACAGGCCGTAGTCCGACTGGTCGTACTGCGCTTTGAGGTACGGGTTGTAGGTGTTGATGATCTGCCAGATGCCCAGACCAACTTCGTGCTTGGGATCGTAGAACTTGATCGCTCCGGCGACCTCGTGATACATCGACTGATGCGCATCCAGCCACATCTTTTCCCACATCAAGACTTCGGGATGGTGCAGCAGGTGGCGCAGCAGCGTCACGAATACGCCGTCGCGCGGACGGTCGCCTTTACGCACGCCCTGCAAGAACTGGTCGATCTTGCGATAGCCTTCGATGGCGCGCTGCGGATCAATGCCGCGGGCGCGACCTTCGGCGACGAAATACTCGTCGAAGCCCGTCGAACTATCGGCGCGGAAAATGTCCATGAGCGGACTCTGGCGTTCGATACCCCACAGCATCCCGTCGAGTTCATGGTTGCTGAACCAATCATCGATCACGCTGCGCCACCACGCTCGGTAGTGCGGGTTCATCAACGAGGGACGGGTCGCCGTTTTGCCCCAATGATCGCGGTCGAGCATCTGATGCCAACCGGGTTGCCAGATATGCCGCTGCGCCGAGCTCGACGTTTCGCAGTAGTAGGTATAGCATTTGATGCCGCGCGCTTTCGCGGCGGGGATCACATCGGCCAGCGTGTCAAAACCCTGATACAGTGGATCGGGCGCTTTGAAGTTCTTGTGATCGGTCGCGAGGTAGTAGTTCGGGTTCGGCTCGAAGAACGCGCCGCCCTGCAGGTTATCGGCTTCCGCCACGCCATGATCGGGAAAGCCGTAGCTGGCCCGTCCGGCGTTGCCGTAGCTCCATGACAGGGCGGAGATCATGAGCGCGTTGACGCCCGCTTCGCCCTGAAGAATATCCAAGACCTGTTCGACGCCTTCATCGATGAAGCTGATCGCGCCGATTTGAATGCCAACAAATGTTTTCGCCATAGCATCTCAACTTTGTGGATATAAGGGTCATTAGCCTCGCCGCAAACGCGGGTCGAGGAAGTCACGCAGCCAATCGCCCAGAATGTTGAGCGATAGCACGGTCAGCATGATCGCGACGCCGGGAAACACCGCCAGCCACCAGCTGCCACCGAGCAGTTGATCGCGGCTTTCGGCGAGAATGCCGCCCCACGTTGGAACCGTGGGCGGGACGCCGAGGCCGAGGAAGGACAGCGACGCTTCGGCGAGGATGACGCTCGCTACGTTAAAAGAAGCGATGACGATCAGCGGCGCAAGGATGTTGGGGAAAATCGTCGTCATCATGATGTGCCAATCGCGCGCACCCGCGCTGCGGGCCGCTTCGACGTATTCGCGTTCGCGCTGGGAGATGGTTTGCGCCCGGGCGATGCGCGCATAGGTGACCCACTGACTCACGCCGAGCACGACGATCAGGTTGAGGACGCCCGTCCCCAATACGACCAGGACCATGATCGTGAGCAGAATGAACGGGAAAGCGAGTTGAATATCGGCGAGACGCATGATCACATCATCAACGCGGCCGCCGAGGTAGCCGCCGACCACCCCCGCCATAGTGCCGATCAATCCGCCAATGACCACGGCGGTCAACCCGACGAACAGCGATACCCGCGCACCGTAGATCAGGCGTGAGAGGAGATCCCGCCCGAGCGCGTCTGTCCCGAAGGGGAAATCAACGGTGCCTTCGGCGTTCTGGGTCATCGGTGCTTGCAGGCGCAGAATCAGGTTCTGGCGATTCGGGTCTTTGGGCGCGACCTGCGGGCCGAAGACCGCGAGAAACAGCATGAACGTCAGAATGACAAGTGCGACGACCGGCCAGCGCGCTTTGAGCAAGCTGAGGCGTGCCCGGCGTAGTTCTACGGCGCGTTCGCTGCGTTTGATTTTCACCACCGGCACGGTATTCGGGGCAGCATTCATTTTTGGCTCGATTTTTTGCACCATAGTAGCCCCGCTATCTCAACCGAATACGCGGATCAAGCTGCGCGTAGAGCAAATCGACGATCAGGTTTAGCCCGACGAAGAGCATGGAAAATAGTACGACCGAGGCCTGTACCAGCGGAATATCGCGTTGGTTAATGGCGTTAAAGACGAGGCGACCGACGCCCGGCCACGAAAACACGGTTTCCGCGACCACCACACCGCTCAACAGGAAGCCGAATTCCAGACCCAGAATGGTCACCACCGGAATCAGGGCATTGCGGAAGGCGTGGCGCATGATGATGCGGCGTTCGGTCAGTCCTTTGGCGCGCGCGGTTTGGATGTAATCCTGCGAGAGCACTTCCAGCATGGATGAGCGCACGAGGCGCGCGTTGCGCGAGAGCGAGAACACGCCGACTGTGATCCCCGGCATGATTAAGTGCAGAATCGCGTCCGGTATGTTGCCGATCGCTTCACTCAGTTCACCATCCAACATGGGCTGAATTACGGCGACATGGCCGGAAATAGGCAGCCAGCGTAGACCTAAGCCCACCGATAAGATGAGCATAATCCCCAACCAGAAGCCCGGCACCGATTGGCCAATCATGGCGAACAGCATAATGCCACCGTCCAAGGGCGTGCCGCGGCGCGTCGCCGAAACAATGCCGATGGGAATTGCCAACAGGGTCGAGAGGATCATCGCAAAGAGCGTGAGCTCCAGCGTCGCGGGCAGGCGTTCCAGCACCAGTTCGAGGGCGGGCTTGCGCGCGCGTAGGGAAGTGCCGAGATCGCCTTGCACCAGCCGACCCAGAAAATCGAAATACTGGACGGGCAGGGGACGGTCGAAGCCCAGTAACTGGCGTGTTTGGATGATCTCTTCCTCACTCGCCCGCTCGCTGACATACAGATACGTCGGGTCGCCCGCGAGATGGAGAGTCAAAAACGAAAGGAGTGTCACTCCTAACATCACCAGAATCGACTGTAACAGCCGCCGTGCAATATAGGTTCCCATGCGTTTATCCAGAAAATGGTCGGGGTGAGTTTGCGCCCACCCCGACTGCTACGAGTAGTTCGAGTTACTTGAGCGACGCGCCGTAGACGACAATTTGTTCGTCGCGGCGAGCCTGCCAGTCAATGCGGCTGCTCACGCCGTAGAAGTCCGGCTGGAAGTAGAGCATGAGCCACGGCGGGTCATTGTAGAAGACTTCCAACATCTGGTTGACAAGTTCGCGCTCGGTATCGAGATCGACACCCTGCGCGCTGTCCCACAGGCTGAACCATTCTTCGTTCGCCCAGTTGGTGTAGTTCGTGCCAGCATCCGGTGCGGAGAGGTCGGCCATATCATACAGCGCCGCCCATGTGCCGCCACCCGTGCCGAGGAAGAACAGCGGGCCGACGTTCTTTTCACGAACGCGCGGCAGATAGTCCGAGCTCCAGTCGAGAATTTCGACCGTGGTCTGGACGCCGACATCCGTCAGGTATTGACCAATCGCCTGCACGACGTTGGCATCGTTCAGGTAACGGCCACGCGGCCCCATCAGCGTGATTTCGAAGCGCACGCCGTTTTCGCCACGCGGATAACCCGCTTCGTCCAGCAGTTGTTCAGCCATCGCCGGGTCATAGGGATACGCGGTGAGGTTGGGATTGTTGTTCGGCGGGTTGACCATGCTGGACGCGCGTTCGCATTCGGTGCCGAGCAGCGTCGAGCAGATGGTGGGAACGTCAACGGCGTACTGGAGCGCAACGCGGACGTCCGTGTTCTGGATAGCGTCGTAGCCGGGTGCATCGGCGAAGCTCTCGCCGAACTGGAAGCCGACGTACATACGGCGGGTGCCCGAGACGGACTGAACGCTCGCGGCGCCCGAATTATCGACCGCAGCTACCTGATCCGGCGGCACGTTAGCAATGATGTCCACGTTACCCGCGATCAGTTCAGCGACGCGCGTGGAGGCTTCCGGGATGACGCGCCAGTAGATCTGGTCGAAATTGGCGGTACGCAGGGTGAAGTCCGGGTTCTTTTCGATCAACACATAGTCGTCTCGCACCCATTCGACGAAGCGGTACGGGCCGGAACCCACCGGGGCTTCGGCGACCTGTTCGAGCGGCAGGCTGCTGTAGTAATCCTTGCAATGGATGTAGACTTCAGAGATCAGGCCGAGGCGCAGCGGTTCAGACTGGGCGCTGTCGGTGATGATGGTCGCCTGCAGGTCGCCGTCAACGCGCGCATCGACATAGCCGATGGACGGGAACACGAACCCAGAGGTGTTGCCCGTGAAGGCATTGGCCGGGTCAGCGGCACGCTGGAAGCTGTAGACCACGTCTTCCGCCGTCAAGGCTTCGCCGTCATGGCAGGTCAGGCCTTCGTTCAGTGTGAACGTCCATTCCGTGCCATCTGCGGAGATGCTGTACGAGGTCGCCAGATACGGCAGCAGGGTGCCGGTTTCCGAGATTTCATACAGCGTGCCAAACAGGTGATTGAAAATGTTCGATTCCGCGCGCGAATTGATGAGGGCGGGTTCGAGCGCACCTACATCAACGCTCTGCGCGATGACCAACGTCGTCTCGTCCGGGGTCTGGGCTTGAACGGCCAGAGGAATCGCGGCGAGCAACAGGACAATAAGAAGCAGACCGAAACGGCTTGTACGAGTCATTACTGAGTACTCCTGTCTAAATACACGTGCTTGCGGCGTTGCAGTAGTCATGACGTACCGGCTAATTTATGCTCCGTGCCTCCCTTTAATTCACTTGTGTAAACCCGCCCAAATTGCGAGGCAACACGCTGTTGATTTGAACACAGCGATCCTCTCTACTGGAAAGGACACAGGCGTAAACCATCGCCAGCGACATGACATGGTCGCGGCCGCTGCATTGCAGTGGTTTACCATCGATAACTGTGTCCGTAAACGCATCGAGCAGACCTTGCGTTTCCGTGATCCACTGCTCGTGCGGGGGCAGGGGCACGCTGGTGAGCGTTTCATCGGCGTGCCGGGCGTAGAACAGGTCGCCGAACTGGTGGCGCTGACTAATCACGCCATTGGTACAGTCCGTACGCCATTCGAAGCCCGGCTGCGCCCAGCCGCTCTGCCATGTCCCCTGATAGTTGATAACCATGCCGTTTTGCAGCGTAAACAGCGCGGCGACGTTGGCGTCGCTCTCGTACATGCTCCACGACGGATTCCACGTGCGCGCCTGTACTGTGACCGGATCGCTCCCGTAAACGTAGCGCATCAGGTCGAAGTGATGGATCGATTGCTCCCAGAGCATCGGCTGATCCATCGTCAACGGGTATTTGTTCAAGTCGGGACGGTTGCCGTCCCGGTAACGCTCATAGGTGAAGCGGGCGAATTCAGCGCGGCCAACGGTGCCATCGGCCAGCAAGCGCAGGCTCTCTTTAGTCACGCCGAGGTAGCGGAAGTTTAGCCCGACCATCAGCGGAATGGCCGCGGTTTCGGCAATATTGACGAGTTCGGCGGCTTCGTCCAATTCGAGCGCCAACGGCTTCTCGATGAGGAGCGGCAAACCGCGTTTCGCGGCGGCGGTCACCTGACCGATGCGCCCGATGGGCGGGTTGGCCAGCACAATCGCGTCGATACCGGGCAGGGCGTCCAGCGCGGCCTCGACCGAGGGGAACGCGGGCCGAGCGCCATACTGCGCAGCCATGCGCTCAATGGCGGCCGGGTTCGGATCAGCGTAGGCGGCGATTTCCGTGCGCGGCGAACGCTGGAGAACTTCCGCCCAGTGGCGTCCCCGCACACCCAACCCGCCGAGCAGCACACGTAATGTGGTCATGAAGAATGCTCCATCTGTGCTTTGAACCAGTCTACTGTTTGGCTGAGTCCGGCACGAAAATCGGTCCAGTGGTCGAAGCCCGTGTCGGCCAACAGTCGATCGGGACGCATCGAACCGCGAAAGGGCGCAGCGGCGGTGGTGTCCGCCGTGAGGTTGGTTTCAGGTAACGCCGCGCGCAGGGCGGCAAGGATGTCAGCGGCGCTCAAAGCCTGCCCGGAGGTGAGGTGATACAGCGCATGGGACAGCGTCGGCTTTTCGAGCAAAGCCAACAGCGCGCGGCCCACATCCCCGGCATACGTCCAGTCCGTCGGGCTGGATTCGACCGGAATGCTCACGTGACCCGTGGTCAGCGCCTCGTGAATCAGGCGGGCGACCAGGCTCACCCGTGGGCGAGTGGCGCGGACAAATTCATGCGCACCATAGATGTTGCCGAGGCGGATAGCGACGACATCGCGCTGATAGGCCTGTTTGAGCGCCGCGATCAACAGTTCAACGCTGTACTTTTCGACGGCGTACAGCAGACCGTCCGTGGCGACGGGCGTGTCTTCCGTCAAATTGGCGACCGGGCTACCCCGGAACACCGCGCTCGAACTGATGAAGACCAGCCGCTGCACGGCGTGGTCGCGCGCCCAGTCGAGCAGCATGAGCGCCGGGTTGACGTTCGCACGGAAGTGATCCTCCGGCGTTTGTCCAGCGGCGGGGTCGGCAGTGATCGCCGCGCCATGAATGACGAAATCGGCGTTGAGATTGGGCAGCTGCGTCAAGTCGGAGAGCACCAGCGTAACGTCAGCGTGTGCCCACGCTTCCGCCAAACGCGGATCGAAGGCGCGGTCCACCGCGATCACGCTGCAACCGGCGGCGAGCAGAGTGAAGACGATGTTGCGGCATACGAAGCCGTTCGCCCCGGTGACGAGGACGCGCGTCATGATTGCCCATCCTCAGGCGGGACATCATCCCACAATTCGGCGATCAAATCACCCGATGAGGAGATGTGTTCCTGAATCAGGCGCGTCGCCAGTGGTTCATCCGCCTGTCCAATCGCCTCGATAATGGGCAGATGGTTGTAGGCGATCTGCGTGATATCGCGGTTTTTGCGATTACGCAGCGCCATCACCTGCCGGACGCGCAGCGAAACGGTATTCCACGTCGCCGTCAGCAGGCCATGCTGACTCAAGTCGATCAACAGATCATGAAACTGACGGTCGATGTTGTTGACGAGTTTAAGATCTCCGACTTGTGCGGCCGCCAGCATTTCTTCATAGCATTGGCGCAGTTGAGCGACGTTCTCTGGCTGGTTCTGGGCGATGATGCGCTGCAAGGCAAAGGTTTCCAGCACGCTGCGCAGACTGTAGAGCTCTTCGATGTCCGTGCGCGTTAGCGGTTTGACGACCGTGCCGCGGTAGGGCGTCACTTCGACCAGACCCTCATGACTCAGGAACTGCAAAGCCTCCCGGAGCGGGGCGCGGCTGATGCCCAACTGCGCGGCGATATCCATCTCCACGAGCGGCTGCCCCGGCTTAAATTCACCGCTGACAATGGCTTCGCGCAAGACATCCAGCACGCGTTCGCGCAGCGGTTTATTTTCGATATGGAGGGAGTTGCTGGGCTGGGTCATTTACTTGACAACGATCTCTGCACTACCTATAATTTGTCGATTGTCGACAATTGACAATCGACGTTAAGAATTATAGCGGGGCATCACGACGTGTCAAGCAATTGGTAGAAAACTGGCGGCTGAGTTCAATACCGCCGGACATTACCCTCGTTTTGGAGAAGGCTTTAGCCATGACCTTGAAAACCAACGAAGCACAACTTGTGGAAATGGCCGTGATGGGGAACGTCAGCCAGCCTAGTTTGCGCTACCCCGGCTACACGCTCGACACGAACGGTGTTGGCCGGGTACTTCCCGGCATGTCAGGAGTCGTGTATAACGCGCGGGTGGGCGATCCGGCCTTTGGCTGGTCAGGTGACCATGTTGAACCCGGCGTCTCGATTGCCAATCCCGATTCGGGCGGCGAATACGCGCTGCACTACCTGACTTGCATGGGTAATCGGGCGGTTGTCACCTCCGGCCTCGCCAAAGGCGCGGAAGGCATCGTTACGGGGGAACACGCGCGGCTGCTGGTCGATTTTCCATCTGAAGCGAATGACCTGCTGTGTGTGGGCGACTCCATTCAGATTATCGCCTATGGTCGCGGCCTCGAACTGCTCGACTTCCCGCAGATTGAATTGAAAAAATGCAGTCCCAAGCTGATTCACGGCATACCAATGGAAGTCGTGAATGGCAAACTGCGCGTTCCGGTCACCATGGAGCTGCCGCCGCGCATCATGGGGTCGGGCGCGGAACTCAACTCGGAATACGTCGATCAGGACTTAATGTCCGGTGACCGCGCACTGATGGCGGAACTCGGCATCGACCAGATGCGCCTCGGCGATCTGGTCGTCATCCCCGATGCCGATCACCGCTGGGGGCGTGGCTTCCGCAAGGGTGCGGTCACGATTGCGTTGTGCATTCACGGTGACTCGGTCATGACCGGTCATGGTCCCGGCATCCTCACGCTGATGACCAGCGCCGAATCGTGCATCGAGTGGGTGATCGACCCTGCTGCCAATATTGCTAATTACCTGAACATCCGCGAGGTACTATGAGCGTCCGAACCAATGCTGACAAAATTGTGTGTGTCTCGGTTATGGGACAAATCGCATCGCCGTCGTTTCCCGGTTTGCCCGCACAGCCCTATTCGCTCGATTCGCATGGGCGACCGTACCTGATGCCGGCGTATGGCGGCATTGTTTACAACGTCTCGGTGGGCGACACGGCGTATGGCTGGTTGGCCGATAATGTGCATCCCGGCGTGAGCATCATGCTCAAGGATGACATGGGTAATCGCGGCCTGAACATCCTCGCGTGCGTCGGCAACACTGCCATCGTCATGACGGGCGACGCCAAAGGCACGCGCGGGGTCGTCACCGGCAAGTCCGGTCGCTTCTCCGAACATGTCATCATCCATTTTGAAAAAGCCGCGCGCGAGAAAATGACGATCGGCGACAAGATCATCATCCGGTCGCAGGGCGTGGGCATGGACTTGCTCGATCACCCCGGTGTCATGCTGAAAAGTTGTTCACCCGAGCTTCTCGATAGTCTGGAAGTGACGACCGGCGCGGATGGCCGCTTGAATGTCCCGGTGGTCGCGGTCGTGCCGCCGCATCTGCTCGGCGCGGGTGCGGGCTTGACCAGCGAAGGCGGTTCGCTGCACATCCAGAGTACTGATAAGGAAGCGCTCCACGAAGCTGGACTTGACCACCTACGCCTCGGCGATGTGGTCGCGTTGGCAGACTATGACAGCAGTTGGAACCACGGCTATTTCCGGGGCGCGGTGGGAATCGGCGTGGTCGGGCAGGGCGACAGCCCGCGGTCGGGCTATGGCCCCGGCGTCACGCTGATCATGACGAGCGCCAGCGGCGGGATCAACCCGGTTGTGAGCCCCGGTGTTAATTTGCGCGATGTGTTTCCGTTAACCAACTAGGAGGAAGATCATGCCAGAAGGCAAATATATCAAACATATGGCCTTTGCTGTGAGCGATGCCCATGCCGCGCTCAAGACCTATCAGGATTATCTGGGCGTGGGCTATGACGCGCAGGTGCACGATTATCCCAAATCGCGCAACCGCGTGGCGATCTTCTGGGTGGGCGATGTGGAATATCAACTCTGCCAATCGCTGGATGCCGGCGGGCGCTTTGACAAGTGGATCAAGGAACGCGGCTACGAAGGTCTGCATCACATTTGCTATGCGGTGCCCGATATCGACGTGGCGCTGGCGGAAGCTCAGGCCAAGGGGGCGACGCTCAAAGAATGCAGCGCGTGTAAGGTCAAGGGCAGTCATGTGCACCCCGAAGGTTGGGTTGCGTTCCTCGATCAGGAAGCGGGCGGCATTGAACTGGAATTGATGCAGGTGTACACACCGCAGCAGTTAGAAGAGTACAAAGCCGTGAAGGGCATCTAGCCATGGGAATTACACTGGTACGTGTGCCGGTCGCTGCGCTAGAAGATTTCACGTTTCGCGCCTTTGTGGCGATGGGGGTTTCGGAAGAAGAAGCGCGCTACTGCACGCGTGGTTTGATGCAAAGCGAGCTGCGCACGCTGCCGGGACAGGGGCAGGGCGTCCGCCGTTTGCCCGTCTACCGGGAACGCATCGGCAACGGCTGGATCGTTCCCGGAGCGCCGTTTGAAGTGGTCAAAGAGTCACCCGCGCTGGCACTGGTCGATGGTCACAACGGCCTCGGCTCGGTCGTCTCCCAGAAGTCTATGAAACTCGCCATCGAAAAGGCGAAGATCAGCGGTATTGGGACGGTGATTGTCCGCAACAGCACGCATTTCGGTTCGTCGGCAGTGCCCGCGCGGTTGGCCGTCGAACAAGATATGATCGGCGTGGCGATGACCAACGCTGGCCCGGAGATGGCGCCGTGGGGCGCGGCCTCCGGCGTGGTCGGCACGAATCCGTGGGGAATTGCCGCGCCAAGTGGTCGCGGTTTCCCGGTGGTGCTGGATATCGCGCTGACGACCGCGGGTAAAGGCATGATGCAGTGGTATCAGCGCGAGGGCAAGAAGATGCCGCTCGACTGGGCGCTGACCCCCGAAGGCGAAGAAACGGACGATCCCGCCGCCGCCATGAAGGGCGCGCTGCTCGGCATCGGACAGTACAAGGGCTATGGCTTATCGATGCTGACCGATGTGCTTACGGGGGTGTTGAGCGGCGGCGGCTTCGGCCTTGTCCCGTACAGCGATCCCGCTAAGCAGGACGTGGCGCATCTGATGCTGGCCATCGACATCAACTGGTTTATGCCGATCGCGGACTTCAAAGCGCGGATGGACGCGTTCATTGCCGACATCAAAGCGGCGAAGAAGCGCCCCGGCGTTGACGAAATCCTCGTGCCCGGTGAAATTGATCACCGCCGCGAACAGGATTACCGCCAGAATGGCGCGCGCCTGGACGCTGTGATTTTTGATCAACTGGCGGAACTGGCGAGGACGCTCAACATCGACTTCCCGTTTGAGCGCGAGGTGGTGTCCGCATGAGTGAAACTCTCGCTCGACCGCTCGCGCAGCGGGTGCTTCGTTTACCCGCGCCCAGCGAAAACACGACTCCGCTCCCCGTACCCGAAGGGGTGATCGACAAGGCGTATGCAGCGCTGGACGCCGGATACACCCATTACACGGATCGTCCCGGCATTCTGCCGCTGCGCACGCAAATTGTGACTGCGCTTAACCGCCAATACAGGCTGGAATTCAAGCCTGATGTGGCGACGATTACCTGCGGCGCGACCGAAGCGCGTTTTGTGGCGCTCAAACAGCTCGTCCCCGCTGGCACGACCGTGCTGCACGCGGGCAGCGGCGCGGTGCTGCAAGCCGCCGCGCAGTTACTCGACATCGAATTGACGACTGACAGCAGTCCCAACGTCAGCCTCGTCTACTTGACCCCCACCGATGAGGCCGCCGCGGTGACCGCGATTTGTGCCCAAGCCACGGCAAAAGGCTGGTGGATTGTGTGGGATGTGTCGGCTGGCCTGACGGGTAGCTTCCATCCCGCGCAAACCGCTGAACTCGCCCCACAAGTCGTCACCGTGGGGAGTTTTTCGGGGGCGCTCCCCGGTTGGCGGGTCGGTTGGATGGCGGGCTCGAAGGCCGCGAACAAACTCCGCGCTTACAAACAGAGCATGACCATCTGCACCACCAGCGTGGCGCAGTGGGCAGCACTTGGTTTGGAGGAGGCGTAAATGGCGCTGGCGAATTCAAATATCCCCGAAGACGTGCGCGCTGTGGCCGCCGATGGGACACAACTCCGCTATAAATTGATGGAACTCTCCGCGCTGTACCCGGACGCGATTGCCCTCGGTCGCGGCGATCCCGATCTGGCGACGCCCGCGCATATCATTGACGCGGCGAAAGCGGCCATGCGCGACGGCAAAATGGGCGCGACGCCGATTGCGGGGCTGCCCGAACTGCGTGACGCGATTGCCGCCAAACTGCGCACCGAAAACGGCCTAACCGTTGAACGCGAAAACGTGATCGTCACGACGGGCGGTCAAGAGGGCCTGTACCTCGTCATGCAGACGCTGCTCGATCCGGGCGACGAAGTGCTTGTGCCCGACCCGCGTTACACCTCGTATGATGAAGCGATTGCCAGCGCGGGCGGCAAGATGGTGCTCGTCCCCACGACGCACGAGGACGCCTTCAACCTGCGCCCGGAAGCGATTGAGGCGGCCATTACCCCCAAGACCAAAGTGATCCTGATCATCACGCCGAGCAACCCGACCAGCGGCATCGTCACCGAAGACCGCTTGCGGGCGATCGTTGACATCGCCATTCGCCACAACCTGATCGTGATCTCCGATGAGATTTACGAGAAGTTCTTGTTCGATGGTTGGAAACATTTCAGCATCGGGTCGCTCCCCGGTATGGAGGAGCGCACGATCACGCTCAACGGTTTCTCGAAAACCTACGCGATGACGGGCTTTCGCGTCGGCTATGCGGCCGCGCCGCTCAATTTCATTCGGGCGATGACGCGCGTCAAAGCGGCGACGACGGGCGCGGCGGCTTCTGTAAGTCAGTGGGCGGCGCTGGCTGCGCAAACCGGAACGCAAGCGCCCATTCACGAGTTTCACCGCATCTACGCCGAACGGCGCGCGCTGCTGATGCAGGGCCTGACGGACCTCGGCCTGAATTACAGTGACCCGCGCGGCGCGTTTTTCCTGTGGACGAACAGCTCTTCGACGGGCATTCACGCGACTGAGCTCGCGTATCTGCTGCTCAAAGAGGGACGCGTCCTCATTTTTCCCGGCAACGCGTTTGGCGAAAACTGGGGCGGCTATTTGCGGATCAGTGTTCTGCAATCGACCGATTTGTTGACCGAAGCACTAGAGCGGATGCGGCCGATCATCGAACGCTACCGCGCTCAGGAGTGAACATGGCACAGTTGCAAGTAAGAGCCGCAGGGCAGAAAGCGGCGTGCGCATGACGCTCGTCGAACTACTGCAGGCGCTGGTGCAGATTCCCTCCCCGAATCCATCGGGAGATACCCGCGCCATCGCCGAGTACATCGCCCAGACGATGGCGGAGGCTGGTTGCCAGGTGGTGACCCGCGCGCCGGAGCACAAACCGGACGCCGTGAGCGAGATCGCCACACTGGGGGCAGGCGACCCGTTGATCATGCTGCACGCGCACATTGATACCGTCCCCATTGCGGCGGATGAGGCGCACAAGTGGAGCGTTGATCCGTACGCGGCCGTCATCAAAGATGGGCGGCTGTACGGCAAGGGCAGCGTTGATGATAAAGCTCCGCTCGCCGCCATGATGCAGACGCTGCTGAACGCCGCCGCCCGCGGTTCTGCGCAGGGTACGCTGGTGCTGGTCGCCGCCGCGGAAGAAGAAGTCGGCGGGCAGTTGGGTACGCGCTGGTTGGCTGATCATGGGCATCTCCCCCAATGTGACTTCATCGTCGTCGGGGAGCAAACGCATAACCGGGTGGCGACCGCCCATAAAGGGGTCATGCGGGCGACCGTGCGCACAACGGGCAAGTCCGTCCATGCGACCAACCCGGATCGCGGCGTCAACGCGATCACGGCGATGGCGCGGGCAGTACTGGCATTGGAAACTTACCATCAGCAATTAGCTCAGCGTGTGCATCCGCTGGTCGGCGTGCCGACGTGCAACATCGGTGTGATCCACGGTGGCAGCACGGCGAATGCCGTCCCCGATTCATGCGCAGTCTATCTGGATCGGCGCATGATCCCCGGCGAAGATCCTGCCGAAGTCCAGCGCGAAATGCAGGCCGTGATCGCCGCGGTCGCGGTCGCGCCCGCGCACATCAGCATCGGGGATTTTCTCGTCTCCAACTGGTTCGATTCGACGGTGAACGGCCCGCTGGCGCAGACCTTTTTGGCCTGCGTGGGTGAGGTGCTGAATATCGACCCGCAGCCGATCGGCTATTTACCCGGGAGTGATGCCAAACACCTGACCGGAGTGACGCGCGGCGAAATGATCATCTTTGGCCCCGGCAGTTACGAAGTCGCGCACGCCTTTGATGAATACGTCGACCTGCACGAACTGGAATACACGCAGCGCATTTTGCAGCTCTTTATTGACCGGACACTCTTTCATGGATAAAGCCCATGAGATTTGACATTGTCATTACCAACGGTGCGGTTGTCACCGAACGCGGGATCGAAGCCGTTGACATTGCTATCCAAAACGGTCAGATCGCAGCCTTGCTGGCCCGTGGCACTCTTTGCGAGAGCGCCGAGACGATTGATGCGACGGGGCTGTACGTAATCCCCGGCGCGATTGATATTCACTTCCACTGCCGCGCCCCGGCGTACCCGGAACGCGGCGATTTCGCCACCGAAACGCGGGCCGCCGCCGCGGGGGGTGTGACCACCATCTTCGAGATGCCCATTTCTAAGCCGTGCTGCGCGACGGGCGACATTTTCCGCGCGCGCAAAGCGTTGGGCGCGGCGAACGCTTACGTCAACTTTGGGCTGTATGGCGCGCCGGGGCTGCTTGATCGCAGCGAAATCGCCGACATGCAGGCGGAAGGCGCAATCGGCTGGAAGATTTTCATGACGAGCGCGCCCGCAGGCCGCAATGACGAATTCGAGGGTTTGTGCCTGCCGGACGTGGATGGGCTGTATCAGGCGATGCAGCTGGTGGCGGAAACAGGTTTAGTTTGTGTGGTACATCCCGAAGACAACGTGCTGTTGGAGTGGCACACGGCGCAGCTCAAGGCCGCCAACCGCAACGATATTTTCGCGCATGGCGAGTCGCGTCCACCGCATGTTGAGGCATTGGCGATTGCCACACTGCTCACGCTCAACGAGTCGGCGGGCATGAATTTGCACATCGCGCATCTGAGTTCGCAAGAGGCGCTGGAAGTCTTTCGCCGCTTCAAACGTACGGGATCGACGGCGAGCGCGGAAACCTGTCCGCATTACCTGTTCTTCACCGAAGACGATTTAGCCCGTGTCGGCCCCTACGCCAAGATCAACCCGCCGCTGCGCAAGCAGACTGACGTTGACGCGATCTGGGGTGGCATTCACGATAATACGTTGATGGCGGTTACGACCGATCATTCGCCGTTCACGGTCGAGGAGAAGGAACGCGCCCGCACTGACATCTGGCGGACACCGCCGGGCGCGCCGGGGGTGGAAGAATTAGTGCTGGGCATGCTGGATGCCGCGCTGACCGGACGCCTCGATCTCGAAAAGGCGGTGCGTTTGATCAGCACGAACGGCGCGAAACGCTTCGGCATTTACCCGCAAAAGGGCGCGATTGTGATTGGTGCGGACGCGGACATCGTGCTGTACGACCCCCAACAGACAACCACCATCTCGCAGGCCATGCTGTTCAGTCAGGCGAAAGCGTGTGACAAGCTGTACGAAGGCCGCACGTTTCAGGGCAAAGTCTGCCGTACCATGGTCAACGGCCAGACCGTGTTTGTCGATGGTGAGGTGATCGGTGAACCGGGGTGGGGTAAGTTTGTCCGTCCGGTAGCCGCCAACGTAGATAAAGGATTTTAGCCGATGCGCTACGACATGGATTTTGGAGAATATTTTCTCTACGACGATCTGACGCACCATTTGCAGGGATTGGCCGCGGCGTATCCCGAACTGGCAACGCTCGAAGCGCTGGGCCAAAGCTGGCAGGGGCGCAATGTGTGGGCGGTGACGCTGACGAACAGCGCGACTGGGGCGCACGACACAAAGCCCGGGTTCTACATCGACGCGCACATCCACGCCGAAGAGGTCGCGACCAGCCACACAGCACTGTACACGATCTGGTATTTGCTGAGCAACTATGGCGGCGATGCGCAGGTGACGTGGTTGCTCGATAACCTGACGTTCTATATCCTGCCGCGCATCAACCCGGACGGCGCAGAGATCAGCCTGACGACCGGGCATCACTGGTGCGGCAACGGGCGCTATCTGCCCGGCGACGAACAGACGCGCGGTTTGTGCCAGCAGGACATCAACGGCGACGGGCTGATCGTGCAGATGCGCGTCCCCGACCCGGCAGGCGAATGGAAGATCTCGCCCGACGACCCGCGCTTGATGATTCTGCGCGAACCCGGTGAAATCGGCGGAGCGTACTATCGCCTGTACCGCGAAGGCGTGATCAAGGGCGCTTGGGACGGCGTGAGCATCGAAATCGAGAAGCCGCGCGACGGAAACATGAACCGCAACTTCCCGGCGGGTTGGATTTCTGGCAAGCTCCAGTATGGCGCGGGCGATTACGCGCTCGACGAACCAGAGGCGCGGGCGACGGCCAAATTCATCCTCGACCACCCGAACATCACCGGCATGCAGTGCTATCACACGCATGGTGGGCTGCATCTGCGGCCGTCGCTGGTCGCGCCAGATAACACCATTCCGCGCTTCGACCTCGCCGTGTACAAGACGATCGGCGCGCTGGCCACTAAGGTCACCGGCTACCCGACGATTTCGGTCTACGAGGAATTCACGCCCGACCCGAGCGAACCGCGCACGGGGTCGATCATGCAGTGGACGTACGACGAGATGGGCATCATCACGTTTTCGACCGAGCTGTGGAATCCCGAATTGGCCGCCGGCATTGCCGACCCCGCCAAGTATCAGGTGCGCGCGCGTTCGACCGAGGACGAACTCAAGCTGCTCAAGTACAACGACGAGCACCTCGGTGGCAAAGGCTTTGTCATTTGGCAGCCGTTCGATCACCCGCAGTTGGGGCCGATCGAGATCGGCGGTTGGACGCATATGTACACCTTCCGCAACCCGCCGCCGCGCTCGTACGCCGTGACGGAGCAGGCGCGCGCCTTCTTGCACGAGACGATCCACAACAACTGCCTGTTCATGCTGCGGCATGCCGCGTGTTCGCCGCTGCTGGAGATCGGGCGACTGGAGGCGCAGGCGTTGGGCGCGGACTTGTATAAGGTGACAGCCATCGTCAAGAACGAAGGCTATTTGCCCACGCATTTGACGCAGATGGCTCTCGATCATCATTTCGCCGGGAGCGTCATGGTAACGCTGACGGGCGACGCCGAAGTGATCATGGGCGAACCAGCGCAGGATCTCGGTCATCTGGCGGGACGCGACGAGCGCAAAGCCCCGTGGTCGCCCTGGATGCGCCAGTGGACGCAGACGGCCAAGAAGGCCGAATGGCTGGTGCGTGCCCCCGCGGGAACGACGCTCACGGTCACGGCGGCGGCGCAGCGTGCGGGAACGCGCCGCAGTCAGGTGACGCTGGCATGAAAGGCTTGAGCGAAAGCTTCTACCGCCGCAAAGTC
>CALKIA010000277.1 GCA_937988705.1 uncultured Chloroflexota bacterium | reverse complement strand
CCACACCCGCGACCTCATCCGCCGGGGCGCACACCGTCAAAATGGCGCTTTGATCGCGCAGAATGACGTCGGCGATGCGGGCGAGGGCGCTGCCGATCCCGTAATAGGTCGCCTTTTTGCCTTCGATGATGTGATAGGCGGCGCGGCGCACATTCTGATCGATTTCCGCGCGGTGACTTGCGTTCAGCTCGATGTGGCGCTGCTGGATGAAATCGTCCAGCGGGATGCCGCCGATGCTCACAATCGACCACGTCAGCACTTCGGAGTCGCCGTGTTCGCCGACGACATAGGCATGCACATGCTGCGCATCGATGCCAATGTGCCGCCCCAACAGCCAGCGAAAGCGCGCCGTATCGAGCGTTGTGCCGCTGCCTAGCACGCTGCCTTTTTTCCAACCGTGACTCGCCGCGATCCGCGCGGTGAGATGCGTCATCACATCGACCGGATTGGTCGCCACGACGATCACCGAATCGGGCGCGTTAGCGATGATCTGGGGGATTACCTCGTTGAAGACGGCCGCGTTACGTTCGAGGAGCTGCAAGCGCGTTTCGCCGGGTTTCTGGTTGACGCCCGCCGCCATGATCACCACGCGGCTGCCGTGCAGCGCCGCATACCCCCCGGCGCTGACCTGCATCGGATGGGCGAAGGGGACAGCGTGCGAAATATCATCCGCTTCCGCCTGCGCCCGTTTTTCGTCTCGGTCCACCAGTACGATCTCGCGCCCGACTCCGCGCATCACCAGCGCATAAGCGGCTGTCGCCCCGACGAATCCACTACCGACCACGCCAATTTTCACGGCTTTCCCTCTCCATCGTTACGATTTATGTTCCCATTGTACCGCACGCTGGAAGCGACGAACCACGATCGGCAGGAGCGACGCGATTTAGACAGGCTCTAGAGTACGTCGATGCGAAAGGGATTTGGAGGGACAAGGTATGCGAGTAACTTGGTAAAACAGCGTGAAGTCGCTTTGGGAACAGCGGACGCCATGAATGGCGTCCCTACACAAGAAACGTTTTCTCGTAGGGACGCGATAAATCGCGTCCGCAAAACTAACCTATAGCCCGTCTTCACGGCATTCTACGCACTTACCAGCTGTCTCGTCCCTACAACGTAAATCCAGAAACCAAGCCTAAGAACAAACGACTAATTCAAGAGAGTTGTTTTAGTCCAAGGTGACCATGCGGCTGCGCCACCAGATTTTCGGCAGACGCGCCACCTTGCCGGTGGTCGAGATGTGCGCGCGGCGCGAGAACACATCAAAATCGTTGGCTTCAATGTCGGTGAGGATGGCGCGGTACAGTTCGGCGGCGGCGGCGATGGCGAACCGGCCTTCGTTCTTGAGCGCGGCAATCCCCGGCAGGGCTTCATCATACAAGCGGCGATTGCGGTCGATCTGAAACTGCATGAAGGCGCGCCAGCGATCGTCCACGCGCCCGTTCTGAATATCGACTTCGCTCAAACCGAAGTGTTCAAGTTCCTCAGCGGGCAGGTAGACTCGACCCACGCGGTAGTCTTCGGCGACATCGCGCAGAATGTTGGTGATTTGCAGCGCCACGCCGAGTTTGACCGCATAGGGCAGCGCGTGTTCGCCCCCGTAGCCGATGATGTGCATGGCCATCAAACCCACCGTCGAGGCGACGCCGTAGGAATACGCCGCCAGTTCGTCGAAGGTGCGGTAGCGCTTGATTGTGAGATCCCGCGCCACGCCGTCGATCAACTGCTCGGCATAGCCAACGGGGATGCCGTAGCGCGCCCGCGCATCGGCCCACGCCAGCGCCACCGGTTGATCGGCAGGCGGGTGCGGGTCGAGCGCCCGTTCACGCCACACGCCCAGTTCCGCGAGCGTATCTTCCAGCGACCCCGCCGCGCGATCGACGAGATCATCGGTCACGCGGCAGAAGGCATAGAGCGCCCGCGCTGCCCGCCGTTTTTCGGGCGGGAGCAGCGCAGAAGCGAGAAAAAAGGTGCGGCTGTGAATGTTGGTGATCGCTTCGCAGTGCTGGTAAGCAGCCTCAAGCAATTCGCTGTCCGCGCGGACGCGTTCGCACGGTACATGTGAATCCCGTGCGTTCTGCGCCCAACCGAGCAAGGTCGTTTCCCAAGCGTACTGCTGAAGCTGTACCGTCATTTATATGACCTCTGCCATAGGGAGCACCGGAACTTCCCGGTGTACGTCTCCACAGATTAGTTCTTCTGCGATGATGGAGGATGAGAGCACGCCCGGCAGGCCTGCCCCCGGATGCGTCCCTGCGCCGACAAAATACAGGTTCTCGAAATCTTCCGACTGGTTGTGCGGACGGAACCACGCCGACTGCGTGAGGACGGGCTGCACGGAGAACGCCGAGCCCATGTGGCTGTTGAGCGTATTCTGGAAGTGCAGCGGGTCGATGTAGTGTTCCGCAACGATGTTGGCCTGCAGGTCGGGCAGATAGTTCTCTTCCAGGAAGTTCATGATCTTGTCACGGTACGTTTTGGCGACTTTCGTCCAATCCGTCCCTGAGCCGAGGTGCGGCACGGGCGACAGCACATAGAACAACTCATGCCCTTCCGGCGCGACGCTCGGATCGGTCAGCGACGGCATGTGGAGATACAGTGAGAAATCGTCCGCCACCTGCTGCTTGTTGAAGATGTCGTTGAGCAGTTCTTTGTAGCGTTCGCCGAGGATGATATTGTGATGCGCCAGCCCTTGATCACGGTACTGACGCTTGGTGCCGAAATAGATCACAAACAGCGACATGCTCTGCTTGAGGCTTTCGACCTTGCGATTCGTCCAGTGGCGGCGGTAGCGTTCCGGGATCATCTTCAGGTAGGTGAACGACACATCGGCGTTCGAGACGATCTTATCGGCGTGGTGAGTTGCGCCATCTTTCAGGCGGATGCCGGTCACGCGGCGCGAGGCCTCATCCACCAGAATTTCGTCGACTTCGGCGTTCAGATGAATCTTGCCGCCGATTTCTTCGAACACTTTGCCCAGTGCGGCGACGAGCGCGCCCGTGCCGCCCTTGATCCAGTGAATGCCCCATTCGCGTTCCAGATAATGTATCATCGCGTAGATCGACGGCGCGTCGAACGGGTTACCGCCGATGAGCAGCGGGTGAAAAGAGAAGCAGCGGCGCAGGAATTCGTTTTTGACGAACTGCGCGGCGTAGCTGTACACGCTCAGGTACGACTGCATCTTGATCAGATCGGGCGCGACCTTGAGCATGTCGGTGAAATGCAGGAAGGGCTTATCCGCCAATTCCACAAAGCCTTTCTGGAAGATGGCTTTGGTGGTCTTCATGAAGCGCTGGTAACCTTCGGCATCGTCCGGGTTCCACTTGCGAATCTGGTCGAGGATGAACGCTTCATCGCCATTATAGTCGAATGCGCGGCCTTCATGGTTGAAAATGCGGTAGAATGGATCGCACGGGACGAGATCGATATAGTCTTCACGGCGGCGGCCAGCGGCAGCGAACAGGTCGTCAAACATAAACGGCGCCGTGATTACCGTGGGACCGGCGTCAAATTTGAAACCGTTGATTTCGTAGACATAAGCCCGTCCGCCCAATTTGTCGCGTTTCTCGAAAAGCTCGACCTCGTGTCCGCGTGCCGCGAGTCGAATGGCGGCGCCTAGTCCTCCGAAGCCGCTGCCAATGACGATGATCCTTGCCATGATAGTTCCTTTTTTGGTGAAAATAGCTGTAGCCGCGCAGGGCTATTCAGACATACGATTAGGTATATCCATCTCAAATGAGCATCAGGTGAGGTAGGCATCAAGCTTTAATTAAGTGTAGGCAGTAAGGTCTAAAATCAGAAAGTTAGCACCCGAAATCGTTAGTACTTGAAAGTATTTTTTGATGGCGATCCGCTATTTGCGCCGCGCTCATAGCTGTTGGCGAACGGTCAGGGCTATCCATCTATAGGAGGACAACGACCGCGAACACAGATTAATCGTATGTTACAACCAACGGTCAGGGCGTTAAGACCGCGGACGGAACCCGCTCGGTTTCGACCACCAGCCCGTTCGCTGGGACAGCTTCAGCGTCAACCGTCGATCCTCCAGCGATCTTTGCGGGCTTTAACCAAGGGTTAATTTCTGCTGCGGTGCGCGCCGGATAATTGTTAGTAACCTTCATTTGTGATTTGATGCACTTTTAACAATTTGGCACTATACTGAGCATATTACGTATCATTTTGATCAGGAGCAGATTATCTATGGAAATCGAGAGCGCCAATTTCCACGCCGATTACCCCGATATTAAGCGGTACTGGAGCAGCATCTCTCAGCGGTTCGCCGGGGGCGACAATTTGCTCACTGCACTCCAGCGCAACTGGCAAATTATCGGCCAGATTTATGAAGAGCATTACTGGCATGGTGGGTCACGTTTGGTGACCGTCTACCACATTGAACTGAGCAAAAACGATGTGACGGTCTTCATGCCGGTCATCACAACGCCCTTTGTGCGCAAGGTCGTCCGGAGCATGGGCAAGAAGCCACTCCCGATCGAAGAACGTCCGTCACAGCCGCAGTCGCGCTACGCCGGCAGGGCGTAAACCAACTATCAGTCAGCAGCAGCGGACGCCAGCATGGCGTCCGTTTTGTTTTCCGGTGAAGCTCCAAGTCGATTCTCGAAAGAAATCCACGTCATCACGGTTGGGCAGACACATAGATCTGCCCAATCGTGAGCGCACATGCCGGTGCACCCTACGAAAACATTCGGTAACCTAAGCCAGTGCCTGAAAGACTCCAAAACAGGATGAGATATATCTCGTCCCTACGAAAGCGGCGGTTTGTAGGGACGAGGCATGAGGGTGTTTAAAAAGGTCATTTTCCACCCCACCCCCGGCCCCTCCCCGAATTCAGGGAGGGGAGCCAACCGTCCGCGCCAAGCGGAGTTGGTCTTCGTAGGGACGCGATTTATCGCGTCCGCTGGTATTTGTGAAGTTCAGCGGGTCGCATGGCGGCTTTTTAAACACCTACATGCCTCGTCCTTTGGCTAACATTCGGTTTGTGGCTTAATACCTCACCACAGCGGTATTTAGCTTTTCTCCCCTCTCCCCGCTTGCGTGGGAGAGGGGTTGGGGGTGAGGGGTAGCTATAACTATCCGTGTGGTCGGGTACTAGCGTGAGTTATGGATCACGTTACTTAGGGAATCAGCACTGCGTTCTTCGGCACCCAGATCTGCTGGGCGTTACATGCAATCCATACATGCGCAAAGTCGCCGCTGAAATCGGTGATGTACCAGGTGCCCACGGGGAGATTCCACTGGAGCTGCGTCGCGAGATCCGGCTGATAGAACACGGGCGCGCCCGCCGGAATCTGATACACGAGCGCATCAGTCGGGAGCGGGTACAGGCAGACATCCACGCCGGCCGTCGCGCTGCCGCCGCCCAACGTCATGAACAGGAACACGAAATAGTTGCCTTCGCAGTCACACGGTACGTCGGCGGAGTCATACGTCGCGACCATGAGGGTGTAAACGACACCCGCCTGCAAATAGATTTGCCCCTCATCGTCAAAGTTGGCGATGCAGTTGGCCAGCGGATTAGCCGAATCGAATGCACCTTCATACAGTGAAAACCAAACATCCATACCGCCGGAGTAATCGTACAGGTCGTAGTAGGAATACAAACCACTGATATCCAGAACAATCGCCTCGGCAACGTACAGATAACCAGCGCCCTCATTGATAGTGCTCGTGCAGCCAATTCCATCGCTATTCGGGCGGCCATTGGGGAGCAGCAGGGCTTCGGAGAAAGCAGACTCACCGATACCGGGATAACCAAAGGCGAACTCGTAGGTGCCGACGGCTCCCTCATCGTAGCTGGTGACGACGAAGGTGTAGCTGCCCGGCGCTAAGGTTATCCCGGTTTCGTCGTTATCCAGCACCGCAACGCAGTTTGCCAACGGGTCGAGCGGATCAAATCCGCCTTCCGGATAGACCGTGACGACGATATCCAGCGCATTGTAGAAATCAAAGTAGCCCATGAAGGGGCTGTCGGTCAGCTGGACAGTGTGGGTGGTGTAGTAGTAAATACCCGCCGTGCCGGAGAGGAAACCGCAGTCATCCGGACGATCCGTCATCGATGGCAGGGTATCAGTGAGCGTCCCGCTGAAGAAGACACCATCGGCGAACGCGGGCAGGACGGTTCCAACGAACAAAACGAGAACCAGTAAGCTGAGCAGTATGAGGCGTTTCATGAGTTTTCTTTCGCGAAAGTTGCGGAGATAAATTTTCAAACACTATTAAGTATATTATAGATAATTATTTCAGGAAGTTTCCCGTTCACGAAAAATCTGTGAAAAATAGCGGCGGCTAACGTTCAGACGCCTGTGTGATCAGCTCAGCGTTCACCAACTTCTAAATCAGCTAAATCCGGTGAATCTTTGAGCGGCAGTTTTTGGTTCTCGGTCGGCCTAGTGCTATAATTCGCGCCATATCATGCCAAAGTGCACATCGCGTTCGGCGGCATCGCTGTTCCACAAGCCGCCACCTCGAAAAATACCACTGTTCATGAGGAGCTGTTCACCTTGACCTCGTTAGTCTACACCGTCACGGAGACGCTGCGGTATCGCGGCGGGATCGGTCAGTGGAGTTGGGTACTCCACCGTCTTTCAGGCTTAGGCGTTGTCTTATTCCTGACCCTGCACGTCATCGACACATCGTGGGCGGTCTTCTACCCGGAACTCTATGTCAAAGCGATTGCCGCTTACCAGAGCCCGCTGTTCACCATCGGCGAATTTGGCCTCGTTGCGGCAGTCATCTACCACGCGTTAAACGGCCTGCGCATTGCGATCTTCGATGCGCGCCCGATGCTGTGGAAGCATCAGGCGCGGGCCGCCTGGTTCGTGTTGGGCGGCACGGTGCTCATCCTGATCCCCGTTTTCCTGCTGATGTTCACGCACGTGCTGGAATTCTATAACTCCGGACGCGTGGTGCTCCCGATCACTGAAGTACTGGCGGAACAACTGCCCTTCGCGGTCGGCATTATCGGCGCGGCAATTGCGGCCATCTTCGCTTCGGCGCTGATCGGTTTGGTGTCGGGCAATCAGAAGCCCGGGCGCGTCAGTAAAGGCCCCGGTGCGCCGGTTGAACGCTTCTGGTGGGCGTTCATGCGCTTAAGCGGTCTGATCATCGTCCCGCTGGTATTCGGTCATCTGGCGATCGCCCACATCATTCAAGGCGTGTTCGACATCACGGTGGCGGGCGCAAGTGTCGCTGGGGTGCCCATCACCCCCGACGCGGCCAACATTCTCGCCAACGGCATCAACGAATCGGGGACGGCCGTCGAATATGTGGCGGAACGCTGGGGCTATCTGCTCGGGCCGATTGCCCTCTGGCGCATCTACGACATCGCGCTGCTGGCACTGGTGACGCTGCACGGTTTCAACGGTCTGCGCTACGTGCTGACGGATTACACCCAGAGCAGCGCCCTGTTCCGCCGCGCGGCGGTCATCCTGTGTATTATCGCCGGGGTGATACTGCTGACGGTCGGTGGTCTGGCGCTCATCGGTTCAATCGAACTGGACGCGGTTCGCGCCGCGACGCAAGCAGCCGAGAGTCTCGGTCTGCTGCACGTTGAATAACCATTCGGGCTGAAAGCGGAGTCTCGGCTCCGCTTTCCGTCTTCAAAACTACATAGCTGGGACAAGAGTTAAAGGTCATTCTATGAAGACACATCAATACGAAGCGCTGATCGTCGGGGCGGGTGGCGCGGGTTTGATGGCTGCCCTGTACGCCACTAAAGGCGGCGCAAAAGTCGCCGTGATCAGCAAGTTGTATCCCACCCGCAGTCACACGGGCACAGCGCAGGGCGGTATCGGCGCGGCGCTCGGTAATCTGGAAGAAGACAGCCCCCTCTGGCACGCCTATGACACCGTCAAGGGCGGCGACTATCTCGCCGATCAGAACGCGGTCAAGGTGCTGGCGGAAGAAGCTATCGACGCCGTGATCGAACTGGAACACATGGGCTTGCCCTTCGACCGCACCGAAGATGGCAAGATCAGCCAGCGCCGGTTTGGCGGTCACACCAGCAATTTCGGCAAGGCTCCGGTGCGCCGCGCCGCCCATGCCGCCGACCGAACCGGTCACATGATTTTGCAGACGCTGTACCAACAGTGCATCAAGCATAATGTGACGTTCTTCGACGAATTCCACGTGGTCGACCTGATTCGCAACGGCGAAACAGTCGTCGGCGTGGTCGCGCTGGAACTCGGCACGGGCGAACTGCACATCTTCCACAGCAAAGCGACGTTGTTTGCGACGGGGGGCTGGGGGCGCGTGTGGTCGGTGACCAGCAACGCGCACAGCCTCACGGGTGACGGCGCGGCCGTCGTGTATCGCCGCCGCGTTCCGCTGCAAGACCTGGAATTCTATCAAATTCACCCCACCGGCATTTACAAGATGGGTATTCTCATCACCGAAGGCGTGCGTGGTGAAGGCGGCGTACTGATCAACGGGCGCGGCGAACGCTTCATGGAAAAGTACGCGCCGAACATCAAAGATCTGGCCAGCCGCGATGTCGTCAGCCGCTCGATTTATCTGGAAATCCGCGACGGCAACGGCATCAAGGGCAAGGACTATGTCTACCTCGATGTGACGCCCGGTACGGTCAACCGCTACCTCGCGGAAGCGGGCGAGACGCGCCGCATCACCGAGGAAGATGTCGAAAAGAAGCTGCCCGACATTCTGGAATTCTGCCGCGTGTATCTCGGCGTTGATCCCGTTAAAGAACCGATGCCGATTCAGCCGACCGCGCACTATGCGATGGGCGGCATTCCGACCAACGTCAACGCGGAAGCGGTCAGCGATGCGAACTGGACGGTCATCCCCGGCCTGTATGCGGCGGGCGAATGCGCTTGTGTGAGCTGCCACGGCGCGAATCGCCTCGGCACAAACTCGCTGGTCGATCTGATCGTGTTCGGTCGGCGCGGCGGCAAGTCCATTGCCGAATATGTCAAGCATGCCGATTTCGTCCCGCTGCCCGCAGCACCGGAACGCGAAGTGCAGGCTGAATTCGAACGCATCCGCACCAGCAGCGGCAAGACGCGCCCCGGCGAACTACGCGCGGCGCTGCAAAAGGTCATGATGGCCGATGTGGGCGTGTTCCGCGAAGAAAAGGGCATGAAGCTCGCCCTCGATACCGTGCGCGAATTGAAAGCCCGCTACAACACCGATATCCACATCGATGACAAGGGCAATAAGTTCAACACGGATCTGATTGAAGCGTGGGAACTCGGCTGTCTGCTCGATATCGCCGAACTGACGACGATCAGCGCGATGAACCGCACCGAAAGCCGCGGCGGTCACTATCGCGAAGATTATCCGAAGCGTGACGACGAAAAGTGGCTCGTGCATTCGCTGCTGACCAAGCCGGAAGGCGAAACAGTGTATGTGAAGGGCGCGCAAGACCCGGTCATCAACTGCGACAAGCAAGTGGACATGTCGCTGGCAGAAACCGACGAACGCTTCAAGCCGAAGGTGCGCACGTACTAAATGTTAGTGCCTAAGGGACGCGCCGCGGCGCGTCCCCGACTCAAGCAATTGTAAGTGGATGTCAAGTCAATTCAGAGGGCTATATTCAATGAATGTCACCTTCCGTATCCGGCGGTTTAACCCGGAAGACTCAACCAAACAGCGCCCCTACTTTCAGGACTTCACCCTGAGCGAAGTGGAACCGAATGACCGTATACTGGAATTGCTCCACCGCATCAAGTGGGAGCAGGATGGCACGCTGACGCTGCGCCGCGCCTGCGCGCACGGCATTTGCGGCTCGGACGCCATGCGCATCAACGGTGTGAACCGGTTGGCGTGCAAGGTGCTCGTCCGCGAGTTCGTGAACGGCGATAACGCGATCAAGATTCAGATCGAGCCGATTCTCGGTCTGCCCGTGCTAAAAGACCTCGTGGTCGATATGGAACCGTTCTTCGATAACTACAAGCGCGTGATGCCGTTCTTCATCAACGACACGGCGCTGCCGGCTAACGGCCGCGAACGACTGCAAACGCAGGAAGACCGCGAGAAGTTCGACGATACGACCAAGTGTATCCTGTGCGCGTGCTGCACCACCTCGTGCCCATCGTACTGGTCGAACGGCGAATATGTCGGCCCGGCGGCGATTGTGCAGGCGCACCGCTTCATCTTCGACACCCGCGACGAAGGCTCCAAAGAACGCCTCGACGTCTTGTCGCAGCCCAACGGCGTGTGGCGCTGCCGCACGATCTACAACTGCACGCCCGCCTGCCCGCGTGACATTCAGGTGACGCGCGCCATCGGCGAAGTCAAGTTGGCGATCCGTAACGGTTCGACCGAAGGTGTCATCACCGAAGCGGCGTCGCACAGCCATCCCGGCAGCGGCTGATATTCCCCTCACCCCCAACCCCTCTCCCACGCTAGCGGGGAGAGGGGAGACATTGCGAGCAATGTTGTCTCCCCTCCCTGAATTCGGGGAGGGGCCGGGGGTGGGGTCGGTAGGTCAATAATTCGTCAAATCCGGGCGTAAAACTGCCCGCTGATCGCGACGCACGGCTATAATGGCGGTGCGTTTTTGTTTTGGGTCTTTGCAAGGTGACAGACGATTCAGGAGGACGTATGAAACGGCTTATCGTGGTGGCATTGGCGCTGATTCTACTGGTGCTGCCGTTTGGAGTGTCCGCGCAGGAAGCAACGGATGAGCCCGTTGTTACAAATGCTCAGGCAGTTCTCGATCAACTTATCAACGGCGACTACGCTGGGATTTATGACCAGTTCAGCGCGGAAGTGCAGGCGGTGCTCACCGCCGATCAACTGGAAGGTGCATGGGCGCAGTTGGTGCAGCAGGTCGGCGAATTCGAGGGCGTGATCGCGACCGAATTCGACGCCGCCAGCAACACGGCAATTTTGCACTTGAATTTCCAGGTGATTCCGCTGGATCTGCTCATCACCTTCGAGCCGGATGGTAAAATCAGCGGCTTACGGTTCACGCAATCGGCGCTCCAGCCGACCGCCGTGCCGACGTTCAGCGAGCCGCCCTACGCCGATACCGACGTGTTCAGCGAAACCGAGGTGACGATCAACGAAGGCGGCGACTTCCCGCTTCCCGGTACGCTTTCCATGCCGAATGCGGACGGACTCGTGCCCGCGGTTCTGCTGTTGTCCGGTTCTGGCCCTAATGATCGCGACGAAACCCTGTACAGTAACAAGCCATTCCGCGACCTCGCGTGGGGTCTGGCGACGCAGGGGATCGCCGTGCTGCGCTTCGACAAGCGCACGCTGATTCACGGCGCTGGCGGCGATCCGACGGCGCTCACGATTGACTACGAATACACCGAAGATGCGCTGGCAGCACTGGAACTGCTGCGCGGCACCGAAGGCATCGACCCGGAACGCATCTATGTGGCGGGACACAGTCTGGGCGGGTATATCCTGCCGCGCATTGCCGCTCAAGCGGCGAACAGCGCCGGCTTGATCTATCTGGCGCCGCTAGCGCGCCCGCTCCAGGATGTGATCGTCGATCAGACGCGTTATCTCGCCGAACTTGATGGGACGATCACCGCGGCGGAGCAGCAGGGCATTGACGCCATACAGGCACTTTCCGATCAGATCAACGCGCTGACGGAAGAAGACGCCGACGATGATACGCTGCTCTTCGGCGCTATGCCGATCTACTATCTCGATTTGCAGGGCTATGATCCGGTGGCAACAGCGGCGGATCTCGACCTGCCGATGCTGTTCATTCAGGGCGAACGCGACTATCAGGTGACGGTCGCGGATGAGCTGGCGCTGTGGCAGGCGGGCTTAGGAGATCGGGCGGACGTCGCGTTCGAGACATTCCCGACGCTGAATCACCTGCTGATGCCGGGTGACGGTCAGCCCAACCCTGCCGAGTACCAGACCCCCGGTCATGTGGACGGCGGCGTGATCAACGCCATCGCCGAATGGGTCAACGGGCAGTAGCCTCACCCCCACTCGCTGCGCTCATTTCCCCCTCTCCCACGGGAGAGGGGGTGAGGCTAGGCGATGCTTTCACCCGCCGCCAGCTTTTCGGCCTGATCACGGGTGATTAGCTCGTCGATGAATTCGTCGATGCCACCTTCCATGACCGCGGGCAGGTTGTAGCTGGTCAAGTTGATGCGGTGATCGGTCACACGGTTCTGCGGGTAGTTGTACGTACGGATCTTCTCTGAGCGGTCGCCTGTGCCTACCTGACTGCGCCGTTCGTTTTCCTGCGCGCTGCGCTGCTTTTCCAGTTCCATTTCGTACAGCCGCGCGATCAAAATCGCCTTGGCCTTTTCTTTGTTCTGGAGTTGGCTGCGCTCGTCCTGTACCGCGACGACGATCCCGGTCGGAATGTGAGTGAAACGCACCGCCGAGTCGGTGGTGTTGACCGATTGGCCGCCCGCGCCGCCGCTGCGATACACATCCACGCGCACATCGTTCATGTTGAGCGCCACGTCGACTTCGTCCATCTCCGCGAGCACAGCAACCGTCACGGTGCTGGTGTGGACGCGCCCCTGCGACTCGGTTTCGGGGACGCGCTGGACGCGATGCACGCCGCTCTCAAATTTCAGGCGGCTGAACGCGCCTTTGCCGCGAATCTCAAACTTGATTTCCTTAAAGCCGCCGACGCCCGTATCACTCTGGTCGATCACGTCGATTTTCCAGTTGCGCGCCGTCGCGTAATAGCTGTACATGCGGAACAAATCCGCCGCGAACAGGCCGGACTCGTCGCCGCCCGCGCCGGCGCGAATTTCCACGATGACGTTCTTATCGTCACGGAGATCTTTGGGCAGCAGCATGATTTTGAGTTCTTCGAAGAGCTGATCTGTGCTGGCTTCGAGGCTGGCGACTTCTTCGTTCGCCATCGCCAGCAGATCCGGGTCGCTTTCGTCAGCGACCATCAGGCGTGCGCCTTCCAGTTCTTCAAACTGCGCCTTATAGCGGCGGAACGAATCGACGATCTCCTGCAAGTTGGATCGTTCTTTGCTGTATTCCGCGATCTTGGTGTAGTCGTTCATCACCCCGGGATCGCTCAACAGCCGTTCGAGTTCTTCGTAACGGGCCTCGATGCTCGCCAGCTTGTCTAACATGGTGTGCCTCTAATTCGCGTATTTCTCTTTCGTTCGATTATAGGGGATGATCGCCATGCTGTGGAGAGGCGAGTCTGTGGGGCTGCGCAGGATGTTTTTTGACATCAGCCCCAGTCCTCGCGCCTCAGGCAGTTGAGGTAGTTACTTGACCATCAAATATCCACCGATGCCGAGCAGCACCGCAGCGATGACCCGCGTGAGGTCAATAGGGCGGGCTGCCGAAAAGAAGCCAAAGTGATCGATTACCATGCCGGCGATCAACTGACCGAGGATCACCAGCGTGATGGCTGAGCCGGCCCCCAACCGGGGCAGCGTGTGACTGAGCGTGAGCATAATCAGCACGCCAAAGACGCCGAGCAGGAACATATACGGTGGCAATGCGCGCCAATCGCCGATGTTCTCACCGCGGCGCGCCAGCAGCAGCGCCAGCGAAAGTATGGCGCCGCTCACGTGCACGATCAAGCTGCTGGCCGCCGGGCCGACGCGCCCGCTCATCACTCCGCCCATCGGCGACTGGATGCCCACACCAATGCCGCCGATCAAACCGATGATGTAGGTGAGAATAGATTCGAGCACGGTGTTGTTCTCCTGAATACGCTTGTTATTGAACCAGACAAGCGGCAGACGTTATGCATACGGTGTACAGACCCCTCAGCGAATTCAGCGAGGGGCGACAACCTTCCGCGAATAACCCAAGCTGACGGTTGGGTGACTGCTAGGGCAGTTCAATCACGTCGATGGCGAAGGGGAGTTGTGCCTCGACAATCGGAATGACGAGCGATGCCTGATCGAAGTTCGGCACATACAGGCGGTTCGGCGCGGCGTATTCGACATCACTCGCGCCGCGGAACAGGCCGACGACGTAGTTGAGGCTGCCATCCGCCACGCGCGCGATGCCGTTTTGCCCGAGCGCCGCCACGTAGATCGTGCCGTCCGGCGTGACCGTCACCCCGTCAAAGCCGGGCGGGTCAGCCTGTTGACCATGCTGGTAGAGCAGTTCGCCCACGCCGCCCGCAATCGGTGCGCGGTAGATTTCGTTCACTTCCGGGTCAGTGATGATGAGCGAGTCGGTGGTGGCGTCATAGGCCAAACCGGTGATCGCGCGGCGGGTTTCGGTCTCAATGGCGGGCGGCACCCAGAAGATTTGCGGGTTCGATCCGTCGGCGTCCATACGCCAGATTTCGTTGCGTCCGGGATCGCTCACATACACGCGCCCCGCCGCGTCGATGGCGAGGTCGTTCGGTGCGCTGAAGCCCTCGGGAATGTCCGCGAAGGGGGTAATCGCCCCGTCGGCGATGCGCCACAGGGCGCCGCCCGTGCTGCGCGGGTCAGTGTCCAACTGATCGACCACGATCAGCGCGCCATCCGCCGCAACGACGATCGCGCTCACCGCGCGGATCACGTCGCGGGTGTCGGGAAGTTCGCTCACAATCGCCCCGTCCACGCTGATCGACCAGATCGCGCCGCTGGCATAGCTGCCTGTGTAGACCGTGCCATCGGCGGCAACAGCCACCGTCGGCGGATATGCGTCGTTATCGGGCAACGTGGCGAATTCGCGCACGCTGATACCCTCCACCAGCGCCACGGACTGCACGCGTTCGCCCGTACCGAGGGTTAAACTGACCAAAAACCACGTAATGCCGATCAAGCCGAGCAGACCGCCCGCCATGATCACGAAGAAGACGAACCGCCTCTGCGCGAGGTTCATTGCCCAAAGATTCATAGTGCTTTAACGCCCCAACTGCGCTTGAATGAACAGCATAATCCCCAACGAAATCGCCCAGCCGAGATACCCGAGGCCGAGCATGGGCACGACCGTATAGCCCGCTCGCGCCGCGATGTACACGAAAATCAGGAAAATGAAGGTCGGGATCAGGCCGAAGATCAGCGTTTCGATGAACTGCACCAGGGTGGCTTGCGAGATATTGGTCCCGCTGGACAGAATCCAGATGGCCAGCGGCATATTGATCGGCATGGTCGCGGTGATGGCGGCCAGTGTCTTTGAGTAGTTCCGCAAGACCGCGATGAGGATGATAATGAGGATGGAGAACAACACGGGCAGCACGCGCTGCCAATCAATCGTCATAGGTTTCTCTCTGTGAAAGCTGGAACAATGATACCGTGCCGGGCGTCGGTAAGAAAGGCGCGGTTTAGATTTCGACCCCACCCCTGAATTCGGGGTGGGAGTGTTCGGCGGGATGAGGCAGGAAGGCATTCCAGAATTGTTGAAACTACCGACACATAACCCCTCACCCCCTAGCCCATGCAAGCGGGGAGAGGGGGAATCTGTCTTTCCGACAAAACGGCGGGTTTCAGGGTG
>CALKIA010000276.1 GCA_937988705.1 uncultured Chloroflexota bacterium | reverse complement strand
GGGCGTCCCTACAATTCTCTCGATTGTTAAAAGTGTCCTGTCCTCAACCGAATTCGGGGAGGGGAGCCAACTAGGTTCGCAATTTCGTCTTGCTCCGCACGGTGATGGACGAAATCGATATATTGTGGTTTAGCGCGATGCCCGATTGGGCTATTCCTACCGTCAAATTGGTTTTGAAATGAGGAGCGCATGCAGCAGCACTTGAATACGCTCAACGAACTGGCGAGCGCCGTCTCCACGGTTGCCGAGATGGCGCGCCAGTCGCAGACCTACCGCTTCAACGTAAGCGGCGCGATCACGCTGTATATCGATGTGGAGAGCGCCGAGGTGCGCGTATTACGCCGCCGCGAGCCGCAGATCGACGTGACGGCCAATCTGCAAGTGCCGTTCGCGTGGCGCATCGCCACCGATCAGGATGAGGCGGGCGTGTATGTGGTGGCGCGGCGACGACCCGTAGTGGGCGCGGTCGCGGCGGCGGCGTTTCAGGTGAACGTGCCGCCCGAAACTTACATCGTCCTCAAGCTGAAAGACTGCCGCCTGAGCCTCGACGCGCTCACGGGCATGGTCGAACTCCCCGGCGACGGGACGATCAAGGTAACGTAAAGCCGGATTAACGTCCGCAAACCGCACGAGCTGAGGGTTTTGTTTTCCCGGCTGACGGGTTACTATCATAGACATCTTGTTTATTCATGAGGAGCAGCACACGCATGGCTCAAGATATCGCACAGCGCGGTTATGCCCGCCCCGATGTTCTGGTCTCGACGGAATGGGTGGCGCAGCATCACCAAGACGCCAACCTGCGGATCATCGAATCGAACGAAGATCCGCTGCTTTACGCCAGCGGCCACATCGCTGGCGCAGTGCAGGTCGATTGGACGCACGACCTCAACGATGCGCTGCGCCGTGATTACCTGAACAAAGCCGGGTTTGAGGCACTGATGGCGCGCATCGGCGTGACACCGGAAACACTGGTCATCTTCTACGGTGACAAGAATAACTGGTGGGCGACCTATGCCTTCTGGGTGTTCCAACTGTTCGGTCACACCAACGCCAAGGTGATGGATGGCGGACGCGCCAAGTGGGAGCGCGAAGGTCGCCCACTGACGCGCGCAGTGCCGAGTTATTCGGCGACTCAGTACACCGCGCCCGACCGCGACGACACGCAGATTCGCGCCTTCCGCGATGAGGTTTTGCAGCATTCGAACGCGGGCAAACCGCTGATCGATGTGCGCAGCGTCGCCGAATACACGGGCGAACGTCTGCATATGCCCGACTACCCGAACGAAGGCGCGCTGCGCGGTGGGCACATCCCCGGTGCGAAGAATGTACCGTGGAGCAAGGCCGTCAATACGGACGATGGCACGTTCCGCCCCGCTGACGAACTCCGCGCCCTGTACGAACAGCAGCAGGGATTGTCGCCGGACAAGGATGTGGTCACATACTGCCGCATTGGCGAACGGTCGTCACACACGTGGTTTGTGCTCAAGTACCTGCTCGGCTACCCGAACGTGCGCAATTATGATGGTTCGTGGACGGAATGGGGCAACCTCGTCGGCGTGCCGATTGAACGCTAGTTACAGAATGAACGGCTAAACTGATGGCAAACTACCCCGCAGGCTTGGCGGAAATCGTCGAGGACATGCAGTCGATCACGGATCGGCAGGAACGCATCGATCTATTGATCGAAATGGCGGATCGCTTCGACGGGGCCAAAGTGCCTGCGTCCGTAGCGACCAAACCCTATACGGCGGAGCACAAAGCGCCCGCCTGCGAATCCGACGCGTATGTCTGGGCGGTTGATCGGCCCGATGGCACGCTGGATTTCTATTTTGATGTGCTGAATCCGCAGGGTTTGTCGGCGATGGCGATGAGCGTCCTCCTCAAAGAGACGCTCGACGGGCAGCCGGTGGAGCAGGTCGCACAGGTGAATACCGACATCGTGCCGCAACTCTTCGGGCGGGAAATCACGATGGGCAAAGGTGCGGGTTTGAGCGGGATCGTCTCGCTCGTGCAGTACGAAGCGAAAAAGCGGCTGACATAGCCTCACCCCACTCGCTACGCTCGTTTCCCCTCTCCCTTGGGAGAGGGGTGAGGGGTGAGGCCGTTTTTACCATGGCATTTCCGCGCCGTCGTGCCGGAAAAAGCGCCCATTGGCATCACGGTTCGCCTGATCAATGACGCGCAGCAGCCCGTTCACCGATTGTTCCGGTGTGAGCGGCGCGTGTTTCCCGCCCATATCCGTCTGCACCCACCCCGGATCAATCGTGAAAGCCGTCAAACCGAACTGCTTCACATCCACTGCCAGCGAGCGTGTATACATGTTGAGCGCCGCTTTGGTCGCGCAGTAAGTCGCGGCATAGCTGGCATCGCGCAGTTCCAGTGAGGCGAGTTCCGACACCAGATTGACGATTTTCGCGTTTGCGCCCCGCTTGAGCAGTTCGAGGAAGCGCTGTGTGATCAATACCGGCGCGATGGTGTTGGTCTTGAACATTTCCAGCATCGACGCCTGTTCGAACGTGCCGAGACGCTCCTCATGCTCATTGCTGATCGCCGCATTATTGATCAGCACATCGAGCGAATCCGTTCCCGAATTGATCGCATGGTACGCCGCTTCGATGCTGGCAGGATCGGCCACATCCAGCGGGATGAGCGTTACGCGCACGGACTCCAGCGCCTTGAGCGCCGCCGAGGGTGTGCGGTAGGCCGCGAATACGCGCTCGTCGCGGGCAGCGTACTGGCGCACTAGCTCCAAGCCAATTCCGCGTGATGTGCCGGTGATTAAAATACGTCTCATTGACTACCTCCCTACGCTGCTGTGTGCTGCGCTTGCTTATTCACCTGACGGGTTTCATAATTGACGCTGTGGATTATACGAGAGTCGCGTGATATGACCACCACCAGCAGCACCGGAACGGGAAGTATTTTCATTTCATACAGCCGCCGTGACTGGGAGTCGCATGTGCGGCCATTGGTCGAAAACTTGCGTCAGGCGGGATTCTTCGTATGGGTGGATCAACATCTGCTGCAGGGCGGTCAGGATTGGCGCGACGAGATCAATCAGGCGCTCGATCAGTGCACGCGCATGATCCTGTGTGTGTCGCCGGATGCGCTCGAATCGAAATACGTGCGTCTGGAATACCGTTACTTTCTCGACGAAAACAAACCGATTATCCCGGTGATCTGCCGCGAAACTAAACTGCTGCCGGAACTGCGTCCGCTCCAGTGGATTGCGTACGACATGGAGGCGTTGGTGCAACTCCTCGGTCGACCGAACACCGGCAGCGTCGATGCGCCGACCGCCATCATCACCCCACCGTCCATTCCGACGACGCTCCTCCGCAAACTGATCACGTCGGATAATGCGACGACGATGCGACAGGAGGCCAGTCTGCGCAGTCACGAGAAATCGATCAGCAGCCTGGCGTTTTCGCCCGACAACCAGTCACTGGTATCGGCGTCTTCGGATGGACTGATCCGGCTGTGGGACACGGAAACGCGCCGCGAGGTGCTGTCACTCTCGAACCGCGACGCGCTCTACGATCTCGAATACTCGCCAGATGGCAAAGTCCTCGCGGCGGCGTTGGGCGCGAAATTCGGCAACACCAGCAGCCTGATGTTGTGGGATGTCGGCACGCGTCAATCGATCGGGCAGTTTGGTGTGCATAACACCCGCCTGTTTGAGATTGTGTATTCGCCCGATGGTGCGCGGCTTGCCTGCGCGTGCTGGGATCACACGGTAACCCTGTGGGATGTAGCGACACAGGAAAAAGTCGGCGTGCTGACCGGGCACACCGGATCGGTGTCGTCGGTAGTGTTCTCCGCCGATGGTCAGCGCATGGCGACCGGATCATGGGATGGCACGATCAAGCTGTGGGATGCGAACAACTATGCTTTGATCGGTACGCTCAGCGGACACACTGATCAGGTGAACAACGTGGCGTTCGCGCCAAATGGCAAGCTGCTCGCGTCGGTGTCCAGCGATCAGACGGTGCGGCTGTGGAATACGGCCACGCTGGAGCAGACGATTGCGTTTAATCAGGGTGTACCCGTGTGGTGCTGCCATTTCGCGCCGGATGGCGATCTACTGGCGACGGGCGGGATGAATGGCACGATCAAGCTGTGGTGCATATCCACATTGAAGGAACTTTCCACGCTCTACGGACACCAGAAACCGGTGCTGGCGCTCGATTTTTCGCCGGATGGCTCGTTGATGGCGACGGGCGCGCGCGACGGTTCCATCATGCTGTGGAGCCCGGCGGAGTAATCGGCCTAGACCAACTCAACGTGAGTCTTATCCCGCCCGTTATCGTGGGCGAGGCAAGCCTCGCCCCTACATGGATTCTGGCTTGTGGTAATGTCGCCCCTCCGCCGAATTCGGGGAGGGGAGATAGCACAAGCACTGCTGATCTCGCCTCTCCCGCTGGCGCGGATTCGTCCGCTGTCATTGCCCCTGTGCACTAACCTGCGCTTTGTACCAGGCGATCGTCTTGGTCAGGCCGTCACGGTAGGGCGTCGCCTCGACACCAAACGTGCGCGTGAATTTGCTGCTGTCCACGACAAATGGCTGCTCGAACTCATACATCATTTCGATCATTTCGCGCGCCGGGGGGATAAATAACCCGCCGAGGCGCAGCATCAGCTTACCCAGCGAGCTGAACTTAGGTGGCACACCGCTGATCTCCGCGGCGAGCTGGATGATTTGACGGGTGGTGAGCGCCGGAGCATTGGGGATGTGCCAGATTTGCCCATCGGCCCGGTCGTCACGCCCCAGGATGGCGAGTGCCCGGCCCACATCTTCCATGTAACTGTAGGTATGCGGTACGTCAGGATTACCGGCGATCTGCGCGGCCTTGCCCGCCAGCAGCGGCTCGAAGACCCGCCCGCCCAACGCCGAGTCTTTCACGCCCGCGCCGTAAAAATCCGATGCCCGCGCGATCACCGCGCGCACTTCTCCGCGCTGCTGGGCGGCCATGAGTTCCTGCGACATCTTCGCGCGCACCTGTCCCTTTTTGGTGTGGGCGTTGTACGGCATGTCCTCGGTCATCGGGCGGTCGACTTCACCGTAGGCGTAAAGATTCTCCATGGCGACGAACTTGGCGCCGACCGCGGTCGCGGCCTGGAGGACGGCGGTATGCATGGGCGGGAACAACTCGGCCCATTGGTGATAAGGCGGATTGACGCAGAAGTAGATCACGCTCGCGCCTGCAGCCAGCTGCCGTGCCTGAGCCGGATCGGCGGCATCGCCCGCCCGCACTTCCACGCCCACCGGGACGTTCGCCTGACCGCGGCGGTTGACCACGCGGACGGATGCGCCCGCCTTGACGAGTTCGCGGGCGGTCGCCTGTCCAACAGGACCCGCGCCGAAAATCACATGCAGATTATGAGTTGCCATGAGGTTTGCTCCCTGTGCGTAGTCGCACTGAATACACCCCCGGTTGCATCCGGGGACTTTGTGAACGAGTGAAATGGTGGTGCTTGGAGATGATCAGCGGTAGACGGATTGGGCTGTGTAGGGACAGCACCTGGGCTGTCCGTTGGCAGCGGACGAGGCCGGCCTCGTCCCTACAAACACCGTGATCTTTACTTAACCTGCATTATCGTGGCCGCGTCTTCAGACGGGCTAGAACGTCTCCGGCAGCAGATTCAGGTCTTTGAGCATATGCCGCAGTTTGCTGCGGTAGTACAGCTCGATATCGCCGACCGTCGCCGGGCTGTGATCCAGAAGATGCAGCATGATCAGCCCGTACAGGCGATGCCACAGGTCAATCGCGATGCTCACCTGCCGGTAAGACAGGGGAACGCCTTCGGTGTGCGCCAGTGCTTCCAGGTGCGCGCGCATCGCCGGATCATCAACCTCGTCTTCGGCGGGCAGCGTCAACACGCCCGCGTGATCCGCTTCAAACAGAATCCGCACGAAGGGCACAAACGTACGCTGCACCGCTGGAATCGTCTGGTCGCGCGGCGCAACGTAGCCGGGAATCGGCGTGCCGTAAATCAGCAGATAGTCGGCGCGATGATCGAGTGCCCACTGACGATACGCATTGATGGCGGCGTACATGCGCTCGGCGTAGTGCGTCGGCGGCTGCGCCTGATCGGCGGCTTCGACCGCGTCGGCGAGCGCGTTGAAGGCATCGACGATCAAGTCGGTGATCAGCGCGTCGCGGTCGGGATAGTAGCGGTAGAGCGCCGGGGCGGTGATGTCCAGCTCCCGCGCAATCGCCCGCAGCGAGATTGAGGCGCTGCCGACCACGCGCATTTGCGCCCGCGCCACCTCTTTGATGCGGTGGCTGATGGCGACCCGCTTGCCCTCGTCTTCCTCGTCAATTTTGATGCGCGCCATCCAGCCAATCCTTTGTAAACACCGTATACTAAAAGTATACGGTGTTTACTTTCGTTGTCAAGCCCCCAAATTAAGCACATTTACTCCGCAATGCGGACGCGATTTAGCGTGTACGACCACCTAGCCCAGCACCGACACCGCACCTGTAGTCGAACGCTCGTGTAGGGCTGAGGTAAGCTGCGCCCTTGATATTCAGCCCTGTGACGAGAGGACGAGACCTGAGGGTGTTTAAAACCCCTGTTCACGGACAGTCTTTGCCCAGCCAACTAAGTACAGACGAATTAATCTTTTTGGATGTTTGGGGCAAAGGGCGAGGCATGCC
>CALKIA010000275.1 GCA_937988705.1 uncultured Chloroflexota bacterium | reverse complement strand
AGAGGAGTTTTTTAGAAACGGGGGTTAGAAAATGTGCAGTGTAATTTCAGTGAGGGGAAGTGACAGTTCACCTCCCCTCACTCTGTGGTAGTTATTCCAGCATGCGCGCATAACTGTGATAGCGGCGTTCGCTGATGTGGCCGGCGCCTACCGCTTTGAGGATGGCGCAGCCCGGTTCGGTGCGGTGCGTGCAGTCCAGCCCAAAGCGGCAGCTGCCGACAAACGGCTGCATTTCGCGGAAGTAGAGTGCTAGGTCGCCGTTGTCGATGTTCCACGTGGAGAATTCACGCATGCCCGGTGTATCGACGATATAACCGTCGTTTTCCAAGTCGATCATTTCAACATGGGTGGTCGTGTGCTTGCCCTTCTTGAGCGCCTTGCTCACTTCCCCCACGCGTAAGCCCAGCCCCGGCTGGATAGCATTGAGCAGGCTCGTCTTGCCGACACCGGACTTGCCGATGAGCACGGACGTTTTGCCGCCCAGCGCCGCTCGCAGCTCGTCAATGCCTTGTCCGGTGGCGGTGCTGGTCAGAACCACGTTATAGCCGAGTGCGCGGTATTCGTCCAGCACAGCATCGAATGTTCCCGGTTCCACAAGGTCGAGCTTGGTCATGACGATGAGCGGCGGAATCTCCGCCTCTTCGGCGGTCACGAGATAGCGATCCAGCAAGTTCCAGTGCGGTGCGGGCAGCAGCGCCGCGAACACGGTGACGAGCTGATCGACGTTCGCGGCGATGATCTGTTCCAGCTGTTTGACGCCCGCCGCGGTCCGTGCCAGCTTATTGCGGCGGGGCAGCACCTCGGTGATCATGCCCGGCCCATCGTCGGCGACCACGAACTGCACGCAGTCACCAATGGCGACCGGATCGATCATATGGATGTCGTCGACTTTCTGGACGCGGTGATGACCGATAGATGAGCGGTCGGCAATCGGGTAGATCAGTTCTTTGCGCAGACGGCTGGAAATCGAGCATACGATTTCACCGTCCGGTGTGCGCACGAAGTAGGTACCGAGTTGTTTCTTATAAACCACGCCTTCTGCGTGGTTGGTGTATCGAGCCAAGGTTGGTTTTCCCCTGTACAGAAGTGAGCGAATCAAACGAGAGATCGACGGATGGCGGGTGACATGCAGAATACACATCACGGCGCATCGTGACCGCGCTTACAAACGCTCGCCTGTAAAGGGTAGGGCGGGGTAGGTCTTTAAGCGGTGATCGGATGCGCGATTACGCAGGGTAAGCTGACGACAGTCATTGAACTTTGCTCCTTCGCGCACAAAACAAACACTGTGAACCACTATAGACTGATCTGAGCCGTTCGTCAAGGCAATCGGCTGGAAATCCGCCGAAAGTCGGAGAATGGTGGCGGAACGCGGCCCGCTCGGTTCCCAGAAAGTTAGATCACGATGATGAGAGGCGAATCTGCGGCCAGCCTGCGGCGTCGAAAACAGCCGACAAGACCACCTAAAACTTGTTGAGTTGGGTGGCAAACCGTCTGTATCACAGCCAGAATTGGGTTTTGCCTTGCAGGTGTTCATCGAGTACGCCGCGCAGGATACCCGCCTCGATGGCGTCACTGCCATACAAGGTGACAGGCAGCTTGGGCGTTTTGACCGCGCCATAATGGAACAATGTGAAGGCCAGCACGCTGTGGATCGCTTGCTCGATGGGGAGTGAAGGCTCGGTTCGAATGTGGATCGGCTGGATGGCGGCGTCGCCGGCGGTGGTGAGGATGAAGGCTCCCGTGGCGCTGAGACGGAAGGTGCTGCCCCACTCCGGCGCCTCGATTTTGCCGCCAGTGAGCGCATAAATGCGGGGAACGCCCGCGCGAATCACTTCGACGGGGAAGAATTCCGCGTCGATTTCGCCTTCCCAGGCGCCGATCGCGCGCAGAACCTCGCGGCGCATCTTGCCGTCAAGATGCAGTACAACCCGCTTGCCGCCGAGCAGCTCCTGCGGCAGCAGCTGCGCCAGCAGCGCATCGGGCACGCCTTCGCCGTCCTGCACGGGTTCGGTGGCAATCGTGTAGCCGATGAACGCGCCATCTTTCTTGTAGATGCGGGCGACGCCGGTCAGATGGGGAACATCCTTCCGATTGTGTTCGATGAGGCTCAAACCGACTACTCGTTCGGCGTACGGGAGCGACTCGTCGAGCAGATAGGGAATGCCACCCGCGCGTGCCACCAGTCCCATGATCACGCTGTTCATCGCCGCGGGATTGTTCAGTGTCGATTCATGGATGATGAGTGTGGGCATACCGCGCCCAATGGTCTGCCAGCGCGTGTTGTGGTCATCGACAGCTTCTTCTTCAGCCGATTCGATCTCATCGGGCAGGAAGGCCAGCGCCAGATCGTGCGGTTCTTTGAGCAGCAGGCGGACAGCACTTTCAAGATTCGCCTGTGAGATCACCCGGATGCTGCGTTCACGCACGATTTCCAGTTTTAGACCGAAATCGCGCTCCAGCGAACGACGCAATGCTTCGGTGAAGTCGCGGACTTCGTCCGCCAGCGTGTTGATGAGAACCACACGCAGCGGCCGGTTTGTGTCGGGCAATTTGTGCGCGCCCGCCATCTGGAAATCCTGACCAATCCGTGGCAGATCATAGGGGCGAACTTTGCCACCCCCATAAGCGAGCATGAATTTGGGCGCGTTGAGGCTGAAGATGTTTGGCGCATTCTGCGTGCTGTACGCATTCGTGATCAGATTGTGGTCTTTCAACACCTCCGAAATCAGCTTGACCATTGTCGCGTGCAGCGCGGGGCTCAGGTGCAGCGCCTTTTCCATCTGCGCCTTGTTGATGTCAAACTGGCTGATGTCGCGCAGACGAATAACGAGATCGAGCGCATCGGTCACATAGTCATATTCGCGGGTATTCATCAGCACGCGACATACCCAGTGATCGCCGGGCGTCTTGGCGATGAGCTCGCGCATTTCCACGCGGTCAGTGAGTTTGAGCAAACGGTCGCGCTGTTCGTCGAGTGTACCGACCACTTTGGTGATTTCGCCTTGCAGACGCGCGGTTTTGTCTGCGACCCACAAACCGATCATATCGGTGGGCTTTTCCAGCGTTTCGACAAAACCCTGCAAATCTGGCTCGTAGAGCAAGCGCGAAACGACTGTGATTGACAGCGCCGGTTGGTTGTCCACTGTCCAGGTGCGGATGCGGTACTCGCGCTGTGTTCGGGAATGCTTGATGCCGTAGGCGGTCTTGGCCAGCGCTTCGATCAGCAGATCTTCGAGGCGCAGCAGCGGGCCGCGGGCCACAAAATCTGCCAAATGGTCGGCGGAAGGCTGCCACGAAAAGTCTTCCTCCAAGCCTTCAACATCGCGATAATGCGGCTTGATCTGATCGAGCATCATGACCAGCTTCACCGGATTCGGCCCTTGATCGGTGAGGATGCGTCCGCCGACCCAGACCCACTCTCCGGGGAAGACCTCGCGCAGTTCCGCCGCGAGGCGCGCACCGACTTTGCGGGCGCTGTCATTGCGGGTGATGACGCGGTAGGCGGTCAGCGCGGGCAGGGCATCGGTTTTGATCGGGAAGATTTCAGCAAACAGGTGTGCAGGCATATCATTCAACCGGCTTCGAGTCGTCGTTACCCCAGTCTTTCCAAGAACCATCATACACACTCCCGTGCGCTAACCCGGCGACACGGAGGGCCAGCAAGCCGAAACTCGCCGAGACACCACCGTTGCAGTAAAAAACCACATCGGACGAATCAGCCGTCACGCCAGCCGCCGCGAACTGTTCGCGCAGTCTGGCAGGCGGGAGCAGCACGCCCGATGCGTCGAGCAGCAGGTTGCGGGGCAGGTTGATCGCGCCGGGGATGTGCCCGCCACGCTTAGCCCGCGACGCTGCGCCGCGAAATTCGGCAGGCGTCCGCACGTCGATCAACTGCTGTTCGGACGGCAAGGCTGTCAATACCTGATCGCCAGACCGGAAGATGGTCGGGTTGGGCCGCGCCGTGAAGTTCCCGGCAGGGAAGGTCGGAATTTCGTCCGTCGTGGGACGACCCTCGGCGATCCATTTTTGCCAGCCACCATCCAGCACCGCGACCTGTGAATGACCGTAGAAATTGAGCGACCACCACAGACGCGCGGAGAACATCGAGCCCGCGTCGTCATAGGCGACGACAAATGTGTCGTCATTCACACCAATGCGCCGCATAGCTTCCGCGTAGCGCTCCGGGTGCGCAATCTTGGCGTGGCGCGGATCGGCTGGGTCGGTGATCTCCTGTACCCAGTCGATGAAGGCCGCGCCGGGCAGGTGCGCCTTCAGGTAGTCGTCGCGGTGGTTGAAGTAATGTGGCAGCGGTTCGGTGGCGGGCAGCACATGCCCCCGAATATCCACCACCCGCACCCGATCAAGGTGAGCTGCCAGCCAGTCGGTCGTGACCAGTAGATTGTCCATATCTCTCTATTCTAGCATTTTTGTTCTAATCAGGCGAATCGTTTGGGTGTGACTCTCGTCCCGGTCTCGGCAGATTGCAGCAGCGCCTCGATTACGGCCACATCGTTCAGGGCTTCGGTTGGACTGTTGCGATGCGGTGTTCCGTTCTGGATGGCGTCCGCAAACGCCGCCAGTTCATCGGTGACGCTTTTGTTTTCGGTGTAGCTCACCGGCTGCAGCTGGCCGCTGCTGATAACCTCTAGCAGGTTGCGGTCGACCCGTAGTGTGCCGCGTTCACCGACCAAATGCAGCGCACTCGACCACGGCGCGCCAGCGGTATAGGTGACGTTGTAAGTACCAAGCGTGCCACGTTCAAACTCCAGCGCCGCGCTGAGTGTGTCTGCTGGCGGCAGATCCGCGCGCATTTGTTTGGCCAGCGCGCTCACGCTAACAACTTCACCCAGAATCTGGCGGAGCACGGCGACATGATGTACGCCACCATCCATCAGGAAACCGCCGGGGAACGTTCCTGAACGTCGCCAGGCCGTCTGATAGTATTTGTTGTTTGGCGCCAGGGCGTTCGCCAGCGCCCAATGCGCTGTGTAGATCGCGCCGAGATCCCCGCTGTTCACAACATCGGCGGCAGCGCGGAAAGCATTCTCGTAGCGCCAATTTTCGGCCACCATCCACACCTGATCAGCGTGTTTTGTGTAGCTTGACAATAGTCGTTCGCCCGCCGCGACATCGGCCGCGATCGGCTTTTCGCTGATTACATGTTTGCCGGAGGCCAGCGCGCGCTCCACCGAAGACGCCAGCAGGTCGATCGGCAGCAGGATACCCAGTGCGTCGATGTCCGCACGGCGCAGTAGTTCGTCCAGATCCGTGGTGATGTCGGGCTGGTGTGGCAGGGGAGCGATGAGGGCTTCGGCGGTCGCTCGGGTGCGGCTGTAGATCGCGACAATCTCAAAGCGATCCTGTAAGCTCAACAACGCGGGCACGTGTGCGTCTCTGGCAAAGAGTCCCGCTCCAGCCAGGGCGATCCGAATACGTTCAGGCATGGTGGATGATCTCCTCTCTAGCGCATCATTTTACCTCAGGGTAGAATGACGCGCTTATGTGGCGAACCTTCGTTTTCATCAGTTTGACTCTGCTCGTGGTTACACACGGCGCGGCGCAGCTTCCGGCCTGCTCGGACCGCACGGCATACATCTCCCAACCGTGGATTGATCCAGCTCTGGCCTGTCTGGAAGAAGTCATCAATGATCCGAGTGTCGGCGAACTCGGTTTCGCGGCGTTGGCGGTTGCCCCGGATGAGACGCTGTACGCGGCGCGTCCCTATACGGGCGAAGTCATCGCGCTGACCGACACGAACGGCGATCTCCTGCCCGATGCGCCGCAGGTAGTTGCCAGCGGTCTGACGCTGCCGAGCGGGTTGGCGTATCACGACGGCGCGCTGTACATTGTCGGCGGGCAGCACATTTACCGCTTAATCGGGACTGAACTGGAAACGCTGGTCGAAGATGTGCCTGCCGGCGGCGGTTTCTGGACGGGCGGGATCGCGGTGAGTGACCGGATCTATGTTTCCACAGGGGCATCCTGTGATGCCTGTGTTCCAGAAGATTCCCGGCGCGGCGCGATTCTGAGCTATGCGCTGGATGGGAGCGATGAGCAGGTGATCGCCACTGGCCTACGTGCGCCCGCCGATGTCGCTTTCTGGCACGATGAACTGTATACGGTGGACAGCGCTCGTGATGATCTCTTCGCGACGTCGGATCTGGATGAGCTGAATCATGTGACGCCGGGGGCGAATTTTGGCTTCCCGAATTGCGCCGGAAATCAGCCGGATTTGGGCGACTGCGGGGGTTCTACCGCGCCTGTGCTCACATTCCCGACTGCCAGCACCCCGCTCGGGTTGGCCGCATATACCAGTGATACGCTGCCGCTGCTCACGGACTCCCTGCTGGTAGTGTTGAATGGCTCGTACAATCAGCTCGAACTGCGCGGCTATTTGCTGGTCGCGGTGCGCTTCGACGACAACGCTATGCGCTATGACGGAATTATGCCCGCCCAGTCGTCCACCGATGTCGAGCGGTTCACCGTCGATCAGATGAATTACCGTGGCAGCGGCTTCTTCCCCCAGCGCCCACTCGACGTCGCCGTGAGCGAACGCGGTTGGGTGTATATCAGCATCAGCGGTGGTCGCATCATCGCTATGCGCCCCAAATAACTACGGACTAAACCTTATGCCTGATTGGATTGCTGATACGCTTGCCGCCACGCC
>CALKIA010000274.1 GCA_937988705.1 uncultured Chloroflexota bacterium | reverse complement strand
TGACGATCAACGCCATCGGGCCGGAGACGTTCACCTACCGCGAACTGGTTCAAACACTGGGGCAGATTCTCGGCGTGCGCCGCCCGATTATGAGCGTGATGCCAGAGGTGGGCTATGTCGCCGGTAAGGTGATCGGGGCGCTGATGGGCGATGTAACGATCACCCGCGAAGAGATCGGGGGCTTGATGGCGGATTTGCTGTATGTCGACGCGCCGCCCGCCGGATCGACGCGCCTCACCGCGTGGGCACGTGCTCAGCGAGCGACGTTGGGGCGGCGCTATGCGAGTGAATTGGCGCGGCGGTGAGGAGTCTAGCTCGTCCTAGATTCAAAATAGGCTATGACCCTATATAAGCATCCCTTTTGTCTCCCCTCCCTGAATTCGGGGAGGGGCCGGGGGTGGGGTGGGAAATAGCGGATGCGATAAATCGCGTCCCTACAAACAGCGTGGGTGGCGCGACGTTAGCGTTCGTTAGTGAGTTCGCGGGAGCGCAGAAAGATCTCGATGACGCTGAAGGCCAGCGCGAGGAAAAACATCACCGGCACGGTGAGCACGCGCGGAATTTGCAGCCAGGCGCAGGTCACGACGAAGATGCCGATCCACACGCTCTGGCGCACAATCACGCCGCTGGAGGGCAGCGGGCGCGTCATGGGCGTGAGGCGGATGTTCAGATAGCGGACGAGCGGCATAACCGTTCCGGTCACGGCAATATGGAGCAGCACGAAGAACAGCCAGCGCTGCCCGACGCGCGGAATCTGCGTGGTGACGAGCGTATACAAGCCATACCACCCGCTGATGATCATCAGGATGGCGGCGAACAGCACGCCCGCGTAATCGGGCGGAAGTTTGGTCGAGGGCGGTGATTGATTCATAATCGTCATTATACTTGTATCCCGTGAGCTGATGCCACCATGTTTCGATTCATTTTGCGTCTCAGCCTGCTGACCTTCGCCTTGTTCGCGGCCAGCACCGCCCTTGCGCCGCTGACAGCTCAACGCCGGGTCGAGGTGTCGCCAGCGTGGGCGGCGTATGGTTTCGCGGCCTGTGCTTTGCCCTGCTGGGCGGGGATCACGGTGGGGGAGACGCCCTTCAGCGACACGGTAACGCGCACGGCGGCGAGTATCCCCGCCCTGACCTCGCACACCATCGCCGGGTCGCCCGTGTTTCTATGGGGCAACGCCGATCCGTACTTTTTCAGCGGACGCGTCTATGTGGGTGGGGAGACAGTCGGGCGCGTCGAACTCAACCTGAATCTCCCCGCGGATTACCTCATCGCGCGCTTTGGACTGCCCGTCTGCGTGTTGAGCGGGCCCGACCTGAACACGACGACGCATCTGAGCGCGATCTACTGGACGGGCGGCGACTGGGTCGCAGCGGCGTTTGTCAACGGTAGCGCGCGCACGTTGTTCACGCCGTCCGCGACGATCTATTCATTTACGATGTTCAACGGGAGCATGATGCCCTGCCCAAAAACAACAGCCCCGTGGCGCGGGGCTGCTGCATGGTGGCGGTATTCAGATTGGATCAACGAGCAAGCAGATTAACGGCCTTCGATCATCCCCATCAACTCCTGGGTTTCACGCGACGGGTCAATGCCGAATTTCTCGTTGAGAATTTGCTTCAAGCGGCGATACTGCATCTTCGCATCATCAATCAGATTCATCTTATAGTAGATGCTCATCACCTGACGATGGATATCCTCGCGTTCGGGCGTCTCTTTGAGGGCGCGGGTATAGAAGCCGAGTGAACGATTTTCGTCGTTGCGCTTGGCGTAAATACGTCCCATCTGGATCAAGGCCTGCGCATAAAGCTGACGCAAAGTGTCGCGGCGCTGCTGCACCCACGGCATTTCGACCGTTTGCAGGAAAGGCGCGCGATAGATATCAATAGCGCGGTTGAGCAGCGCCATTTCTTCGCGTTCGCTGTTAGCGACCAGCGCTTTTTCGACCGTGTCCTGAAAATCGCCGACATCGTAGTGGCGGACGAGCTTTTCGCTAGGCATGTAGAAACCAGAATTGTATTGCGTCAATTCGTGATTGCCGCCATCCGGAATTTTCATGCTGATACGTTCGGTGATTTTACGCTTGGTCACATGGAAGACGTTCGTCGCTTCTTTGACCGACAGTTCCGGCCAGAAGGTTTCAAAGATCTCATCACGGGTGACGAGCGGGTGATCCATGAAGAAGAAGAACAGATTGCGCGGTAAAGCCCCATCCCAGTTCGTGATTGGTTGCCCATTCACGAGGGCGTGTCCGCGACCGAAAGCATACACTTCAAGCTGCGGCTTGGGCATGTTTTCGACGGTGAACATCAGGTCATCGCGGCGCTGTTCCGTGCCGAGCACCACAGCATCACCGCGCGCGACCATGTCATACCATGGTTGATACATCAGCAAACGCGACGAGAACGCGATCTGCGCATGCACAGGCATCACGCCGACCACGGCTTTAATAAACTGGGTAAAATCTGCATCCATGCCGATGCGATCAAGTTCGTCAATGAAGAGGGTAGTGGGTTGGTCACTGAAAGCGGCGAGGTCAGCGGCGAACGCTTCACCGAGGCGGGTGGGGTTAGCGCGTTCATCTAACTGGTGTTGGAGATTGGCACCGAAATTCGGTAAGACGGCAGTAAATTCTTCTAGCAGCCCACCTAACCAATCGACCAGCGTTTTCTGTTGCTCAGAAATCCTATAATATAGGAAGCCTTCTTTAGCATTAGATAAGAAATGAGTTAAGAATAAATTTCTATAACTAGTCCATGGATACAGCAGCACGATTTTCTTGCCTTCAGAACGCTGCCGGAAGGATTCAACTGAAACGTTAGTTACCTGATGCACCAGCATTCTGAAGCTCCACCCTTCCATGACCGCCGTGGTCCCCATGTTGTTGTCCTAGTCTGCGTAGGGTTTCGGGTCAATCTGACAAGTCGTAAATACAATACGTCCAGACTTAGTATAAGCTAATTGCCTTAAAGATACAAGACGTTTATGTTAGAAAAACCTAACATAATATATGTAATATACTTTATGCTTAAACATATTTTTGCGACTGTCGGAACTGTAAATGCCGCGGATAATACATAGTTCAATTCAGTGTGTCAATTAATTGTTGCATAACGTAATGCAACGTAGGGCAACCGTAGGGAAGAGGGATGCGGACGCATTCAATGCCTTACCAGCGAGGCTCAAGCACCGGATCGAAAAAACGATAAAATAGCAGTCATCCGTGCTCCTGACCCGTACTGGCCCTTCTGCGCGATATGGCTGCCGTTTTCTGACCCAGTTCGCCTGATTGCTCGGTGGCGCATTCCGTATCAGCGATTCGTTTGTGATCAAATCAAGACAATTGGTCTTATTCTAAGAACGTACAAAAGCTTGAGGCTGCATCCGTGAAACGTACATTCTTAATGATATTGTTTCTACTGACGGCAGCAGTACTGCTCTTGAGTCTCCCGCACAGCGCCGTCTGGGTGGAGCACATCGACGTGCTGCTGATCTACGGCCTGCTGACCGGGGTTTCGCTGACCTTCGGGGTTGTGCTCTCGGATCAACAACAGTTGAGCAGTGCGCACGTCGTTGGCATGCTGGCGTTTTTTTCGCTCCCCTTCGCCCTGCTCGGCGATATGACCTGGGCGATCGGTCTGGGTGGCGGGCTGGCCGTGATCATCCGCGTGCTGCTAAACCGCCGCAACGGCGATCAACCGCCGCCGCTCTGGCGCTTCGTCTTTTCGGTGGCGCGGGTGAGCATCCCGTTCTACAGCGCTGGCATCGTCTATCACGCGGTCGGTGGTCAACTGCCGCTGAACGATCTCACGGCGATAGCGCTGCTGCCGCTCTGCATCTACACGCTGCTCTACGTCGGGCTGTATGTCCTGATCTACATGCTGGAAATTTACTACGAGGACGAGTCGATTGCCAGCCTGCGCCAGGCGCGCGCGGAAATTCTGATCGCGTTATTTCTGCCAATTCCGTTCGGGCTGCTCGGTTCGGGCGTCTACAACAACGGTTCAGATGTTTTGTTCAGCCTCTATATCACCGGGTTTGCTGCGCTGCTGATCAGCCCGCATGCTATCAGCCTGACCCAGCGGCGGTTGCGCACCCAGGTCGAAAGCTACCGCCAACTCTCCGCGACCAATCAGGCCTTGTATGACAGCCAACGCCAGCGCATGACGCAGTTCAGCGCACTCAACGAAGTGTTGATGCGCCTCAACGGCACGCTTTCGTTTGAGGTTGTCCTCGAAACCATCACCGATTCGGCGCTGCGCCTCTCCGGTGGATCGGGCGTGTCTGTCTACATGTACTGGGATGATGTAAAAGGCTCACTCGCGCTCGTTCGAAGCAGCGGCATGAGCAGCCGCTTTGCCAGCGACCCGCCCGATCCGCTGATGAACCAAACGCTGGGCAAGGGCGCGGTCGCGCCGATCACCCCCTTGATCATCACCGATGCCGCGCAGGATGAACTGGCCGCGCCCCTGCACGCCACCCTGCTCGCCGAAGGTAAGCCCGCCTGGATCGAATTACCGCTGCTGGTCGGCGGCGTCTTGGTTGGGGTACTGGTGCTCTATTTCAGTGAAGTGCACGAATTCGCTCCCGAAACGGTCGAAGTGCTGCGCACGTTCGCCAATCAGGTGGCGCAGGCGTTGAGCAACGCGCGTCTGTACGCGATCACCGACGAGGCGCTGGAACGGCGCGTCGGTCAACTGCTCGCGCTGGCGGCGATTGGGCACGAGCTCACGGCGACAATCGATCTCAAGACGATCTGCAACCTCGTGCTGAATCACGCGCTGGATGCCACCCGCTCGTCGATGGGGCTGATGCTGCTCCTCGACGAGCAGGAACAAACGGAGCTGGTGGTCAGGCGCGGCTACAGCGCAGCGACTTACGCAGACTCGTCGCTCTCGCTGGACGGGGTGATTGGTGAAGTGCTGCGGCGGCGCGAACCGATCCTCATCAGCGATGCCGAGGACGACCCACAGTCCGCCCGCTTCGCGCTCTCGGCCCGGTCGCAGCTCACCGTGCCCATCTTGCAGAATAAGCTGCTGCTCGGCGTGATCATGCTGGAAAATCCGCAGCCCGCCGCCTTCAGCAGTGAAGATATCGACTTCATTATGCAGTTGGCTAACCAGGCGGTGATCGCGCTGGATAACGCGCGCTTATTCCGGCGCACCATGGAAGCGCGCGACCGCTTGCAGCTGATCCTCAACAATGTAGAAGAAGCGATCATCCTGCTGGACAGCACGGGCAAGATCACGCTGGCCAACCCGCGCACCGATATCCTCGGCCTGAAACCGGAGGCGCTTCTCGGCAAGCCAGTACTGGAGCTGATGGCGGACAATGCGAATGTCGCGGCGGCGCTCGGTTTCACGCCGGACGAGCTGACCGATCTGGTGCGGCGCCTCACCGGGGTGTGGAATCCCCCGGACGAGCCAGCCAGCTACAGCCTGGACTCGCGCTATATCGCGCGCCAAGGGATCCAGATCAACGACGCCGAGATGCGCGGTATACTGCTGGTGTTCTACGATGAAACCGAACGTATCCGACTGGCGCAGACCCGCGAAGATGTATCGCGCATGTTAATCCACGACCTGCGCAGTCCCCTGACCGCCGTGACGACCAGCCTCAAGCTGCTCAACGAGCTGACGCCCAAAGACAGCAGTTTGCGCCCGCTGGTGGATTCGACCAGTGAGTCGGGGCGGCGCGCTATTCGCAAAATCCTGCAGCGGGTCGATTCGCTGCTCGATGTGTCGCGGATGGAGTCGGATTTCCTGGCGCTGGATGTCGAGCCAACATCGCTGACGGCTGTCGTGCAGACCGCGCGCGAAGAACTCGATTCGATCGCTCAGGAGATCAATGTCACCATTGCGACCGACATCCCCGATGATCTGCCGCTTTTGAGCATCGACTCGGACAAGGTCGAGCGCGTGCTGCTCAACCTGATCGACAACGCACTCAAGTTTAGCCCGGATGGCAGCGCGGTCACCGTGCGGGCGCAGGCCAACACCAGCCGTATGCTGCAAATCGATGTGATCGATCACGGTCCCGGCGTACCCGAAGACTACAAAAGTCGGCTGTTTGATCGCTTCGTGCAGGTCAAAGATCAGAAGGGGAAACGACGGGGCAGCGGTCTAGGGCTGACGTTCTGCCGGTTGGTGGTCGAAAATCATGGGGGGCGCATCTGGGTGGGGGATAACCCGGGGGGCGGAAGCATTTTCTCTTTCACCCTGCCCACGCTCAAAGAGAAAGACAAGACCAAAGAAACGCAGCAGCTCGAGGTGTGAGAGCTGTCGGGACACGAAGATGCAATCTAGGTTATGTATACGGTGGACAGACCCCACCCCCGACCCCTCCCCGAATTCAGGGAGGGGCGCAAAC
>CALKIA010000273.1 GCA_937988705.1 uncultured Chloroflexota bacterium | reverse complement strand
TCGTCGCCCCGAGCGAGACCATATCAGTGATGTACTGCGGCGCGCGCCCAGAGGGGAAACCGGCTGTCCAGAGCAAGACCGCGCCCTGTACGACCGTACCCACCCCGAGTGTGACAATTAGTGGGTGGATTTTGAGGCGTGACGCCAATGCCCCGTTGAACGCGCCGATCAGCGCCGCCATGCCCAGCACGATCAGCACGACGTAGCCGAAGGGCATGCCCTGACCGTTGAGTTCGGCGGCGACAACGTTGGCGAAGCCCATCAGGAAGGGGATCGACAGGTCGATGCCGCCAATCAATACGACGAGCGATTGCCCGACCGACGCGATGCCGAGCAGCGCGGTCAGCACGAGCATGGCGCGGAACCCGAATTCCGAGCCGAAGCCGTTGACGAGCAGCCGACCGAGGATGAACACGATCACGGCGAGGGCGAAGGCGACAACATAGCGATTGGACAAGCGTTGACGCAGGTTAGCCATGTGAACTCCTCCCCACGCGGCGCAGCGCGTTCTGAACAGGCGTGGCATTGAGGATGACAGCGATCACCAGAATGACCCCGAAGGCAATTTGCAGAATGAACGTTGAGACGTTGAAGTACGTCAGAATGCTTTGCAGCAGGAAGATGTCGAGCGCGCCCAGCGTCGCGCCGATCAAGCCGCCCTTGCCACCAGCGAGGCTGACGCCACCCAGCGCAATCGCGGCGACGGCGTTGAGCGTGAATTCTGGGCCGACGGTAGGATCTGCCGAGCCGAGCAGCGCGCTCAGTGAGACGCCTGCGATGGCGGCGAACACGCCAGTCAGCATGTAGGCGAGGATACGCACGGTCGTTACGGGAATGCCGCTGGTGTAGGCAGCGCGTTCGTCACCGCCCAACGCCATCAGGTGATCGTAGAGTGGCAGGCGGCGCAAGCCAAGCCAGATCGCGTAGACGGCGAGGATGGGCACAATCGATGCGCCGCGCGCAAATGCGCCGATCCAGTCCGGCACATCACCCGCCGGGGCGGGCATCAGCCACAACGTGATTCCCGTGTAGACGAGGTACGTGCCCAGCGTGGCCACAATCGGCTGAATGCGCACGACGCTCGCCAGAAATCCGTTAATCAGCCCGGACAGCAGCCCGATCAGGATCACTGCGGGGATAATTAACAAGGGCGAACTGATGCCCGCATTCATGAACAGGTACTGTACGACGATCACGTTAACCAGCCCCATGAACGGGCCGACCGACAGGTCGATGCCGCCGCCACCCGTCAGCACGACCGGAGTTGAGGCAAGGGCGGCGAGGATGAGCGGCGCGGCGAGGCCGATGGTCACGCCAAGCGCGGACGGACTGAAGCGCGCCGGGTTGAGCAGGATGTTGATCGTCAGCAGCACGATGAAGAACAGCGCGGCGAACGTCGCCGTGCCGAATGTCCCGCTGAAGCGCCCTATGAACGAGGGTTTAGTGCTCATCATGCCTCCCGAAAATGCCCGCGATGATCGCGGCATGTCTCAGTTGGTCCGCGGTGACGGTCGTGAACACGGTCTGATCGCGAAAGACCAGCACGCGCCCGCACAACTGTAACAGCTCTTCGATTTCGGTCGAGAGGATCACGAGCGTCGTTTTGTGCGCGCTGACCACCTGCCGGAAGACGTCGTAGAGCTTGAGGCGCGTGGGTAGATCGACGCCGCGTGTCGGGTCATTGAGCAGCAGCAGTCGGGGTTCAGCGGCCAACCAGCGCGCCAGCAGCACCTTTTGCTGATTGCCGCCACTCAGGCTGGTGATCCGCGCAGAGGGCGCGGAGAACACCATCTGCAGCATGTCACGGTAGTGGTCGAGGCGGCGACGCTGTGCGCCTTTGTTGATGAGGCCGAGCCGCCCGCCGCGATCCAATGTGGCGACGCTGAAATTGTCCAGTACGGAAAGTGATGGCAGAATGCCCTGCGTTTTGCGGTTGCGCGGTAAATAGGCGACGCCCGCTTTGACCGCGCCGTGAAAATTCTTGATTTCAATCGTGCTGCCGCCAGCGGTGATAAATTCGATGCGCCCGCTCACTGGGGCATCGAGCCCGCACAGGACTTCGAGGAAACGTTCTTGTCCCTGTCCATCCAGCCCCGCCAGGCCGACGATTTCGCCTTCAGTGATAGTCGTATTGATGAGCGGCGCGGCAGGTGTCAGACGCAGATCATGGACGCGTAGGACGGTGGGTGACTCAGGCGTGGGCATGCTTGCCTTCCGTTTCTGCCAGCGGTGTATCCGGCAAGACGAGCTTGAGTAGACGCGTGACACTCACTTCGGCGCGGGGCAGCGAAGCGACCGCATGTCCGCTGCGCAGCACAGTCACCGTGTCGGAGAGATCCAGAACTTCGTCCATGCGGTGCGAGATGTAAATCACGAGCCGTTCGCGGGCGACGAACGCCTTGATCGCCGCGAACAGCAGGTCACGATCTTCGATGTCGAGCGCGGCGGTGGCTTCGTCGAGGATGAGAATCGACGGGTCGTGCAGGAGCGCGCGGGCGATGACGATCAACTGCTGCTGCGGCAGGGGCACGGTATCCACTAATTGATCAAGGTTGAGCGGCATACGCGTGATTTGCGCCAACACCGCCTGCGCCCGGTCAAGGCGCTGAGCACGTGTCAGCCGTCGCCGGAACAGGCCATCGTAGCCCATGAAAATGTTGTCCAGCACGGTCACATTGGGGGCGACGAGAACTTCTTGCAGCACGGGGACGATGCCCAGTCGCCGCATGTGCAGCGGGCTATAGTGTGTCACCGCCTGCCCGTTGACGCGGATCACGCCCCGATCCGGCGCGATGATGCCCGACAGGATTTTGACGAAGGTGCTTTTGCCAGAGCCGTTTTCGCCAAATACGGTATGCACCGTTCCGGGCTGACAATGCAAATCGAGGGCTTCGAGCGCGCGGGTTTCCCCGTAGCGTTTGTGCACGTCTTTCAGGTCAAGCACGGTAGTATCCATCAGGGGTAGCCGGGCAGGTGTGACCCTGCCCGGCAGCGCGATCATTGGGAAATGTTACTGAGGGGCCACGCACGGGTCGGGCGTATCGGCATAGTCGAAGTGCGCAATCGCTTCGCCGTTGCTGAAGTAGGCGTTCATGGTGTCTTCAGACATGCGATCTTCCGGCGGTACGGGGAACGTGGAGACGGAATCCGGCGTCATGCATTCGCTGTACCAGTCACCGAGCGCAGCCGGCGTGACCGGGGGGATCGGCATCATGAGCGTGTTGAGCAGGGGATGCTGGCCGAGCAGCAGCCGCGCACCGACGCGGAACAGCGCCTGCGCGGTCGGGACGGGCAGCACAGCGTGACCCGTGAAGTGGAAGTCATCCTGATGTTCGTTCCAGTAGCCGAGCGCGTCACCGGAGATCGACGAGGTGATCACGGGCGCCGGACGTCCGGCTTCGGCGAAGGCTTCCGCGACGAGGCGGGATTCGCTGCCCGTCGTCCACACGGCATCCACCTGATTCGGGTTGGTGGCGAGGAACTGGAGGATGACCGACTTGGTGACGCTGGGCGTCCAGTCACCGTTGACCGAACCGATGATATTGATGTTCGAGGCGGCGGCAAAGGCTTCATCGGCGCCTTCGCGTTCCATCACAACAATGGGGTGACCGGCGATGCCTTCAACCATGAGCACGTTGCCGCCATCTGGCAGTTCCGTAATGATCGCGTTGGCCATGTCATAGCCCCAGCGGTTGTAGTTTTCGTCCACGTTGATGGCGTAAGGGCTGGTCACCGCACCCGCGACGGTCACAAACGGAATGCCCGCCGTGTAAGCGGCTTCAATCGCGTCGTCCAGACCCGTCGAGGAGCCGGCAATTGAGGTGATGATGTCGCAGCCCTTGTCGATGAAGGCGCGGATTTGCGCGTTCTGCTGCGCGACATCGCCATTCGAGTCGGAGACTTCAAATTCGGAGATCAAGCCTTCGGCGATGTAGACATCGGCGAGACGCTGGAGCTCGTTGGTCACGCTCACGCGCCACGGGTTGCCCTGATACGATTCCGAGTGACACCAGTGCCACGGGCCTTCGACGGCGGCAAAGTCATCGTAGGCGGAGGGCAGCACCGGGCTGGACGTGTTGGCGTAGAGCGCCTGCAGGTCTTCGGGCAGTTGGGCGATCAGGTCTTCAGGTGAAGTCTCCTGAGCGACGACGGCGGTAACGGCAAACAGGAATAAGGCAAGAACAAACAGACGAAGTGCAGTTTTCATGGTCGGAAAATCCTTCAAACTATTTTGAGAAATGTAACTTGTGGTCACGGCTCGAATTATATCTTATAATTGTTGCAGACGTCAATCTAGTTGTTCGTCCAGTTTGATAGTCGAGGGTTTGGCAGTAAAAGTGCTTTTCAAGAGGGCTTATGACACTAGATTTTAGAGGCAAGACCGCGCTGATCACGGGCGCGGCGGGCGGAATAGGGGCGGCCGTGGCGCAGACGCTTGGTGCCGCCGGCGCACAGGTTGCCGTCACCGACGTTTCGTTAGGTGGCGCGCAGGCGATCGCGCAGGCGATCACCGCGGCGGGGGGGAGCGCGGCGGCGTTTCAGCTCGATGTGACAGCGCCGGAAAGTATTCAAGCGGTCGTGCAGGCGGTCGAAGCGCAGTTCGGCGTCATCAGTCTCGGCGTGACCTGTGCCGGCATCATCCGGATTGTGCCGTTCCTCGAACTCACGCCGGAGCTGTGGGAGCGGACGCTGGCGATCAACCTGAAAGGCACGTTTCTCGTGCTGCAAGCGCTGGCGCAGCGCCTGATCGACACGCAGACGCGCGGTAGTCTGGTGGCGCTGTCCTCGGTGGCGGGGCGCGGTGGGCGCGTCAACGCCGTTGATTATGCGGCCAGCAAAGCCGGGGTGATCAGCGTAGTACGGTCGGCAGCGCTCGCCTTGGCCGCGCACGGGATCACCGTGAATGCTGTGTGTCCGGGCATCGTGCAAACGGAAATGACACTCAGCATCCACCGCGAACGGGCTAAACTCAGCGGGATCACGCCGGAAGAATCGCTCGCTAAGCTGGCAAATACCATTCCGCTCGGACGGATCGAAACGGCGCAGGACGTCGCCAACGCGATCGGGTTTTTGCTGTCGCCGGAAGGTTCGTACATCACCGGGCAGGCGGTCAATGTGTGCGGTGGTCTGGAATTCGATTAAACTCAACACCTTTCATTTACAGAGGAGATTATTCGCATGACTCAAGCACAGCGCGTTCTGCTGTATGTCGGGACGTACACCCGCCCCGCGCCGTATCTGAAGACGGCGAACGGGCAGGGGATTTACATTTACAGTCTGGATCTCGCCACGGGCGCACTTAGCCCGGTGGGCGAGATGCTCAACATCGACAGTCCGTCGTATCTGACGATCAGTGCCGATCAGCAGACGCTCTATGCGATCAGTGAAGTCTGGCTGTGGCCGGAAGGCATGCTCACGGCCTACGCCATCGACCAGCAGACGGGGGCGCTGACCTACATCAACAAGCAGTCAACGCGCGGCAGCATCAACGCATATACGTCGCTCGATCGCGCCAATCATTTCGCGTTTGTTGCCAATTACTGGGATGGCGAGTCGGTGGCGGTCTTCCCGCTGCGCGCCGATGGCGGATTGGTCCCGGCCAGCGACAGCGTGCTCCACGAAGGGCACGGCATCGACCCGGCGCGGCAGGACAAATCGCACGCGCACTGCGTCCAGACTGACCCTAGTAATCGCTGGGTGTATATCGCCGATCTCGGTATCGACCAGATTGTGACCTATAAGCTGGATCAGCAGCATGGGCGTTTGATCCCGCAGGGCGCGCTGCAACTGGAAGCGGGCACGGGGCCGCGGCATTTTGTGTTTCACCCCAACGGTCAGTTCGCCTATGTCATTGGCGAATTGGGATCAAATATCACCGCGCTGTCCTTTGATGCGGAGACCGGCGCGCTGGCGGCGCTGCACTCCGTGCCGACGCTGCCCGACGCCGTCGAGCATGGGACGAGCCACTGCTCCGACATTCAGATTCACCCGTCAGGCAAGTTCATCTATGGTGGGAATCGCGGGCACGACAGCCTCGTGATCTACGCGGTCGATGCGAATACGGGGCACCTGACCTATGTTGGGCATCAGTCGACGCTGGGCAACACGCCCCGTAACTTCGCTATCGACCCCACCGGAACGTATATGCTGGTTGGCAATCAGGACAGTGACACGATTGTCACTTTTCGCATCAACCAGCAGACCGGAACGCTCGAACCGACCGGAAACGTGGCCTCTGTGCCGACGCCGGTGTGCCTGAAACTGATCACTCTCTAGGAGCCTACGATGAAGATCGGCTTGCTCGGCTTGATTATGAGCGATTTCTCCGATGTCAATTACGACAAACTCCGGTTTGCGGCCGACCTCGGT
>CALKIA010000272.1 GCA_937988705.1 uncultured Chloroflexota bacterium | reverse complement strand
CCACCACTGGAGCTGCCCATATCGATGAGAAACGCGATGATCAGCCACACCCATTCGATCCCCTCGACGCCGCCGGCGGCGACCGCCACATAGGCCAGCGTCGTCCACGGCAGAAACAGGATGCCCATGATGGGAATGATCAAATTGTCAAACGTGGCCTGCCAACGTGCTTGATCCGTCAGCGCCCAAATCAGCGCCGCCGCGCGTGGTCCAATGAGGAGCAGAATGGTGATTAAACAGCACATGGTTCCCTCCAATGCGGGTTCACAATCATCTCAACTACATATACGCAGAAGAGACCCTCAGGGATGCAAAACCGCGATCAAATGGAGTCCAAGTTGTAGCCCCAGAGCAGCATCGCCTCGCCGACCAGCGGCTGCGCGACCGCCAGCATGATCGTGCCCGCCCCTCCGGCTTTGGCGCGCGCCAACTCCACCGCGCGATCCAGCGTTGGCGCATACGTCACGTCGGCGTTGTACTGGCGCGCCGCTGTCAGCGCCGTCTCCGCATCCGGGAAGCGGACGTTGAAATTAATCTTGCTCTCGGTGAGGATCAGCGCGGCGCTCTTTTCCCCGAAAATGCGGTAGACGCCCTCGTAGTCGCGATCAATCGGCGTGCCGAGGATCGTGATCAGCGGCGCGTTGATCGGGATACTTTCCAGCACCGACCGCGCGGCGACCACCGTTGTCGAGCCGTCCACCCAGATGGCCGGGCTGTCTTGCAGTTTGTGCATCCGCCCATACCATTTGACATCCGCCAACCCCGTGTGGATCGCAGCAACATATTCCGGTGCGGCATGCGCCATGCCCGCCAGCCGTCCATGCATGTTACCCGCACCCTGAATCGCCAGCGTGGCATTCATAATTTGATACGTGCCTTTGAGCGCGAGCGTCATCTCGCCATAGCGACCATAGCGCATCCGCATCCCTTCGTCCGTTTCGCCGAGGTATTCGCCCATGTCCTGCGGCGCGATCCACGCGAATTCAGCCTTGAGCGCGTCGGCTTCCGCCTGAATCACGTCGAGGGCTTCCGGCGCTTGTGGCACGCTGTACGCGTAGCTGTAGGGCTTGATGATCCCGGCTTTATGCCACGCGATGCGCTCCAGCGTGCGCCCCAACTGCTTGACATGTTCCAGCATGATCGGCGTGAACAGCGACAGACGGTTCGGCACCACGCTGATGTCGTCGTAACGCCCGCCGCGTCCGACTTCCAGCACCGCGGCATTGACGCCCTGCTCATCGAACCAGCGCAGCGCAATCGCCAGAAAAATCCCCTGCGGGCTGAAGTACTGCTTACCCGTCAGCGAGCTCTCGATCTGGTCGATGTACGGCGCTAGTCCCTCGAGAATGCGCACGAAATCGGCGGAGGGGATGGAGCGTCCGTTCACGCGGATGCGTTCGCGCCACGAGACGAGGTGCGGGCTGGTGATCGTGCCGACCGTGTGTCCCAAATGCTGCAGCAGCTTCGCCGTGATGACCGTCGTCGAACCTTTGCCCTTGCTGCCCGTCACGACCGCATACTCGCGCTGGTAATCGAGCAAGTCCGCCAGTTGAATCAACTGCTTGGTCGGCGTGGTATCGCGCGAATCCTCGTCGGGGCCGCGCTCCATGTCGCGCAGCCGCGCAATCGACCGAAAAATATAAGTAATCGCTTCACCTTCGTCATAAAAGCGCATGTTAATCGTCCTTCAGCCGTTGTTTGAGCTGGAACCAATGCAGTTTACAGTTAGCAGTAGTCAGTTCACGGTTCTGAGCGCAGATTGCTAAGCCACCGCTCTAACCCCTCTACGAGCGAACGCCAACTGCGTTCTACTCCCCCTCTCCCTCAGAAGAGGGGAGTGAGGGGTGAGGCCCAAGCTTTGCCTGAGAACTGTCAACTGTCCTACTGCTAACTTAGCTTCAAGCTGGTGGTTTCCATGCTCATCAAATCATTCCTCATGCTGGTGATTGTAACAGTTCTCGTCTCGACCGGTGCGGCCATTTCTGCCGAAGCGACGGCCACGCCCTGCCCGCTGGCACCGCGCGCCCGGCTGCACATCGGCGCAGAGGCGGTGGTCGCGCCGGGGATCGATCTGCTCAACCTGCGGGCGCTCCCCGCGCGTACTACCCGGGTGCAGGGTCGCCTGTACGGGGGCAACCACCTCACCGTGATCGCCGGGCCGAGCTGCAACGGCGGCTATAACTGGTGGCGCGTCGCAGCGCCGGACGGCACCCGCGGCTGGGTCGCGGAGGGCACATGGGAGGGCTACTGGCTCAATCCCGCCGATCAAGCGGAGCGCGTGGTGAATCCAGTAGAATGGAGCTGTGGGGTGGGCTGGCATGCGCGCCGCTGTCTCGCGCCGTAGCCCGGACACAGACACAAGCCTCGCCCTTGTCAGTCTCCCCTCCCTGAATTCGGGGAGGGGCTGGGGGTGGGGTCAGAAAGCGCCGCTGCCTCGCGCCGTAGCCTTGGTTTGTCTCCCCTCTTTGAATTCGGGGAGGAGCCGGGAGTGGGGTCAGAAGAGCACCAGAACCAAAGAAGGTTCTTGTTACCGAGGTTATACCCGTGATCGCTCTCTTCATCCGCCTGACCTGCGCGCTCACCATCCTGTTCGCCGCGTTCATGGCGCTCATTGCCGCTCAACCGGTTGATCATCACGCCGTGAATGATTTCTTTCGCTGCGCGACTCAGCCCTGCTGGCGCGGCATTGTGCCGGGCGTCACGCTGGAAGACGAGGCGCTGCCCATCCTGACGAGCGACCCCACCGTGAGCGAACTGACCAACGCCAACCGCTACGCCTTCGACAAGTGGTATGCCTGGATGTGGAGCGACGCCTACCCCGCCACCGCCCCGGTGATCGGCGGGTGGGAGGGCGGCATCTACTTTGACACGAAAAGCGGCCGCGGCGATGTCGTCAACCGCCTCTTTCTCGCGACCGCCCTGCGTGTCGGCGATCTATGGACGCTGTATTCCGCCCCGGATGAATTTCTGACCCTGTTCACCTATACCGGCGCGCATTACTTCGTCAGCATGGACATGCGCTATGGGGCGTTGATCGCTATGAGCGGCTTCACGGGCTGTCCGCTCACCTTGGGTCAGGTGCTCCACCAGCCGCTTTCGCTGTGGGTCAACGCGAATATTGTGCGCCTGCAAGTCCTCGGCACGAGCACGGCCCGGCTCGACCTGCGCCATGCTATCATTGCGGCTAATCGCAGCTATTGTTTAGCAGGGTGACTCATGAATCCCATCACGCCGCCGGAGGGGTTCCGGCATCACATTCCGCTCCCCACGCGCTGGTCAGACCTCGACGCGCTTGGTCACGTCAACAACGCGGTGTACCTCACCTACTTTGAGCAGGCGCGCATCAGCTACTTCAACGAATTGGGCTTATGGGATGGCAGCCTTGAAAAGCTTGGCCTGATCATGGCGCGAGCAGTCATCGACTACAAGCTGCCGCTCAACGCGACCGACGAGGTGCATGTGTTCACCCGCACGACGCGCCTCGGCACCAAAAGCTTCGATACGCAGCAGGTGATTGCGCGGCGGGTGGGTGATCAGTTGGAGCTAGCCGCGCAGGGCACGATCACAATCGTCGTGTTCGACTACCAGACGAACAGCTCAACACCCATGCCGCCCGCGTGGCGCGATTACCTCATCGCCTACGAACCGGGACAAATTCAGACGTAAAAGCTTATCAACCACAGAGAACACAGAGGAATAAGAGAGAATATTAACCGCAGAGAGCGCAAAGAGCGCAGAGAAATGAATGTATCTCTTTGCGTTCGCCGCGCTCTCTGTGGTTAGTTCACTTTACCTGGCCGTTTCCAGCAGATCGAGCGTGAAATGCTCCAACGTCGGCAGCACCGTGTCGGCCAACGCCAACACGTCCGCGGCGAGGGGGAATTTCGGGCTCGGCACGGCGATGATGTAGCTGCCCGCCGCTTGGAGCGACCGCACACCATTGCCCGAATCTTCGATGCCCGCGCATCGCGTCACATCCACGCCGAGCTTAGCCGCGGCAGTCAGCCAGATTTCCGGGTCGGGCTTGCCGCGCCGCATATCGTCACCATACACCACCGTTTGATACACTGCGCGCAGCCCGGTGATCTTCAGCACATGGTCAATCACCCGGGTGGGCGAGCCAGACGCCAGCGCAATCGGATAGCGGCTGGCGCTCAAGCGCACGGCTTCTACTGCGCCGGGGAGGATCGGCAGCTGCTCGCCGAGCTTCTCCATCACCAGTGTGATCACCTCGTCCATAATCTGATCGAGCGACATCTCCAGCGCGAGGCGTTCCTGCATCACGTGCGCCCACTCAATCGTGGATCGCCCCATCGCCAGCTTTTGATCGTCCATCGTCCACGGTTTGCCCAGCCGCGCCGCAAATTCAATGCGCGCCTCGTACCAGCACGCCTCAGAGTCCAGCAGGACTCCGTCCATATCCCATAGAACCGCTTGTACTGCCAT
>CALKIA010000271.1 GCA_937988705.1 uncultured Chloroflexota bacterium | reverse complement strand
GCGCAGATGCGCCGGAACGTCCCAAGCAGATGTTCGTGCGCTGGTACGCCTTCGCCTTCACGTTCCCCGGCTGCGACATCTTCGCGGGATGAGATTACTTATTCAGACCGTGTAACGTATTGTCGGCGCAAGATACGAAGGTTGGTATAAAGATTTATCACCCCTCCGTTGAATATATTCGCTGCGCTAGATGAATGCTCCGTTGGGCTAACTGAATCGGTCCCAAGATGGATCTCACGGATTTTTCGAGCAATCGTGTGGTTATCGCCGATATTTTGCGCGATTGCGTTCAGACCTTCGACCAAATAAGCCTTTCCCAAATCTCTATCGTCAGCGGCCATCTTTCTGTTAATTGCACGTACAACGTAGTTTAGGATGCGTGCCAATTCCTCATCGACGTAATTTATCTCAAAACGAGCTGAATCGGAAAAGGTTGTGAAATCAGCCACATAATCCGTGAGCAAGACAAGCGCATCCGTGTAAAGTGTATAGCGTCCAGGACTTGAAATGATGAATTGCATCAATCGACGGCTAGGATACCGAGGTGCCAACTCGAATTGAGTCATACGATACCTGCTTCCAAGAGACGTAATGCTTGTTGTTTTGTTGGAACACCATTCCATAAGTCGATCATGTACTGTGGAACACCCTCCATCTCAAGATCAACTAGGATTAAGTCAAATTCAGGTGGTTGTTCCTTCAAATCAGTAACCTTGTATTCCTGAGATCCCACGGTCGCTCCTGATCCCGTAACCAGTTTTCGTCCAGCCGGCAAAATCAAATCAATATCGACCCGGTAAACGATAGGGTAGAAAAAGACATGACTGATGCTGTCACAAATGTACGTGAGTTTGCGACGATTACGTGAGAGAGGGCGCGTGTTCTGAATCACTCCTTTCCGTATTCCCAGACGCATTTGCTCGATCTTAAAACTGAAACGATCGCGATCTTTCCACGGTTCGTAGAGATCCTGATAAATACGAAGTGGGTTGGATGAGGTAGGGTTTGGTAATCGATATGGATAAAAAGGTGCACCTAGCCAAGCAAAATGAACGCCGTTAAAGAAATAGTGATTGTAGCACCAAGCCAGAAAAGGTTGGGTTGAATAGTAATAGCGAGACATGTAATCTAAGCTACGCAATTCTCTGAAAATAACGTACATTGATCAGTATTATATGCGAAAAGGGCGCACTTTGGTGCGCCCTACAATGATGCTCGTCACTAAATCGTCACCGTGGCCTGATGAATACCCGTCGCGCCGGCGGGGTGCGGCGTGCGGTCACTTTCGAGCTGCGGCGTACCATCCGGTTCGACGCAGCGCACTTCGAAGCGGTGAGCGCCTGCGGTGAACGGCCAGTTATAGCGCCACAACTGCCAGGTGCGATCCGAGATCGCGGCATTGACGACCGCATCTTCCCATTCGCCCTCGTCAACGCGCACCTGCACGCGGGCAATGCCGCGATCCCCCGCCCACGCGATGCCGCCGACCGGGACGATCTGCGCACCGTCAGCGCCGGCTTCGAGCGCATCGACCGCCACTGTGTCGATCACGGAGGTGGAACGGACAATCGCTTCTTTGTCCCAACCACGCGCGACCCAGTAGCCATCTTCATCGTGGTCAAGGAATTCGATGCCGATGATCCACTTGGGCTGCTTCATGCCGTACAGGTTGGGGATGTGAATGCGCAGCGGGAAGCCGTGCTTGGGCAGCAGCGGCTGATCATCCCAGGCATAGGCCAGCAGGATGCGCGGATCGTTGTTGATGAGATCGAGCGCGACCGTTTCGTAGAAGCTGTCGCCGCCCGTGATCTTGAGGTGCGTTGCGCCTTCGGGGATCTCCATGCTGGCGAGAATGTCCTGCATGGTCACGCCCGTCCACTTGATCGTGCTGATCAGGTCGCCGCCGACCGGATTCGAGATGCACGACATGGTCAGATACTCTTCGACCGCCGTAAAATCGGTGCGGATGGTGTCGAGTGTGAGTTCGGCCACTGTGCGCTGTGTGCCGCCGATCTGCGTGGTGAAGGGGAGCGTATAGCCATCGGCGGGGATATCGAGCGGCTGCGACCGGATGTCAATGCGATAGTGATTTGCCAGCGCCGTGATCTCGGGGCGTGTGCCGGGCGCAGCGACAAACTCTCCGCGCGAAACGGGCAGCGCGGAGGCGATATCAGGATCGAGGGTGGCTTCCGGTATGGGGGCGCCTGCGTTCGGCGTAGTATTGAGCAAAGCGCTCAAGCCGCCGCCGACCACGGTAATGGTCGCGGTCGCCGCGCCCAACTGAACCAGGAACTGGCGGCGGTCGATCACGTCCACGCGCGCCTGCTGTTCGCTGGGCAGAATACTCGCTTTGCCAAAGACCAACCGATCATAGGCGCTGCCGATGACCACGCCCCACACCGCGAAGGCGATCAACGTCCAGATCGCGGCGCTGAGCGGATCGGCGCCGGGCGTGGTGCTAGCGATCAGCGCCAGCGGTGCGCCGACGATCAAGCCGAGGACGAGACCGCTCATCCCGCCCGCCTGCGCTTTGCGCCGCGCGTTCATGACGACGAAGTAGAGCGCGCCGACGAGCGCGCCGATGACAACGAGCAGGATCACGCCGCTGAGCTGCTCTGCAAGTTTGGCGCTCGTATCCGTGCGTCCGAGGTTCAGGCCGCGAATGACGCTCACCATCGTTTCAATCGCGGGGGTGATCAGCCCACCGGGGAGATTGCGGACCAAGAAATCAAACAGATCGAAGGGAAAGAATGCCAGCCCGACAATTTGATTCGCCAGCGCCGCGATGACGATCAGCGGGAGCATGAACAGCCCACCGATCAAACCGCCCGTGACTGGACTTGGCTTGTGGTTCATTGTGGCCCTCATATCAACTCTATTGATGATCTATCGCTGAATTGTCGCAGACTGGACGGGTTTCATTACGCCTTCTTACGAAACCCTAAGGAAGCGTTGGCAAATTGGGCGGGGCGGCGTACAATCCGCAAGCTGATTGATGCACAAGATCAAACCTCACCCCGCTGCGCTTCGCTTAGCGCCCCTCTCCTCTAGGAGAGGGGGTGGGGGTGAGGTTACGGAACTGAAATGGACTCACCATGATACTAATTGACGCACACGAAGATATCGCCTATAACGCGCTCCGTTTTGGGCGCGATTACCGCCGCAGCGCTTACGAAATCCGCCAGATCGAAAATGGGACTTCCTCCAATGGCATTGCCACGACCGGACTCCCCAATGCGCTCCTCGGACGCATGGCGCTGGTGTTCTCCACACTGTTCACTGCGCCGAAAGGCTCGTCGAGTATGCTGGCGGATTCGCCAACCTATGAGACGCCGCGTGAAGCCTACGAGCTGGCGATGCGGCAGTTGGACTACTATCAGCGCTTGGCAGATGAAAGCGAGCAGATTCGGCTCATTACCACGCGCGCTGATCTCGACAAAGTGCTGGCGACGTGGGCCGATGATGCCCCGGCGGATAAGCGGTTGCAGGGTTTTGTGATCCTGATGGAAAACGCTGACCCGATCATCGAGCCGAAGCAGTTTGAAGAGTGGTATGAACGCGGCGTCCGCGTGGTCGGCCCGGCGTGGACGGGAACACGGTACTGCGGCGGCACCGGCATGCCCGGCGGTTTGACCTCGTTGGGGCGCGAACTGCTGGAAGTGTTGGCCAACTTCAACGCCATCCTCGACCTGTCCCATATGGCCGAGCAGGCGTTTCTGGAAGCGCTGGAGGTCTTCGAAGGGGATGTGATCATCGCCAGCCACAGCAACCCACGCAAATTCCGCAACACCGACCGCCATCTCTCCGATCAGATGATCCGCCTGCTGTCCGAACGCGACGGGGTGATGGGCATTGTGCCGTACAACAACTTCCTGAGCGATACATGGCGGGCGGGGGATCGCAAGGCCGATCTGCCGCTGACAGTGGTGATTGACGCCATGGATCACGTGTGTCAGGTGACGGGCAGTGTGCGGCATGTGGGCATTGGCTCAGACTTTGACGGAGGTTTTGGCACGGCCAGCATCCCCGATGGCTTGGACACGGTGACCGATCTGTTCAGCATCAGCGATGGGCTGCGGACGCGCGGTTACAGCGACAGCGATATCGAAGCAATTATGAGCGGCAACTTCCTCCGCAAACTGCATCAGGCCTTGCCATGATTGGAATCGCCCAGCTCGGCATTGCCATCGGCGCGCTCGGCGTCGTTCTCACCTTCATGAGCCTGTTTCCCGGCGCGATCGGCATGAACAACCCGACCGCCGGGATCGGCATCGTCCAGTTCTCCGGCATTCTGGCGGGCTTCATGTGCTTGATCCTCGGCGCGCTGTTGTACGTCAAATTCACGTTCTATGAGGGACGGGTGGCGAGTTTGGCGCAGCAGATCGGCGTGCGGTTGGCGCTGACGGGGCTGGTGCTGGCCGGGATGGTCGGTCTGGCCGATATTTTCGGCTTCGGGTCGCACCCGCGCACCCAGCTCAGCGACGCATTTTTCGGCCCGCTCCAAGCGGTGGGCACGCTCGTCGGCTTTGCCATGTCGTCGCTGGGCGTTGTGCTCTACGCGCTCACCGGATCCCCGCCCGACGAACCGCCAACAGCCTGACTTGTACCAATTCAACAAAATTCAAATACTCATCATCGTTTCATTATCACTTCTCTCAGAATCTAAGCTACAATAAACACGATCTTGCGATAAATCTTCTACTGCCGCGCTTAGGAGGCGTTAGATGCGTAAATTAGGAAGTTTGGTTCTTGCCTTACTGATTCTTGTCCTGTCGGTGATCCCCGCGTTCGCACAAGAACGTCCCAGCGTCCTCGAAATTCTCGAAAACGATGCTGATGGACGGTTTACAACCCTGGTTGCGGCGATTGATGCGGCGGGTCTGCGCGAAGCCTTGGAAGCCGAAGGCCCCTTCACCATCCTCGCCCCGACCAATGATGCATTCCTTGCCGCATTGGAAACGATGGGCGTCAGCCCGGAACAAGCGCTGCTGCTGGGTGAAGGCTTGCAGCCTATTCTGCTCAAGCACGTGATTGCGGGCCAGTACTTCTTCCGCAATTTGACGGGTGGCCCTACCATCGAAACGCTGGCCGGCGAATCGGTCACCTTCAACCTGACCGATGGCGTGTTCACGGTCAACGGTGTCGGCATCTCTGATCCCGATCAACTCGGCTCGAACGGTATTGTGCACGCCATCGACGGCGTGATTCTGCCGGACGCGATGATTGCTGGAGCTGAAGCGACGACGGAACCGACTGCGGAACCCACGCCGGAAGCAACACCGGTGGTGGCTGAAGCTCCGGCTCGTCCGACCCTCGGCGAACTGCTGGCGGCGGATGCGGATGGTCGCTTCACCACGCTGCTCGCAGCGGTGGATGCGGCTGGTCTGACTGACGCGTTGAACGGCGAAGGCCCGATGACGCTGCTCGCCCCGACGAATGATGCGTTCGCAGCGGCACTGAGCTATCTCGGCGTGAGCGCTGGCGACCTGCTGGCGGACACGGACACCCTGATGCAGGTGCTGACCTACCATGTGATCCCCGGCCAGTACTTCTTCCGTAACCTGACCAGCGGCCCGACTGTGGCCACACTGCAAGGTGACTCGGTGACGTTCAGCCTCGCGGATGGCGTCTTCACGGTCAATGGTGTGGGCATCTCCGACCCGGATCAATTGGCGTCGAATGGCATTTTCCACATCATCGACGGCGTGCTGCTGCCGCCAGCGATTGCAGAAGCGGTTGCGGCTAATCGCGCGTACGTCCGTTATGTCCACCTGGCGTCAGATTACGGCGCGGCGGATGTCTTCGCGGATGGCGAACTGGTCGCCGGCGGTGTTGAATTCGGCACCGCGAGTGACTGGATGGAAATCGCGGCGGGTACGCTGACGGTCGGGCTCTCCCCGACGGGCAGCGAAGCTCGTCCGGACAACACCGGCATCGACACGCTCGAACCCGGTTCGTGGACGACGGTGGTGGTGGTCGGCTCGCGGGCGAACCAGTCCCTGCGTATCCGCTATATCACTGAAGACTACAGCGCCCCGGCCGATGGCCGGGCGCGCATCAGTGTCCTGCATGCGGTTGAAGGTCTCGGCGTGGTCGATGTGCTGGCGAACGACGGTCTGCTGATCGGCGCGCTGGCATACCCCGGTTCGCTGGGCGGCAACGACGGTCTCGATTCGCGTGATGTTCCGGCGGGCACCTATGCTATCAGCCTGAATCAGGCGGGCACGAGCACTGAAGTGCTCGACGCAGGTAACTTCCGCTTTGAAGCAGGCGCCAACTATCTCGTCGCAGCGGTGGGCGCGCCTGGTAACGTGCGCTTGATCGTCTTCACGACCCCGGCTCCCGCCGCCGAATAAGCGGTTGTCGACACTGCAATCTGGCAGGGGTGATCCGTGTGATCACCCCTGCTTTTATTTTCAATAGACTTCAAAGCCCCAAGTTGAACCTAAAATAGAGGTCAGGTGTTAAAAGTCTCACGGAGGGGCACGGTGCAAGCCGGCCGGACTCTGTGAAGACTTACTATTCGAACCAATGGCGGAGGAAATGCTATGGAAATCAGCCAGGAGATGATCGCCTCTGTGCTGCAGTTGGGCGGTCAATATTTTATTCCGTCGGCGGCGCTGTTGAGGGCGCTCTATGCCGGGGTGCGCGGTAAATTTCCGGAAGGCTTTGCCCAGATTCTCATCGCCAGTTTCTTCTCTGCGGTGACCGCGCTGGCCGACAACCAGCAGCCCGATTTAAAGACGATTGTGCTGGAGCTGGCGGGCAACACGGTCTTTATGACGGGGCTGCTGGCCTTCGTCGTGGCCTACCTGCTGCGCATTCCATTTGTGGGCTTCGTCATGGATGCGATTGTCGGTGGGGTTCTCGGCGTGGTGGCGTGGGCGGGCTGGACGTATCTGCTCGGCAACGACCTGCCGATCTGGACGCTGCCGCTCGGGGTGATCGGCGGCATGATCGCGTTCGTGATTTTGCGCTTGCTGCTGCGGCAAATCTTCCGGCTGATTCGCATCGCCACGGTATTGATCGTGATCGGTGCGGTGTTCGTGGCGCTGGCAGGCGGCTTCTATGTGCTGTCGCTGGTGGTGCAAACGGCGTAGTAATTAACCTTACCCCGCTGGCTGCGCCAGCCGTCCCTCTCCCGGTGGAGAGGGATAACAACACCAGCCGATCCACTGTAAGGGCGCGTAACGACGCGGCCATTTACATTCAATCAGGTGCGATTGGCCTTACGTCGCGGGTTGATTCGCGGATGGCGTGGTTTCCGGCTTGACCGGGGGGTGCGCGCCCGTCACCTCGCTGCTCACTGGCGGCACCGGTGTGGTGTCCGACGGGAGCGGTTCGGCCAGCACAGCGGGCATCGCTGGTGCGGTTTGCGGCACAGGCGGGGCGGGATTCTTCCCCCACACGAGCGCGGCCAGTGTATAGGTCAGATCGGCACGCAGCCGACTGCGAAACTGCTTGGGTGTTTCATCCTGCTTCTTGCCAAAGAATGTGTACGTGAAATTCTCTTGAATCTGCCCGTTCGCGACGACCAGTTCGGGCTGCCACTCGTCGAGCTTCTGCCACATCCCATTCACGCATTGATCCAGTTGGAAGACAATCTGCACATCGCCGTGCGCGCCGCGTAAACGCATATCCAGCGCGATCGGCAGCATCAACGTCCGCTTGTTCACATTCCGGTAGAACTGATCCGTCAGGCGTTTCACCGCGCCTTTGACCGCTCGTTCCGCGCCTTTTTGATCGAGGTTGGCGCTGCGCCGCACCGCTTTGTCGATGCGCTTGGCGACGCCTTTATCCGCGACGACGACGCTCCGGTTCACGCGCCCGTACATATCGTATTGACTGACACGCAGCGCTGTCACCCGCCAACCGGAGAGCTTGCGACCATCCGTGCCGATTAAGCGTTTGCTGGCATTGACCGCACCCGCTTGGCAGGGAAGCGTGGGCGCGTCGTTTTGCGCGTGCTGCTGCCATAACTGGCGGCGACCGGCGTTGCTGTTGGGGTCGAGGTACGTGTTGACGGCATAGGGCATTTGCCACTGCGGGAAGGTCGCTGGACGCTCGAACAGAACGCGCAGAATGACCGTGAACAGCCACAGCAGAATGAGCACAATGCCGAGCCCGGCCACGATCAGCGCAACAGTGAGTGGGTCGAGGCTGTCGATGTCGATCGGCAGGCTGAAACCGCTGCCCGGCGTGGTCGGCTCAGGGACCGCATCGGCTGTGTAGTTGGGGATGGTTACGGTGAAGCGGGCGATGTTGCCCAGTCCGCTGAACTCAGCCGGTACATCGCGCATTCCCAGTGTGGCGACTAACCGCTGCACACTGCCCGCCGGAAACTGCGTCATGGGAAACGTGAAGGTCACGGTGTACAGATTTTCGCCCGTTGCCAGCGGCGGCACATCGTCTGAATCGAGGACTTCCTCGGTGTCGGCGGTGAGCAGCCACGCGGTGACCGTGCGCTCAACCGGAGCGCCTGCGTTCGTCACCTCAAACTGCACGACGACCTGATCGCCGTTGATCGTGCGCGAGATGTTGCGAATGAGGTAGTCGACGGTTGTGACCTGCTGCGCCGAGACGGACAGCGTCGCAGACCAAAGCACCAGTAACGCCAGAAACAGTTTTTTCATGATGGTCCTTGCCGTAGGGACGCTGCCGCGTGGGTTTCCCTACATGGACGGGCAGACAATTCAACTATAGACGGAAATGAGGTTCTTTCCAAGACGTTCAGGCGGCGGTTTCCCAACGCCAGCTTAATGCTTGGGGCGCTGTGACCGATCTGTGACCGTTTCGTGACCGATCACGGCCTGAAAACCGGGTCGCCTTTGAGATGCTGAGGTCATTGACCGATGCAGTTCTTAAGGGAGAGAGACCCCATGAAGCAGCCGAAGTTTGGCGATCCCCGCCCACCGCAGCCGCCGCCCGGCGCAGCAACCCGCTAGAAACGACGAGGCTCACCAATTGGTGAGCCTTCGTGTTTGGTTTGGAATGTTGAAGTCGCTACACCGTGCCGAATTCGCCGCTTTGTACTTTGTCAATCCAGTGCCGCGTCCAATGGAAAACCTCATCGCGGGATGGGCTGGGTTCAAGCTGAGCCAAAAGACCATTAGCGGTGCGCAAGAAAGTAAGTGCGGCCTGGGGATTCCCCGCTCGCGCTTCGCAGCGTCCGAGGGCGTAATTGATATTGGCCACGCCGTGTGTATTGTCATTCCAGCGATATTCGTCCAGAACGCCTAGTAAGGTTGTGCGCGCTTCGTCGTAGCGGCCCGTCTGCAGCCACACCAGCCCCAGACCATGGTCGGCCAGCACGATGTTGTAAGGCAACCTGAGGTCGGTGAACATGCGCCGTGCCTCTAAATACAGGCGTTCGCTCTCCGCGAAATTTTTCTGGTCGTAGCGCAGTCCGGCGAGTTCGCACAACATGTAGCCGATTCGCCGCTCCGAAGTCACACCGTCACGTAATTCTAGGGCGCATTGGACATAATCCTCTGCGGCGGCGAAGTTTCCCATCAGGCGGTGGGTAACGCCCAGCATGAGCAGCGCGCGCATCTTATAAGTATTGTCGCGCAGCTGATCGGCAAGGCTGAAAGCGATGTGGCCGTGGTGCAGCGCACTTTTAGCATCTTGCTGATAATTGAACATGTGCGCCATGACCAGATGAACCTCGTTCATGACCCTGGGATCTTCCGTGAAGTTCACCAGATGCAGGGTCTCCGCGACGAGGTCGGGCGGCATGTTTTTGAAATTGCGGAATGACAGCGCCTCGATAACGCGCACATACGCGCGCAGAATCGCGTCGACATCCGTCGCTTCCTTCGCGTAGCTGAGCGCCGTCTTGACATTCGCGTAGGCGCTTGGAATGTTGCCTTTAAGCGGATTGAATGACGCCATTGTGCTGGCGACCTGGGCCACAAGATTGGGATCTTTTAAATCCATCGCATGCAGCAGCGCCTGAAAGGCGCGGTCAAGCGGGGCGTTATAGTTGTCAGACAGCATGAAGTCGGGGATGATGCGTATGAAGTTGTTGATAGCACGGTGGACTAGAGGATCCACCTCCAGCGCGCTGCACAGAACTTTGTGCACCAGTTCAATGTGGTGTACCAGCCACGCATGGTCGCCAATGTGATTTTCGATGACGGTGAGGCATTGGGCGAGGAAGTCCCGGTCGTGGAAGAAAGTGCCTTCAGGCGGAATGCCGAAAAAGGTTTCGTTCATAACAACTACCCATCATAATTCAAAAAGCGAACGGGCGAGAAGCAGACACCGCTGATGGTGAATCAGCGCCTAAGTTGATGTAATAGCTAACTGACAATTGGATTATGACCAGCACAACAAAATTCACTGGTGAGTCAGTGACAGATAAAATTTAACACAATGACGGAGAATTTTATCGGACTTTCGGCGGAGAGTCAGGGAGCAAAAGTCATGTGACCATTCACATGAGCTTTGTCACTTGTGGGCTGCTCGATCCAGTAAATGAGTGCGGAAAGAGCAGCTTGCCCGGCACACATGAGGGTGTTGAAAAAGGTCATTTTCCAGCCCACCCCCGGCCCCTCCCCGAATTCAGGGAGGGGAGCCAACCGGTCGCGCCCAGCGGAGTTGGTCTTCCTAGAGACGCGGTTGATCGCGTCCGCTGGTAGTTGTGAGGTTCAGCAGGCCGCATGGCGGCTTTTTATACACCCGCACAGGTGCGCCCTGACAACCGAATTTCGCTCATTAACCGGACGCAGCAGGGCGTCGTCAGGTTATTCGAAGCGGAGGAGGCTGCCCGTGAAGCTGGTGATGTAGAGTTCGCCGTCGTCGTCTTCGCCGAACGAGCTGATCGCCTGATTGGTGCCGCGCATCAGGATATCATGCTGCCAAGCGCCTGCTGCGTCGCGGTAGGCATACCACAAGCGACCGGAGCTGAAATCAGCATACAGGTAAATCCCGTGCAGTTCCGGCACGAGGCTGCCGCGATACACGTAACCACCCGTCACCGAACTGCCTTCGTTGTGGGCGTATTCGGCGAATGGCAGCACGGCGTTCGCCGGGAGCGCCTGCCCGCTGTACGGGTGCAGCCCTTCGTAGATGTTCCAACCGAAGTTCACGCCGCTTACGCCTGCCGGGACGAAATTCACCTCTTCATAGGTGTTCTGGCCGACATCGCCCACATACAGATCGCCCGTTTCGCGGTCAAAGGTGAAGCGCCACGGGTTACGCAGACCATACGCCCACACTTCCGGCGCGCCGCTAACGCCATCCGCGAACGGATTGTCGGCGGGAATGCCATACGGTTCGCCACCGTCGACGTCGATACGCAGCAGCTTGGCGAGCAGGGCGTGGGTGTTCTGACCATTGCCGAATGGGTCGCCTTGCGAGCCGCCATCGCCCATACCGATGTACAGATAGCCATCCGGGCCAAAGAGCAGATGCCCGCCATTGTGATTCTCGAAGGGCTGGTCGACGCGCAGCAGAATGACTTCACTGGCCGGATCGGCGACATTCGGATCGTCGGCGCTCACGCTGTAGCGCGCGACAATCGTGTCGCCGTCATTGGCGG
>CALKIA010000270.1 GCA_937988705.1 uncultured Chloroflexota bacterium | reverse complement strand
ATCAGCGCGACGCCGAGCCACTGCGATTTGTGCAGGCGCTCGTGCAGCAGGTAGGCGGCCAGCACGACGGTTACGGTAGTGTACAGCGATGAAAGCACCGTCACAATCGAGACTGCGCCGAGCGCCGTCCCGCTCAAAATGGCAATGTAGGCGGCCGTATCGCACACGCCGATCAGCAGCACCCGGGTGAGGTCATGCTTGCGCGGGCGGCTCATTGGGTGGCGGATGAGCAGCGAAATGCCGCCCAGCACGACGATGGTCAGCGCGCGAATGATGAACACGGGCAGAATGCCGCCCAGATAGGGTGTCACATAGAAGCCGAACAGCCAGAAGACCAGCGCATAGCCGACCGCCCCGGTGATCGCCCACGAGACGCCGCGCCGCACATTGCGCTGCTGGAGCGCTTCCGGGTTGATCACAAAGGCGGTGAGCATCACGCCGACGACCGCCGCCAGCACGCCGAAGACCCGAACGGCGGGCAGGCGTTCGCCGCTGATGAAGGCGAAGACGGCCGTCAGCGCGCCATAGCTCGCCGTGATGGGCGAGACGACCGCCATCAAACCGATCTCGAAGGCGCGGTAGAGACAAAATGAGCTGACGATGTTGAGCAGCGCGGCCAGAATCGCCGCTGCGTAGACCAACGGCGGCTGCGCGTGCAGTGTGAAGAACATGCCCGTCGCCAGCCCGTAAATGCCCACCGTGATAAAGCCGACAAACTGCGTGAAAAACAGGGTGCGGAAGCTGCCCATCTGACGGGAAGTGACACCCGCGAGAAAATCCGCACCACCCCAGCCAATGGCCGAGGTCAAACCGAGAATGATTTCCATAGAATCAGCCGGGCTGCCAGTAGTCGTATTCGATGTGGTGCGCCGTTGCGCGGGCCACATCTTCACCGAGCAGCCGCTGGACGATATGAAATGACATGTCGATGCCCGCCGAGACGCCCGCCGAAGTGACAATGCGCCCGTTATCGACGTAGCGCACGCCGCGCAGCACGGTCGTCGTCGGGTAGGTGGCTGCGAGTTCGTCGAGGCTACCGAAGTGCGTGGTCGCCTGCAAGCCGTCGAGCAGCCCTGCCGCCGCTAGCACGCGCGTCCCGGTGCATACCGACAGCGTGAACTCCGTGCGCTGATCCTGCGCTTTGATCCACGCGATCAGCCGTTCGCTTTTGGCCGCCGCGCGTGATCCGCTGCCGCCGGGGATGAGCAGAATGTCGGGCGGTGGGCAGGTGTCGATGGTGTAATCGGGCACGATGGTCAGCGGGTTCGCTGCGCGGATTGACCCGGCGGTTTCCGCGACCGTGTACACGTTGAACGGCGGATTATCCTTGAGCACCGTATTGACCGAAGCGAAAACTTCCAGCGGCCCGGCGAAATCCAACACCTCGACGGTTTCAAATACCAAAATTGCGATATTACGCGTCATGCAGGTTAATCCTTCTCATCAAAAACCTCATCCCCGCTGCGCTCACAGATTCAGGCGTGACCTTGGAGTTATGCGCTGCAGGAGGGGCGAAGCTTGCCGGTAGCTACGTAGAAGAGCGTGAAACAAGGTTTGGTCTTGGTTTCGGAGTCTGGCGGACGCGATTTATCGCGTCCCTACGAGAAAACCGTGCTTGTGTAGGGACGCCATTCATGGCGTCCGCCGTTCCCAGATAGACTTCACGTTATTCTGCGCACTTACCGGCTTGCCTCGCCCGCTCCCCTACATGGTTGGTAGCAACCCGAATGATCGGCTCCTCAGTTGTTCTAGGAGCGAGGCGGGGGTGAGGTTAGCTATAAACTGAAAATGGCGCGGTACGCCAGCAGGGTGATCATGCCGATGATGACGGTCAAAAGCAAGTTCTGACTGCGCCACGCTACCAGCGCGGAGATGAGCCCCGCGACGAGGAACGGATTCGCCGGGGTGAGCACGATTTCGCCTTTGAGCATGATCACCGAGGGCACAATGATCGCCGCGAGGACGGCGGGCGGCACATAGCGCAGCGCCTTAAACAGGCGGTCAGGCAGGGAAATCTTGCCGACCAGTTCCAGCAGCGGATAGCGGATGAGGAAGGTCACCAGCGCCATCCCCACCACGAGCAAAACTTCGTTCATACACGCTCCACAAGCAAACGATCAAGGTTCAACGCCAAGGCGGACAGGCGCAAAGAGAAGGGTAATCACGCAAAGCTACTTTGCGTCTTCGCGTCTTTGCGTCTTTGCGTCAGGCCGGTCTTCTTCTTGCAGACCTTCGGCGATGACGCCGGCCACCACGCCAGCGAGAGCCGCGATCATCAGACCGATATTGTTCGGCATGTGATAGGTCAGCACGGCGACCGTCCCGCCGACCAGCGCCGCTACAAGAATCGGGCGGTTTTTAAGCGACGGGATCAACATACCCGTGAACGTCACCGTGAGCGCGAAGTCGAGGCCGAGGTTGGCGAGTTGATCGCGGTCGACGGTGCTGGCGGCCACGATGCCGATCCACGTGAAGATTTGCCAGTTCACATAGAGCGCCAGCGCCGCGCCGAGAAAATACCAGTGCTTGTGCGACGATTCGTCCGGCTCGTTGTAGCGGGTGACCACCGTGAAAAACGCCTCATCGGTGAGCAGGAAGCCGAGCAGGATCAGCCAACGGCGCGGCAGGTGTTTGACATAGGGCGCGAGCGTCGTGCTGTAGAGTGCGTGGCGCAGGTTCACTACGAACGTGGTCAGCCAGATGATCGGGAGCGTCGCCCCGCTGGCGACCAGATTCACGCCGATGAACTGCGACGATCCGGCAAACACGAACGCCGACATGGCGACCGCCGCCAGCGGTGAGAGACCGTTCATGATGGCGACTGCGCCGAAAATCACGCCAAAGGGCGCAGCCCCGACGACCAGCGGGATCATCAGGCGCGCGCCGGTCCAAAATTCGCGCGCGGGAGTTGAAATGTGAGTTTGGGTCTCAGATCTGGTCATGCTGTCCATACAGGAATGCGCCGGGAAAATCAGCGTCGACCTGCTTGCGCTTGCCGCTCCACGAGTCGATGCTGATCTGGAAGACGCTGGTGCGTTTGAGTTCGTCCAGCGTGATCGGACGGTAGTCGCGCCCCGACTGCAAGTGCGGGAAGTACTTGTCGAGCAGCATCTGCAAGGCACGTTCCGCCTGTTCACCTGCGATGAGCGTCGCCCGCCCAAACACGACCACACCCGCATATTCGACGCTGAACTCCAACGCCTCGTCGGCGGGGAGCAAGCGCCCCATGTCGGTCACGCTGAAGCACACCTTGTCGTCGGCTTCGACATTGGCGCGGGTGCGGCCAACCTGCGCGGTATGTGTATAAAGTGCATGATTCTGCGCGTCATAGACGAACAGGTTGCTATTGATGAATGGCTGCCCCTCATGGATGGTCGCCAGCGTGCCGATGGGGGCGTGAGTGAGCATTTCGGCGATCCAGGCCTCATCCGTGACCGCGCGATCAGCGCGCCGTACCTGATGTGGCGGAAGGGTAGTGTAATCTCTGGACATCGTTTTACCCTGTTTCGTGTTATAACAAAGAGAGTACCCAAAAACGTACTCCGCCTTAGTGCCAAATAAGACCGCGCCCTATGATCGTTGCCAGAGAAGCGAGAAGAAGGTAAGATGATGGCAGATATAGATATTCGCGCCGCAAAACTGGTCGATATTCCGGTCATTCAGCGTTTGGTTGAAAAAGGGACGATCCTCGACAGCGAACTCGCTTCAACACGCGAGACGATCAGCCAACATATGCTGACCAATCTGCTGCCGCATCGGAACGTGGTAACGCTGGTTGGACGGGTCGATCACCTGCGGATTGCAGGACAATTCCGCCTGAAAGCTGATGAACACCTGGCGCAGATGCTGTATATCGCGCCGGACTTAAGTGAAGCGCCTTCCGATACTGCGTGGCTCGAATTGGTCGATGCAATGGCCTTCGAAGCCGGACGGCGCGGTGCGCATATGCTCACGGGTGAACTTGACGAAGACAGTCGCTTATTCACCACGCTGCGCGCGGCGGGTTTCGCGGTCTATGCCCGGCAGGAGCTGTGGCGGCGACCCGCCGGCTACAGTCTGCCCGACCACATCACCCCCGCCGAACTCCAGCCCGAAACCGATGCCGACGCGATGGAAGTCCAGCTGCTGTACTGCAACATCGTACCGCGCCTCGTCCAGCCGGTCGCCGTCCCCTCCAGCGAAAGTCAGGGGTATGTGTATCGCGGGGCGAATGATCGCATTCAGGGGTACGTGGCCGTCACCGAAGGCAAAAGCGGTATTTACCTGATGCCGTTCCTGCATCCGGATATTCCCTATCACAGCGCTGCCTCGATTCTCGCCGGTGCGATCACGCGGGTGAACCGGGCGGAGAAGCTGCCCGTCTATATCTGTGTCCGCCGGTTTCAGGATTGGCTCGAAGAAGGGCTGACCGATCTCGGTTTCGACCCGTACAAGCAGCAGGCGCTCATGGTTCGGCACATTGCGGCGGGCATCCGACAGGCGGTGTTCACGCCGTTGAAGCAGGCTTTAGAGGTTGTGCCCGCGGGTGTGCGCCCGCCCACAACCCCCGTCTCTAAATCGATTTTTGATCAAGGAGAATAGCGCTCTTTAATATGGAACGTCGCATAACGGACGATCTCGATAAGCTCAAGCAAGTCTTACCCCCTCATATCAACCGTAAACTTGACGAACTCGGTCGCGCGGATGATTTGCTCGAAGTGGTTCTCGACCTGGGGCGCATCCCAACGGCTCGGTACACGACCGGGGAAGTGCCCCTCTCTGAACACGAAGTCACTCGCGGTGAACTGGATGCGGTGGTCGATGGCATCGGCACTTTCGACGCGGATAACCGCGCCGGGATGGAACGCACGCTGCATCGGATTTCCGCCATCCGTAACCGCCGCCATGAAGTCGTTGGCCTGACGTGCCGCGTGGGGCGCGCCGTCTACGGTACGATTGATATTCTGCAGGATCTGATCGAATCTGGACAGAATCTGCTCCTGCTCGGCCCGCCCGGCGTTGGCAAAACGACCATTCTGCGGGAAGCTGCGCGCGTGCTGGCGGACAACAAGCGCGTGATCATCGTCGATACCTCGAACGAAATTGGTGGGGACGGCGATGTGCCGCATCCCGCAGTCGGTCGCGCCCGCCGCATGCAGGTGTCCGTACCGGATCGCCAGCATGAGGTGATGATCGAAGCGGTCGAGAACCACAATCCGGAAGTTATCGTCATCGACGAAATCGGGCGGGAACTGGAAGCGACGGCCGCACGCACCATTGCCGAACGCGGCGTGCAGTTGATCGGCACAGCGCACGGTAACGCGCTCGATAATCTGCTGCTCAACCCGACCCTGTCGGATCTGGTTGGTGGCATTCAGGCGGTCACGCTGTCCGACGAAGAAGCGCGGCGGCGCGGCACACAGAAGACGGTGCTAGAACGGCGCGCCCCCCCGACCTTCGACGTGCTGGTCGAAATCCAGACGCGGGATCGGATGGCGATTCACGAAGATGTCGCGGCGGCGGTTGATGCGGTGCTGCGCGAACGTCCGCTGCCGATTGAAATCCGCTACCGCAACGAATCGGGTGAAGTCCTCGTTGACCAGCAGATGCCCGAAGTGCGCAGCATCAGCGAGCGCAACACCCGCACGGGCAGCGCGAACGGCGAACGCCAAGCTTCCGGACGTAATGGCAAAGACAACCGCCGCCGGTCGGATGCCTACGAACGCAGCCCTGCCGTGTATGATCGCCCGCCGGAACGGACGCCTGCTGAAAATCGCAGCGGCAAGCCGATGGTTGTGTACGCTTACGGCGTAGCGCGGAATCGCTTGCAGCAGGCGGCGCGGCGTTTGCATCTGCCGCTGACGCTGGTGGATGAGCCGGGGCAGGTGGATATGATCGTCACGCTCAAGAACTACTACCGCCGCCGTCCCAAGCTGATTGTGGATGCGGAACGGCGCGGCACACCGATCTATGTGCTGCGGGCGAACACCGTCTCGCAGATGGAAAACTTCCTCATGGATGTGTTCGGTCACGAACCGCGTGAGGGAGTAAGCATGGCGGACAATCCGTACGACGAATAAGCCAATTGAGCAGTCAGTGTAGGGACGACGCATGCGTCGTCCCCTCTATGGTCAGCAGCAAATAGAGAACGAGGCATGCCTCGTTCCCCCAACCCCTATGAATATCTATACTCCTCTCTCACTGATGTTCCCCACGCGCGCCGCGCCGACCAATCCGCGCCGCATCGTCTTGATTCTCCCGTGCTGCATCGGCGATGTGGTGCTGGGCACGGCGGCTCTGTGCGCGCTGCGCCGCGCCTACCCGGACGCGCACATCACATGGGCGGTTGGGCGTTGGTCACGGGCCGCGCTCGAAGGGCATGATCTGCTTAATGAGGTGCTGGATACGGGTGAGGGCGCGCTGCCTATCACGTCGGTCGCGTCGCTGCGGGCGTTCGCGGAGCAGCTGCGCGCGGGCAACTTCGATCTCGCCGTGTCGCTGGTGCGTTCTCCGCTGATGAGCCTCGCGGTGTGGCTGGCGCGCATCCCGTACCGCGCCGGACTCGACAGCGCTGGACGCGGTTTTGGCTACAATATCCGGGCGCCGATCAACCCGCAGACCGTCCGTCACGAAGCCGAAATCTATCTCGACGTGCCGCGCGCGTTGGGCCTCGACACCACGGGCTGCTGGGCGAACGTTCCGGTACGTGAGTCGCGGGCGGGCGATGAACCCTACATCGTCATCAACCCGGCGGGCGGACGCAACCCCGGCATGACCATGGACAGCAAACGCTACCCGCCGCCGCAGTTGGCGGAAGTCGCGAATCGCATCGGCAAGGCGCTGAAAGCCAAGGTGATTGTGGTCGCGGGCAAAGACGATCAGCCGCTGGTGGAGGCGGTGAGCGCGCATTTAGATCGGCCGCCGGCAGCGTTTGTCGGCGTGCTGACCTTCCGGCAGATCGCGGCGCTGGCGCATGGGGCGCGAGTGTACATTGGCAATGATACAGGGCTGACGCATCTGGCGGCGGCGGCGGGCGCGAAGACGGTCATGATCCTCGGCCCGACCGACCCCAAGCGCTACGCGCCATTCACCCCGGACTCAATCGCATTATGGAAACCGGCCACCGTCGCGCAGCGGGGAGTCGCGGCGGGCGGGCCAACTGATTGGGATTGGGCGCGTGACGGGATCAGCGTGGATGAAGCCGAGCGGCAGATTCGCAAATTTCTCGGTGTAAGCCGGGTGCTGTGAGCCTGACCCCACCCCGTTTCGCTGCATAGATAAGGGCTAGACTGGCCGGTAGCTTGGTAGAACAGAGTGAAGTGCAGCGGACGCGATAAATCGCGTCCCTACGAGAAAAACGATTCTTGGGTAGGGACGCGCAACGGCGCGTCCGCGGCTTACGGACAGCGCAGGCGTGGGTGCTGCAATATCTCACCTGAGATTGTCTTATTCCGCCGACAGATTCTCCAGCAGCTTGTGCAGCAAAGCACGCAGTGTCGCCTGTTCTTCAGCGCTCAAGTCGCGCAGCAGCTGGTCTTCCAGCGCTCCCCACGCGGCATTCACGCCGCTTTGCAGACGGCGGCTCGCATCCGTCAGGAAGACACGGGAGACACGGGCATCGGCGGGATCGGAGCGGCGTTCGATCAACCCGCCGCGCTCCATGCGCGTGAGCATTTTCGTCACCGTCGGCGGTTCGACGCACAGCACAACGGCGAGCTGGGTCTGCGACTGCCCGTCCTGTTCCCAGAGGCGTGTGAGGATCATCTCCTGCCCGACGTGCAAGCCAATCGTGTTCAGGTTGGCGTCCGCGCGGTAGCGATGACTTTTGCACAACTGGGCCAGCAAATAGCCGATAGTCTTGTGGATCTCGTTCATAAATTATCCGCTTCTTTAGCCGCCTAAACGCTACTCGCATTTGCGGTGGCTGTCAAGCGAACCCCTTGCTTGCAGCGGTATAATTGCACTTTGCTCTGTGCTACGGGCTGATCGCTTATGAAAATTCTATTCGTCGCCTCGCTGCATCATCCTGAAGAACTCCGCGCCGCGAGCGCCAAAACGCCACCGGGCGACCGCCCGCCGCTCTTCCCGCCGAGCATGTCACAGCATTTCTGGGAGAAGGCGCTGATCAAGCGCGGGCATACGCTCGATGTCTACTGGCGTAACCTGCCGATGCGCAAGACGCAGAAGCACAGCGAGCGCATCACCCCCGGCAAGCTCATCAAGGCGGCGCTCAACCGCATCCCCCCCCGAATCAACCCGGACGTACGCCGCAAAAACGCGGGCTTGCTGGCGAAAGCGCGGGCTTTTCGTCCCGATGTGCTGTGGATGGTAGGGGATAACACCGTAATTTTGCCGGAGACGCTGGCGACTCTCCAGCGTGAACTGGGCTGCAAGTTGATCTATGCCTGCGGCACATCACCGATTGTATTCTCGCAGGCCATCGACCGGGCATCGGCGCGGTTGTACGATCTTGTGCTGGCGAATGACTACTATCACGGGGTGCAGTGGCTGGAACTGGGCGCGAAACGCATGGAATGCCTGCCGCTGTCGGCCTGCGACCCCGATTTTCATCACCCGTACACGCTCAGCGACGACGAACGCCGCCGCTATGCGTGCGATATCGCCTTTGTGGGCACGCTCGTCCCAGATCACCTGTACAGCCGCCGCGTCGAGGCGCTGGAGGCACTGCGTGATTTCGACATTGGCATCTGGAGCGTCCACGATGTGCCCGCCAGCCTCAAGCCGTTCGTGCGGGGCAAGGCGCTCGGCGAGGAAATGCTGAGAATCCTGTCGGCCTCCAAAGTGTGCTTTAACACGCACGGCGACTTTGTGTACTACGGCGGCAATCTGCGGCTGTTCGAAGTGGCCGGCGCAGGCATCTGTCAGGTGGCGGAGGATCTGCCGGGCACGCGGGCGTGGTTCCCGGATGTGGATGGCGGCGCGACCATCCTCGCCTACCGCGACATGGCGGATCTGCGCGCCCAAATCGGCTACACGCTGGCTCACGACGCTGAACGGATCGCTCTGGCAGAACGGGCGCGCGCGCACGTCTACGCGCACCACACTTACGATGTCCGCGCGGCGAAGTTCGACGAGCTGATCCAGTCACTGAGGTAAAGCATGGGCGCTGAGGTTTTCATCCTAAATCCTCGCTATCGGGGCTATCCCGATTCTGGTACGCCACACTATCATGTGCTGCGGTTTGAGACGGTGGCCAATGTGAGCAATGAGGCGCAGTGGCACGCGTTGGTGCCGTTTCTCGTGGTGTGCTGTGTACTGTTCCTGTGTCTGCTGACCGCGCCGGGACTGAGCCACTTGATGCCGACGGCCGGTTCGCCTGCATTCGTCATCATCATCGGCCTGCTCGTCGTGGCCGGGATGGTAGCGATAACCTTTGGCGGGCGCGGATTTCGGAGGGCAGGGCTGGATCGGCGCCAGAACCAGGCTCGGTATCAGCGGTTGCTGGCCGACAGCCAAATCCTGTCCGGCGAAGTGGTCAGCATGGTTTGCCGTGAGGTTGCAACGGGGCGTGGCACCGCCTTTGAAACGACTGTGCAGTACCAGTTTGTCAACCCGCAGGGCGAAACCCGCACAGGAACACAATACGCTAGCAAGCGGCATCAACCTGTCCTGCCCGGTACACCGGTCCGTGTGTTGTATGCTGATGATGACGCCTACGTGCTGCTGTAGCCGCCAATTGAAGTGTCCCTGCGCCTGTCCGCGACAACCAAGCGATTAAACGTTTGCGGCGCTACACACTTTCCGGCAGAACGCATCCGCTCTTGGATGGTTCGGCAAAACTCCTTAATATGCTAAAGAACTCGCTCACCCTACCCATAGGGTGCTGAAATGGGTAACGCTTGTTGGTTCTTGATTTTCTATTGACTTGACTCTAGATTCAAGTCGGCGTATGCTTGACTTGATTGAACGTTCAATTAAGGTCGATCATGACTGAGCCGGAAACTCAATCCAAACGAGAAGCGATCCTCGATGCGGCGCTGGAAGTGTTCGCCGAAGTCGGCTACGAACGCGCGACCATCAAAGCGATTGCCCGGCGCGCGGGCATGAAATCGCCCGCGCTGCTCTACTGGTACTTTCCGAGCAAAGCCGACATCATGCGCGGGGTGATGGGGCGTTTCATGCCGCTGGTCGCGCCGA
>CALKIA010000269.1 GCA_937988705.1 uncultured Chloroflexota bacterium | reverse complement strand
GCTTCCAGATATTCGCCGATCTGATCCACGAGCATGGACGGCGTCCCGGCCAGTGAGCGCCCGCCGCGCCGCAGCTCATCGAGCGATTTGCCGTTCTTGAGCAGATCCAGCGCCGCTTCATCTTTGGCGAACGTCACCTGCGTCATGAGCGACCGGGTGACCTCGCCCGCCGCGCGATCCCATTCCGCCAGCAGATCGTTGAGGTGGCCGTTGAGATCCCGATACGTCGCGACATCGATGAACACCGCATTCCATTCGTCAGCATATTCCGCGGCGAGGCTGAGCGTTTTGTTGCGTCCGTTGCCGCCGATCAAAATGTGCGGGCCGCCTTCGCGCAGTGGCCGAGGCAGCAGAATCGCGTCGTGGAGTTGAAAATGCTCACCCTGATACGAGACGGGCTTATCGCTCAGAAAGAGGCGCGTCACCACTTCCAGCCCATCTTTGAGCATGGCATAGCGGGTGGTCAGCGGCGGGAACGGAATGCCAAAGTTATGGTGTTCGCGTTCCATCCAGCCGGTGCCCATGCCGAGCGTCAGCCGGCCATCACTCAGGTCATCAACCTGAGCCGCCATGCGTGCCAAGAGGGAAGGATGCCGAAAGGTGATCGGCGAGACGAGCACGCCGAATTCGAGTGTTTGGGTATGCGAGGCCGCGTACGTCAGCGACACCCACGCTTCCAGTGAGTCGAAATCTTCGTCAGCCCGCTCGGTGAAATGATCGGACCGGAAGACCGATTGGTAACCGGAGCGTTCCGCAGTGCGCAAAATGTTGTCCCAACGTTCCCAGGTCAGCCCATGCTGCCCCTCAATCATCAATCCGATCATAAGTGTGTTCTCCGTCGACGTTTCGATACTCATCTGAACTTAACATAGTTGCGATAAAGTGCCAATATAGTTATATCAATTGTAATGACGGAGAGTGCTATGCCGACCATGCTAGCTCAGGAACAGTGTGTCGCCTGCGGGGCTGACTGCCAACCTGTGACGGATGACGAAATCAAAACGCTGCACCTTGAAGTGCCGATGTGGGACCTGGCTGTGACCGATGGCCTGCGTGGACTGCGGCGCACCTTTGAATTTGAGCAGTATGCGGATGCGGCAGCGTTTGTGCAGCAGGTAGCGACCGCCGCCGGCGAGCAGCAGCATCACCCGGAGATTACACTGCGTGCTGACTCGGTGACCGTGGTGTGGACGACGCACACGATCCGTACCGTGCATCGCAATGATTACATCATGGCGGCGCGTACCGACGAAGCGTATCTCGCGGGGTTGGATGACAGCCGGCGCAAAAGCGTTGTCCAAGAGGCCTCAGAAGGATCGTTCCCCGCCAGTGATCCTCCCGGTTGGATCGGGAAGACGACCGAAGAAGACAACGCGCCCCGCGCCTAATTTGAGCTTAACTGGACAGGGGAAATCGCTAGATTTCCCCTGTTTTGATTCGTGGGCTGCGTGATTTGCTGTACCCTATGAGATAGTGACATGGGAGAATGATCGATGACCGCAGCTTACACAATCCGCGCGGCGACCGCCGAGGACGCCGAGACGATTAAGCAGATGGTGCGCTCTGCGCCGCTCAACCCGAACGCGATCGACTGGCATTACTTCCTTGTGCTGGAAGTGGTCGAACAGGGCAAGCCGAAGATCGTCAGCATTGGCATGGTGCAGCCGGAAGGCGACATCTGGGAAGTGGACAGCGTGACCACACGGCGTGAGTATCGCGGCAAAGGCTATGCGGCGGCGCTGGTCCGCGCGCTGCTGGAACAGTCGCCGCGCCCGCTGTATCTGCTGGCCGAAACCGATCTGGTTGGCTATTACGAGCGGCTCGGCTTTCAGGTGCTGGAACGCGAAACCGCGCCGCGCGAAATGCGCGAACAGGTCGAATGGCTGGATCGCATGTTCGGCGACAGCGTCAAATATCATGTGATGGGCGCGCTGGCCTAAGGCAGTTCTCAACTGCGCCGATGATGGCGGACAAGGCCAACGTTGTCCCAACAAACGGCGATCTCGTAGGGACACCGCCTGTGTTGTCCGGCCCAGCGGACGAGCAGAAGCGTGTCCCGACAAGGTTTACACGGCTAGAGTGATCTTCCCGCAATGAAGCGGTTGAACAGGTCTTTGCGCACGAACAGCAGCACGAGCAGGCAGGCGAGGAAACCCGCAAGATGCGCCAGCGTGTTGACGCCGCCGACATCATCACCCTGCTGCATGACTTCAAACGAGGGCAGCGCGTTTTCGACCGCGAAGTAGATCAGCAGGATGAACGAGGGGATCGGGATCGTCCAGTTCCACAGGTCTTTGCCACGAATGGCCGCAATCGGCAGGCGCAGCACCGAGCCGAGAATCCACAGGCAGTTGACGCGTGCGCCGGGGAAGAGGATCAGGTACGCACCCATGATGCCGGCAATCGCGCCGGATGCGCCGATACTCGGAATATCCGAGTTGGCCGGGTTGAGCAGCTCTGACCCCATGTTGGCGATCATGCCCGCCGTCAAATAAAAGAGCAGATAGCGCCACGGACCGCAGGCGTCTTCAATGCGCCGACCGAACGCCCACAGATACACCATGTTACCGATCAGGTGGTCGAAACCGGAATGCATGAACATGCTGGTGAAGGTGGTGAAGGCGCCGATGCTCTCGCCGCTGCGGAGGAACACGTCGCGGTAGCCATAGGTCCAGATCTGATTCACATAGGCTTGCAGGGACTGGATCAACGGTTCAAACAGCCCGAATTGCTCGGCCTGCGTCGCCGCGATCAGGTGTGGTGCTTGCCAGGCAAGGAACACCAGGCTGTTGATTGTGATCAGTACGTAGGTCATGATGGGGAGCGTTTTATAGCGCACTGTGCCGGTATCGGACACGGGCAGCGGGAACACCACCGACATGAGCAGCAGGATGAGTAAAATCTGGAACATGAAGGAGAAAAATGCACCCATTAGCGCACAGCCTCCAGTAATAGATCTTCGATATTCGGGATATAAGTTGGCGGTACGGGGTTGAACAGCAGGCGCAGCGCCGTGCTGAAGACTATATAGAACGAGAACGACAGCAGCGCCGCGCCGAGGATGAAGAATAACCAGCGGATCGCCTGCGGCAGCATCGTCAGTTCGGTTGGGTCTTCCAGGGGGCCGCTGGACAAGCTGTCAATCGGGTTGCCGTAGGGATCGACCAATTGTTTCTGTGGTTTGGGCGGCGGAACCGTGCCGCCGAGCCACGTCGCCAGCGGCTGCTGCTGCGGCGATGACACGGCAGTGATGACAAAGTAGCCGCCGAGCAACGAGAGCAGCACCCCTAACCAGCGAATCCCCATGTTGGCGAGGTTCATGCCCGCGTCCTGCCAGCCGAGCAGCAGATAAAACACCAGGAAGCCCGCTGCTTCGCGCACGGCCAGCCACGTGTTGCCCCGTTCGCGGTCGGTGATGATCGGCGTGAACTGCATAAGGGCTTTGTCCGCGCGTTTGGCTTCTTTCGTGCCGCCTTTGATGCGCGCGGCACGGTCAAAGTAGCGCATAGCTTTGTCTTTTTGTCCCAGTTCGTCGAGCAGTTCGCCGAGACGGATCAGAAGCTTCTGGCTTTTCGGGCGATGTGTGACCGCCGCCGCCAGCACCTCGACGACCTGTTCAGCCTGGCCGTATTTGACCATCTGATCCGTGATTTTGAGGAGCAGCGCATCGTCCACTTCCGGCATAGGGAGCAGGCGCTTGGCCATGTCCGCCGCCGCGCTGTGATCGTGCATGCGTTGGGCGATGTCAACCGCCGTCACAAAGATCGACGGCAGCAGTGTCCCCGCATCAATCGCGCGCCAGATCAGTTCTTTGGCGTCGTCCATGTAGCCGAGTCGTGCCAGATACCGTACGCTGTTTTGAATAGCGAATTCGTGATCGACGCGAATTTCGAGGATGCGCACCCATTGTTCAATCGCGTTTTCGACCTCCTCCGCCTGGCCTGTTTTGATATAGGCGTCGGCTTTTTCCAGCAGATCTTTGACCTCACGGTCTTCGGCGGGACTGAGGGGGGTGCGAATGGTCGGCGCCTCGCGCAGCCCCGCTTCATCCACCAGATCCGCGGGCGGCGGCGGCTTTGCCGGCGCTGGGTATGGCGCTTTCGGCGGATCGGTGGGCTTGTCGTCGAATTTAAAGTCGAAGATGGGCACCGGCGCGGCGGGTTGGGGCGTGGCAGCGGTGGTGAGCGCTTTGGTCAGCTTGAGGCGCAGGTCGAGCGCCTTCCCGTTATCCGGGTTGATCTTCAAGGCGCGGTTAACGCATTCCAGCTTTTTCTGTGGGTCGCTGACTGTTTGTGAGATCCACAGCCACGCCATGTCATTCTCTGGTTCGAGTTTGAGCGACTGTAATAGGAGTTGGCGGGCCTGATTGAGGTCTTTACCCTCACGTACTGCCATGACGCCTTCTCTGAAGAGGGTTTGCGCGTCCATCGACTGTCCCAATCCATTGTTAATGCCCGTAAATTTTAGTAAGTTTCCAGAATTCCGCAGTTGTATTATCGTTTACAAATGTCCTAATTTGTTGACAGTTCATCAGAGGCGGGCAGGGTGAACCAGAAGGTACTGCCCACACCCGCCGTGCTGGTGACGCCAACCTCGCCCCCCAGGCGGCGCACGAGCCGCGCGACAATGCTCAGGCCGAGGCCGTGACCCTCGACGGTGCCGGGATTGAAACGTACAAAGATCTGAAACACGTTTTTGAGGTTATCTGCTTCGATGCCGATGCCGTTATCTTCGACTTCGTAGCGGCACATATCGCCGTCACGCAGGCCATGCACCCGCACCAACGGATCTGGATTGTTACCCATGTATTTGATGGCGTTATTCACCAGATTCGCAAAGATCTCTTCGACCCACGCTTCATAGCCCAGCGCTGGTGGTAGATCGGGCTGCACTTCGAGACGGATGCCGCGGGCGACGAACAGATGCTCCAGCCGGAGCGACACACGGATCATGACGGCGTTCATATCGACCAGCGCCATGGGGGTCTGCTGGGCTTTCGCCAGCCACAGCAGTTGATCGATCATGCCGTTCATATGCTGAGCCGAGTCCATGATCTGTTTGACGTAGATGGGGCCGGTTGCGCCAAACTCCTCGCCCGAAAAGAGCGCGAGCAGGCTGGCATAGCCGTAAATGGCGTTGAGCGGCGCTTTGAGATCGTGCGCGATGATCTGGTTATAAGCGTCGAGTTCTTCGTTGCGGGCTTGCAGCTCGGCATTGTTCTGCGCCAGCGCCTCTTGCGTACGGCGCAGCTCGTGGAAGCGTTCGGCATTCTGCAGGGCGCTCCCGAGTTGGAAGGCCAGCAAACGCGCGATCCGCAAATCTTCGATGCTCAAGGCGTGCAGATCGCTGGCTCCGAAATTGAGTGATCCCAACACTTCGTGTGCGCCCGGCACAGGGACGACCAGAAATGAGGCATAGGCCGCCAGCAGCCCCGGATCGCGATTATTCAGGACAAGCCGCGGGTGGCCTGTGCGTAGAGTATGGCCGATCGCCGGGTCGGCTTCGGCATCCAACACCTGCGGCTCAGCGCTGCCGCTCAGCGGCCAGACGATCCACTCCCCCGCGCGCTGAAGCGTTACGCTGCAATAATCACTGGTCAGCAAGGTTTGTGCTTGCTCGCGGACGATCTGCAGCATCGTATCCAGATCGACGGTGCTGTTCAGCGCCGCCGCTAGGTCGCTGATGCTGGCCAGACGTGCAGACAGCGCCTGCATTTGCAGCATTTGTTTCTGCGAACGCGCCAGTAGTTCTTCAAAATCCACATCACCGCCCAACACTAGAAATTGCTCAACTCCCATGCATCAATGCACTACCATCCTACAAGCGGACTAGGTTGTTAACAATTGAGGGTGAACCATCTCATAGGGAGTTTTAAGGATAGGCGCGATATTCAGTGAAGGTTCATGTGGTTTGGAGATTACGTATGTTATAAATGCAGTACCGTTCAACATCTAAACCGCGTCAGTTTAACAAGGGTCGTACCGTGGCTAGAAACACACGCCTGTCTATCAGCGCTTTTGCCATCCTAGCCGCTGTGCTCGGCGGAATTTTGTTTACCCAATCGGCGGCGGGGCGCCAGATCTTCTCGACTGCGGGCTTTGAACCGCACGGACACTGTTTTCTGTGGATTCCGACACTCGTGCGCCTGTACAGCGTTTCCGACCTGTTGATCGGCCTGTCGTACACGGTCATTTCGATCACACTGACGTATCTAGTCTACCGTGCCAGCAAGGATATTCCGTTCCAATGGGTTTTTTTGGCGTTTGGCGCCTTCATTTTCACCTGTGGGTTCACGCACTTTATGGATGTGATCACGCTGTGGACGCCAACCTACTGGCTGGCGGCGAGCTTCAAGGCCGTGACGGCGGTGGCTTCCGTCTCGACGGCGATCATCATGCCGCCGCTCGTGCCGCGCGTCCTAGGGTTTGTCCGGGCGGCGCGCCTCTCAGAAGAGCGCAAGCAGACCATCATTGTGGCGAATGCCGCGCTGCAAACCGAAGTGCGCCGCCGTGAAAAGGTCGAAGAAGAACTCCGGGACGCTTTGAAGCGTGAGCACGAATTGAGCGAATTTCGCATGAACGTCATCATGCGTCTGAGTCACGAGTTTCGCACGCCCTTAGCTACCGTCCGCACCGCCAGCGACCTGCTCACAACCTACAGCGAACGCCTGAACGAACAGGAACGCGGTGCGCGCATCCAGAGCATTCAGGCTGAAATCGACCATATGAATGGTATGTTGGAGGATATTCTGACGTTTGGGCGACTGGAGGCTGGGCGGATACCATTCCAGCCGGAGGTGGTCGATCTGGCGGAATTGTGCCGCACGCTGATTGCCGGGTTGCGTCTACAAACGGATGAGTCGCGGCGTCTTGTCTTCAAGCCGGACCTGCGCTGTAAGACCGTCTATGTTGATTCACGGTTGGTCGGAGAAATTCTGACGAATTTGCTGCATAACGCGATCAAGTATTCCCCGGATGGGGGCAGCGTCCGCTGTGAAGTGGTGTGCCTACAAGGGCAAGCGACGATCAAGGTGAGTGACGACGGGATCGGCATCCCGCCGGCGGAACTGTCCCGGATTTTTGAGACGTTCTACCGCGCGGCGAACAGCGGCAGCATCGGCGGGACAGGGATCGGCTTATCGATTGTGCAGCGGGCGGTCGAATTGCATCACGGCAGCATCGATGTGCAGAGCGCGCCGGGGCGCGGCACGACGTTCACGGTGAGCCTGCCCAGCAGCGCGCCGCCGACCTTCACCTCGTAACGACTCCTCAAGCGGAGCAGGGGCACACAGCAAAAAAGGGCGCCGCTGGTGCGCCCTTCATAAGACATGCTATAGACATGATATTTGCCGGAAACGGTTTAACTGAGAGCTAGAAACGGTCAGCGGTGAGTAAGTTAAAGCGCTTTGAGGCGGGCAATGAGTTTCTGGATGATGCCTTTATTGGCCCGCTGTAAGGACTGTGCTTGGGCAAGGGTGCGCAGTCGCCCGATTTCCTCCATGATGGTGGAACGATGCACCGTTTCGCCATTGACGGAATACCACTGATTCCCCATGTAGCGCACGTTCGGTTCGCAACCATTCAGCACTAAGAACGCTTTACGGTAGTTTTCAACTACGTAGCGAGGAGGGAGATGAGGATCATCAATCACCGCTGACGACATAGCATGCGTCTCCACTCAAAAGGCACATTCTGAAGAAATTGTAACATCGAATTGACTTAGAGAGGATGGACTTTTTGTCTATTTGTACAAATTTCATTTCAACATTCATCCGCTCCTAGCCTTCGGGTAGAAATCTTGCGTTCTTTCGAAAACACATTACAATGCTGTCACGCACCAACTTCAATCAGGAGACTATTTTTATGCGTTCTTTAGCACGTGTATCACTCCTTATGCTCGTTGTGGTCTTGGCCTTGGGCGTTCCTGCCTTTGCGCAAGAAGGTCAGGCCACGGTGACAACCTCTGCTGATGGCTGGACCACCTATGCTGCGACCGATTGCAGCTACGGCGGCACCATTCAGTCAATTGCGGCGCTGGATGCACAGACTATTCAGTTCGTGTTGTGCGAACCGGATGGCGCATTCCCGCAGAAGGTCGCGTTCTCGTCGGTTGGTATTCAGCCGCTGGAACACCTCGAGGAAACGGGCGGTGGTGGTGAAGCCCTGTTCCGTAACCCGGTCGGCACCGGCCCGTATATGATGAGCAATTGGGAACTCGGCAACGAAATCGTCCTCACCCGCAATGAAAATTACTGGGGCGATACCGCGTTCGAAGGCACGATGATTTTCCGTTGGGCGTCGGAAGCGGCGGCCCGTCTGGTCGAACTGCAATCGGGCACGGTTGACGGCATCGACAACCCCGGCCCCGGTGACTTCCCGGTCATCGAAGCTGACCCGAGCCTCCAGTTGTTCGAACGTGAAGGTCTGAACATTTTCTACCTCGGTATGAACAACCTGATCGCACCGTTTGACAACCTGAATGTTCGTCAGGCCGTGGCCTACGCGATCGACAAGCAGCGCATTGTTGACAACTTCTATCCCCCGGGCTCGTCGGTTGCGACCCAGTTCATGCCCTCGGCGATTTTCGGTTATACCGACGGCTTCGAACCCTTCCCGTATGACCCGGCGATGGCGGAGCAGCTCCTCGCGGAATCGGGCCTGACCCTGCCGCTCGAAGTGACCCTCAACTACCGTGACGTGGTGCGTGGCTATCTGCCGCAGCCCGGCAT
>CALKIA010000268.1 GCA_937988705.1 uncultured Chloroflexota bacterium | reverse complement strand
GTTTCTCCCGGCGTTTACCCCGAACAATGTTCGAGTCACGTCCAACTAGGCTCCATCTCCGCGATCTATCTCGCACTGCTGGGCGATCAAGCGGTGAAACGCGGGAGATCCGCCACCAACGAACTCGTTACACTGATCGTCGGTGCGCCGCCGGGCATCAACACCATGCGTTTGTTCCTGTTCGGGATGTTTCTGGCATTCGTCTGGATGATGACCGCGATCGGGCTTCACAATCTTCTCCGCGAGGGCGGTTGGCTGCGTGAGAAGATCGACCGCCTAAGAGCGCCGAGAATCAAACGTGGGGCGTTGGGCTCGTCACACTTCTGCACCCTGCGCGAGTACCGCCGCTTTCGCCGTCCTGACCCCGAAGGCTTGATCCTGCTTGGCGCGTTCTGGGGCGAGAGCAAGCGGCGGCTCGACGTGGGCACAGGTCAGTTTTGTCTCAGTGGCGAGGACGTCGCACGCGGCATCCTGACGCTCGGCGGTCCCGGTTCGGGCAAAACGCAGGGGATCATCCTCCCGGCAATTGCCGACCGGATGCGCTCCGGGCACTCGCTCGTCGTCGCTGACCCGCAGGGCGAGATCACCACCCATATTCTCAAGTATGCTGCTGTCACGCGCCACCTGGTCGTGGTACATGATCCGACCAGCGCCGCCGGACCGCGTTATAACCTCGCGGAGGGCATTGATAACGTGTCCGATGCACGGGCGATTGCTGACGTTCTCGTGCCATCGGCGCAGGGCGACAACCGCTTCTGGACGGACAGCGCCGCCGCGCTGCTCGCCGCCTGCCTGATCCGCTTCGACAATCTCGGTGCAATCTACAACGCCATGAACGACGTGAAAGCGCTGGCGAAGGCGCTCAAGTCCAAGAAAGATGATGCGGCGCTGCTGGCGAACAGCTTCATCGCGTCGGTGGGATCGGATGGCAAGGTCGCATCGAACGTGATCGCGACGTTGGCGACCGCGCTCACGGGTTGGGCATCCATCGATGTGCGCGCCAACACCTCGGCATCTGATTTCGATGCCGAGCTGGTGGTCGAGCAGCCGACCGTCGTCGTCTTGACCTGTCCGGGACGCATGCGCGCCGTGTATGCGTCGTATCTCGGCGCGACGCTGCGCAAGCTCATGCTCGACCTCGATACGATTGGCGAACGCAACAAAGGTCCGCTGCCCGTCCCGGTCGGTGTGATCCTCGATGAGTTCCCGACGCTCGGCAAGCTCGACAGCCTAGTCGCGGATGTGAACCTCGTCCGCAAACGCCGCATCTCGATCCTGATCGGCGCGCAGACGAAAGGGCAGTTCGAGATGCTGTACGGGCGTGAAGGGACACAGGCGCTGTTCACCGGTCTGGCGACGCAGGTGATCTACGGCGGCTGCGACGCGGACACAGCCGAGTTCTACAGCAAGGCGAGCGGCACGGCAACCACCGACGCCAATCAGGATGATCCGAACAGTCACCTCCGCCAGCGTCCGCTGCTGACCGTCGATGAAGTCATCACGCCGCAGGTGGGGAACTGCACGATCTTTGCTCGTTACGTCGAAACGGGTTTCGCCACGCAGGTGATCCTGAACGCCCGATTGACACGCTTCTACGAGCGCGACGACTGGAAGCGGCGCTTAAGTGCATCGAACGAGAGCGAGCCGCTTCTGTTGGAGCGAGGCATCGATTTCGACGACTTTGAACCGGAAGCCACCGAAGTGCCCACAGCGGATGGAATCGCTGGAGGCGCATCGACCATTGAGATCGCAGCGCGAGCGAAGCTGGCGGAGGTGAAAGCGAAGACCGAACAGCAGGGGGGCGGCAAAGTGAAGATGGTTACGCTTGACGAACTGCGCGCCCGGCGCAAAGCAGCAAAACTTGAGATGACACCATGACGATGACCAAGAATTCGACTGTGCAGGAAATAGGACGGCGGACACGGCTGAAGAACCGTGATGTGCAGTTGATGCTGGAAAAGCTGGTCGAGGTGTGGACGGAGGAACTGGTCAACGGCGGGCGGGTCGAGATTGAACACTTCATCGTCATTGATGTGCAGGCGATTGAACGCGCCGCCAATCGTTTGCTGCCGAAACGCCGCTTTCGTCAGATCACGGTGCGAGCCAGCAAGTCGCTCCGTGACTCGCTGAATGAGGTGTGAAACTCGCCTTGGTGAATTCTGCTGCTTTACGTGCGAGTGAGAGCTTGATGATATAGAATATCTGATAGATAGATACTGATATCATCGCGGACCCATGGCTCAGTTCTTCATCTCGTACAGTCGAGCAGATGCACAATTCATTGGTGATCTCGTGCCTCTCTTGCATGAGACCTATGGATTTGCGTCTGTTTTCTACGATGAGCAGATCCCTGGCGGGGCGAAATGGTGGGAGGTAATTCTTGAAGAGATCGCTGTGTGTGAGCTCTTCATTTACCTTTGTTCTGAGGACTCACTTCAATCAACATACTGCCAGAGTGAGCTCCGCGAAGCAGTACGCCTCCATAAGCGACTGCTACCGATCATCGTTCGCCCAAAAACTAACTACCCGTATGCTGGAGTTGGTTCCAGTACCACAATTCCTGCGGACATTGCTCAGATACTCCGTGACACGAACTGCATCGATTTGTCGCGAGGGTTCCGTGATCGGGAATTAGGACCAAAAGCCGCAGCAAAACTATATGGCGCGATCAACAAAGCTCTCGGAAACGCGACGTCGAATACACTCCAACCACTAACTCCGAATCCCACTGCTCAGCCTCAGCTTAGCAACCCGACGAATCCAAATGGGGGTTTCAAACCACTCAGGCTGATTGTCGCCGCAATGATAACGGGCATGATTGCAATACTGGCATTGATCATCCCCCTAGTCACCAATGGACTAAGTAAATCGGAGATACAAGAGACAACTCTTTCACCTTCGCCGATAACTCAGGAAATCGCAGCAGCTATATTGATCTCCAGCGAAACACCAGCTCCGACCAGTAGCGCAGCGGCTATAGTCGAACCCTCAAACACCCCGCAACCATCGGCTACGTTTAGTGACCTCAGCCTAACAGTATTTCGTAGTGGCGATTCTGTAGCCGTGTGTTCACATCAGCAAATGGACTTGAGTACGTTAGTCATCAATATTGGACGCAACACTACCTACACAATTGGAGATATTTTTCCAGACAGCTCCAATACTCTTGCGGATTCATGTTGGTGTTTACAGCAAAGAAATCCTGTCTTTACCATCTATTCACATTGTCTAGGCTCCAACACAAGTGTTCAGCAAAGGGTTAGTGACTGGCGAAACTCTATTGTTGAACTCATGTTGGACGGCGAAGTAGTTGGGCAATGTGAAGCTCAGGCATCAAGCTCTCAAGTCTATACATGTGAATTTCTTTCTGTGAGGTGAATCAATATGTCGAAGACGGTGCTACTACTAATTTCCCTACTGCTGGTTCCCCTGTACGGCGTGAGTTCCCAAGGTACTGATGTTGACATCACATTTTTTCTTGATGAAGAAAGCCTAACAGTATATGTTCCCGGAAATCGCTTAGTTTCGTTGGAAGGATTTGGCTTTGAGGTCGTTATTGGCGAAGAACGAAGAACTTTCTTCATGGATGAGTTTTCGTCATTTCGGGCAATTCGTTTTGAGGCAGTTCCGACCCCAATATGTTTCAGACTAGAGCGAAACGGTTCACGTAATCCGTTACCTATGGAATGCCAGAATGGTATGACTCTCATACACGCTCTATCAGCCTCAAATATCTTTTGGTACGACACAAACTCACGACAGGTCAGAACAATCGTTCTTGTTCAGCGGTCTGATACTTTGGGTTTCTGTCCAGCAGGTCAGAATGTCTGTGATTTGGTCTATACACCTCCATCAGACGAAAGTGAAATCGCTTCTCCTCCTAGCGCGGACGATATTCTGCAAGACAATGATCTGCCGAGTGAGATAGGTTTTGCGATACCAGTGGAATCAAATGGACAGTGGACTCCAACTTATGGAGCGTTTGAGGATATTCCGATGGTATTGGTCCCAACGGGTTGTTTTGGGATGGGGAGCGTCGATGGTGATGGCGATGAACAACCTATCAACGTGCAGTGCTTTGAAACTCCATTTTGGATTGCCATGACTGAGACCACGAATGAGCAATTTGGCTCATCCGGTCGCTGGACTGGTTCTGAGTATCCGCGGGATACGATATCTTGGACAGAAGCAACGATTTTCTGCGAGTCTAAGGGAATGCGACTCCCAACTGAAGCAGAGTGGGAATATGCTGGAAGAGGCCCTGACGAGTTTGTTTATCCTTGGGGCGATACATATTCCGCCAGCAATGTGATTGATAGGAGCAATTCTGGTGATCGTTCTTTTCTGGTTGGCAGCCGCCCTTCGGGAATATCTTGGGTCGGTGCTTTTGATCTGAGTGGTAACGTATGGGAGTGGGTAAGCAGTATTTACCATCCCTATCCCTATTCAAATGATGAAATCCGCGAAAACCCTATAGACACCGGCGCATTTCGCGTATTTCGCGGCGGTTCTTGGAAAAGTGCGACACCTTACAACACGCGGTTGACTTTCAGATCATATGATTCGTCGTCACTTACCGAAGATTTCTTAGGGTTTCGCTGTGCGCGGGACTTTCATAGTGAAGATTTAGGCGATCTCCAGCAAACTCAACCTTAGCAGTGGGTCAAAGTACGTATTTTGTGCCCTCCACCTGAAGTGCAGGGCACTATTGGTTGGTCTGGCTATAGCTCGATCATTTGCCCACAGTATTCGTCTGAGAAGTAGTCGTTCTCGGAGCCAATTATTCCGGATTGTTGTGCATTTTTGGAATCGTGCCCCTCAAACTGTTCCAGTGCCTCCCGCTCGGAATTGGGATCGTGCAGATGCCAGTCGTCCGCCTCGCGCACAATCGTCCGATCACTGCTCATGTAGTCCACGTTACCGTGATAGTCCATCTCCTCCCACTCGCCGGACAGCCCTTCGAGCTTCGCTACCTCCGGCGCGAGTTCCGGTCCGTCGAGCAGTCCCGGCACCAGATACGAGCGAAACTCCGTCTCGAACTTGCGCGCATCATCCTCGTTGGCAAAATGCGCCATTTCCAACGTGCGTGCCTCGGTCGGGTAGACCGAATCGTCCATTCCGTTCGCCTCGATGGTGTCGTCGAAGTTGGGTGGAAGCTGCGGGAACTCAGTCACGAACAGTGCCGTACCGAGCGGCTCACCGTCTGGTGTTTCGACCGGGCGATAGTGCGTCTGCCAGTAGTGCGGTTTCGGCTCCGGTTCAACGCGATCGCGCTGCTGGGCGACCAGTTCGTCCCAACTGCCCGGTTCGGGCGCGTCTGCATCGGGCGCACGAACGCCGGGCATCTCCGCTGTATCATCGTTGGTGATATCGCGGAGCGGCTCGCCCGCCTGCGGGTCTTCCAATCCCAAAAGCTCTGCCTCGCGCGCCGTCGTGAAGCGGTCGGGCGGACCGTCCGTGAATAGCCGCCCATCAGTACGATCCGCGTTCAGTTCCCCGTTTGCCACCGCGATTCCCTCCGCCCTCCGCAGGGCGGCTTCCAAGCCCTCGTCCTGATAGGTGCGGTGCAGGTTCTCGCGATCCAGCGCCGCGACTTCCCGCTCGCTCTCGCGCTCCCACTCATACGACTCGAGCGAGTAGGTCTTGAGCGTCTGCCCCTCGTGCCCGACCCGCCCATTCGTTTCCAGCCACCACTTGTCGGCGGTCAATTCCAGCGTCCACGGATCGGCGGGCATGACCTCAAACGAGTAGTTGACCATTGGATCGACGGGCTGAAGCAGCCGATAGGCCGAGTCTGCGAAGCGTTCCTCAAAGGCAGCGACCGCCGCATCGGGTTCAACGGGCGTAAGCCGCTGGGTGTCCTCGACCAGCGCCCGATCCCGCTCGGCACTGGTGATGAACGGGTCAGGGGGACCGTCGGTGAAGAAGCGCGGATCGTCACGCCCAGCGTGGAGCGCACCGCTCGACACCGCCATACTCTCGGCCAGGTTCAGCGCCGCTTCCAGCCCGCGCGTTTCACGCAAGTCAACCAGTTCCGCCTGATCGCGTGCTGCCTCTTCGCTCATGCCATACTGCGCGATCGGCTGGCGGGCTTCGCGATCTTGCGCGCCGTCGCGCCAGCGTTTGACCGCTTCCAGCGCCGGATCGTCATCATCGCCGCCCCCCACCTCAAAGGCGTAATCCACGCCCGTGTTGAGCGGCGGCAGCGCCTCCGGTTCGGGGAACGCCAGCCCGTGCGACTGCGCCGTCTGGTAGGCAAGTTCCTGCGCATTGTCGAGATCGCCGTCCATCAGCATGGTTTCGAGCGTCTGACGCGGAAACGAGTAGTCGCCCCGGCTGTCCAGCGGCATGACCGGGTGCGCATCATGCACCAACCGCCCATCGTCGGTCTGCGCCGCACGGAAGTAGCGCAGTTCATACGCCAGATCGTCCCCGTTCGGCTCGTTGGACACATCGACCGCCGCGAAGAAATGCACCGTCCCGTCCGCGTCCAGATGGTTCGGGACGTACTGCTCCTCGTGATCGAGCGGCACGAGCGTGTCGTAGAGCGTCACGGACAGCGCCGGATCACGGAGCACGCGCGGTGGCTCCATCCCGGTGAAATCGTCATACACATCCCAGTCGGGATGCTCGTTCACGCGATTAGAGTCGGTCATCAACTCCCCTTTCGATCAAGCGCACCGGGATTTCTCGCCCGGCGCGCCCACGTTCGACGGTGGTGAAGCGTCCATCGGCTGCCAGCGCGACCGCTGCCCGACGGATGAGCCGGCGCAGCGCGCCGGTGCGATCCAGTGCGAAGCGGGCCGCCACCTGTTCGAGGCGGAGGTGATCTTCGGGCGAGAGCCGCAGGGAGAAACTCTTGGAGGTCTCGCTCATAGGTCGATCTCCCACTGGTCACGGGTATAGTCCGCCAAATCCTGCGCCGCGTCCGGTTCGAGCGGGATGCCGCGCTCGCGTTCCCACAGGTCGCGCTGATCAGCGGCGAGCGCCATGCCTTCCGCTGCTTCAAACGCCCGCTCGATGCCGCCATTCTCGACCACGCCGAGCAGGTATTCCGCTGCGCCATACGCCTTGTCCCAGTCGCCCGGCACGATGGGGGCAAGCTGTGCCTCAACCTCGCCCGTCTCCGGGTCGCGTCCAAGCGAGAGGATGCTGGTCACGGCGTTGTCGTGGTCGCCCTTGTCCGGATGAAAGACGCCGATCCAGTACGCCGTCCCGGTGTCGGGGTCGATGAATGGCGGTGGATCGGCTTCTGGGTCGAAACCATCGGCAGCAATCCCGATGTCACGCAGCGCTTTGAAGGTCGACGAATCAGCCGGAACGACTTCACGAATGGGCTCCAGCTCAGCGAACAGCGTGTCGAGATCGAAGTCCTCCGGTGGCAAATCGCGCGCGTTCGGCGGATCTAGTGACCGCAGCGCCTCATACGCGGCGTACTCCACCTCACCCGCCGCGCGCCACTCGGGAGCGGGAGCCCCGCGCTCGACCGCGCGCTCAGCCGCATAGTCGCCGAGTTGAAACGGCAGCAGCCCCTGTGCGTGGATGTCGCCCTGCAGTTCGTGATAGAAGGCCGCGGCTTCGTCGAGGTCGGCAAAAGTGCCAATTTCCAGATAGCTGCCGCCCAGATCGCCGGTGTGCGCGTTGGCGAAGACTTCCAGCGCGCCGATGCCGTACTCCTCCGTCACGCCATCCGCTGACAGGCGCTCGACGGCGATGATCGCCGCGTCGTGCCAGCCCCACCCGTCGTCACTTTCAAAGATCGGAGCCGCCGCAGCCGACGCGCCGCCTACCGCCCGATCGGGCGGCGTAAACGGCGCGAACGGATCCTCTTCCGGCAGGTAGTCGTCACTGTTCCTGCCGAACAATTCATCCGGAAAGGGATCATCCGGCAGGGAGAAATCGAGATCGGGCGGAGGCGGCAGATCATCCCAGTCCGGTGGGGGTAAATTGGCCATAGGCTAGACCTCCTCGGCCGGGCGCAGCACGACAGGCTTGTGCTCGACTGCGACTGTACGAACGATGGGTGTGGGACGCAGCGTCCCGCCGAAGCGCTGCCAGAAGGCACGCAGCACGTCCACGCGCTGGCGCTCGCCGGAAGCGATGCGCTCCAGCTCGATCGCCCACTCACGGGCGAATGCCGGAGCGATAAGCTCACCGAAGTGCTCCACCAGGTATGCTGCTACCGTCCGTCCCACTTCGGTCAGGTTAAGAAGTAGGTCACCTTCGATATATCCCGCCGTCTGGAGATGCTCGACCGCCTCTACAGCCGGCTGTAGAGGCACACCGCAGGCGATCAACGTGCCCACCAGCTCGACTGTGTCGTAGGAAGTTGGCGGTGCGCTGCTCAGCTGTTCGACAGCGACCTGCTCCGGATGCAGCAGTTGGCCGTGCGTCAGGATCGGCAGGACGGTGTCGTTGAAATCAGTGGGCGTCACTCGCTGCCAACCGTCAAAATAGCGCAGCGCCGCCAGTGCCCGCATTTCTAGCGGATAGGGGCGGCCGTGGGCTGCTCCCACCAACAATGTCGCTCCCATCAGCTTGGTTTGCACCGCGGCCATGTACGCGCTGATGAAGTACTGCCAGATCAGGGCGTAGATGGCCGTGCCATCCCCTGGTAGTGACTCGGGCTGGCGGTTCACATCCGTTGGCGCGATCCCAGTCGTGGGTGGTCGTTCTGTCCCCAGATACTCGGTGCCGAACTCGCGCCGAATATAGGTCTGCGCCGCGGC
>CALKIA010000267.1 GCA_937988705.1 uncultured Chloroflexota bacterium | reverse complement strand
CCACCCCCGCGCGGAACAGCGCCTCGTATACGGTGAAAGTCGATGACAAAAAGTTTAAGGTGAAGAAACGCGCGTTTCTGGCCTTCAAGAACGGTGATCCCTACCGCATTTACTACACAGCGCACACCAAAACGATCCTTTCGGCGGACTGGCTGCGCGACGATGATCCGTTTGCCGAGCCGAACGACAACCAGCGGCTGGAGGATGTTCCCGTCAGCGAGGAAGAGCCGCCAACGCCCGACGCCCAAAGCCTCCCGCTGCGCAAAGAAGCCCGCTGATGCCCTTCAGTAAGGGGGGATGAGAGAAGACCATGAGCGAAGTCGATACGATCACACCGGATACGTTGCCGCTGACTGTGGACACGCTCGCAGAGCAATTTGCGGCCTGCGGCTTGGCGGCGGGGCAAACCGTCGTCGTGCATACGTCCATGAGCAAAATGGGTTGGATTGCGGGCGGCCCCGTGGCCGTGATCCGCGCCTTGCAGCGCGTACTTACGCCGTCGGGCACGCTGATGATGCCGACCTTCACGACCGATAACACCGATCCAGCTTACTGGCAGCATCCGCCCGTCCCGGCGCATTGGCTCCCTATTATTCGCGCCGAAGCGCCCGCGTATGAACCGGCGTTCACGCCGACGCGAAAAATGGGTGTAGTGGCGGAATTGTTCCGCACGCTGCCCGGCGTGCTGCGCAGCAACCACCCGATTGGGTCGCTGGCCGCTGCCGGGGCGCAGGCGGCGTATCTGACCGGGGATCACCGGCTGACAGAGGAGTTCGGTCCGACCTCGCCTTTAGGGCGGCTGTACGAACTCGACGGTTACGTCATGCTGATCGGCGTTGGGCATGGCAACAACACGTCGCTGCACATGGCGGAGACCCGCGCCCGCTGGCCGGGCAAAAAATTCGTCCGTCAGGGCACGGCCATGCTGGTGGACGGCCAGCGCCAATGGGTCGAATTCGAGGAAGTGGATTACAACGACGACGATTTTGCCACCATCGGCGCTGCTTACGAAGCCGAACAGGACATTCCACGGGGCCGAGTGGGAGCCGCGGAAGTCCGCTGCATGAAACAGCGCCCGCTGGTCGATTACGCCATCCAGTGGATCGAACGTAACCGCCCGTAGGGCGCTGGGTTTGCACAGATATCCGGGCTTAACGTGATCTGTGGATGAGGTTTCTCTTGCCCAACCCCACCCCTTGTCAGGGGTAGGTCTTTAATTGTAGGACGAGGCATGCCTCGTCCCTACAGGTTGCTCGTTCTGAGTCGGTTCGTATGCAATCGGGCAAAGAATAAACCTCAAAAAACCCACCACTGAAAGCCCCACCCCCTTCCCGAATTCAGGGAGGGGGGGAGACAGCAAAAGCACTGTTTATCTGTGGGGATTGAGGGTGGAGTTCGCACGAATGACACTGACGTGTGCTTAGTGGTGCGCGGGTTCTGTGACCGGCGTGCTCCCGTAGAGCGCGGTAAGCGCCTGCTGGATGGTCAGGTACTTGAACTGGTAGCCAAGTTCGAGCAGGCGCTTGGGTACGACGCGCTGACCGTCGAGCACGACGGTGGTCACATCACCGAAGGCGGCTTTCATGGCGAAACCGGGGACAGGCGCAATGAGCGGGCGCTTCATGGCTGCGCCCAGCGCCCTGGCGAGTTCCTTGTTGCTCACGGGGTTGGGCGCGCTCAAGTTGAACGGTCCGCGGGCGTCCGCTTGGTCGATCAGGAAGCGGATGGCGCTGATTTCGTCGTCGATGTGAATCCACGACATCTGCTGCTTGCCATCACCGAAATAACCGCCCGCGAACAGTTGGAAGGGCACGGCCATGCGCGGGAGCGCGCCGCCCTTGCGGCTCAACACTACACCCGTGCGGATGATGGCGCGGCGGACGCCGTGATCTTCAACGCTCTTGGTCGAGTCTTCCCAGACTTTGGTCACTTCTGCAAGGAAATCAGCGCCTGCTGGCGAGTCTTCGGTCAGTTCTTCGTCGCCGTGGACGCCGTAATAACCGACCGCCGATGACTGGATCAGCACGCCGGGTTTGGTTTTCGCGCTGGCGACCGCCGCGGTGATCGCCGCGCCCGCGTTGACGCGGCTGTCTTTGATCGCGCGGCGTTTCTCGTCAGTCCAGCGTTCCGGCAGAAAGCCTTCGCCCGCGATGCTGGCGCCCGCCAGATTGACAATCGCGCCCGCGCCATCGACCAGATGTCCCCAACCGTCCGGCGTCTGGCTATCCCACACCGTGATCTTCACGCCGGGGGGGAGGCCGCTGGTTTTGTTGGGGTTCCGGCCCAACACGATCACTTCGTGTCCGTCATGGTGCAGGCTTGCAACCAACGCCTGTCCGATTAAGCCTGTGCCGCCTGTCACAATTACGCGCATCGCCGTTGTCCTTTCATAAAAAGATGTTTGAAGGCCCAAGGCAGCCCCTACGCAATGTAGGGACGAGGCATGCCTCGTCCTGAGATTCTCAGCCAAATACTTTTGACTGTAACGAGTCGATATGAGGCGGTCATTAAACGTAGTTTACTCGACCGTAATTGTCCCCAGGGAAAGGTAATCCTGGAAGCCGACCGGAAGCCGGGGGTACGGCGCTTCGGTGCTGTACAGCCCGACGATCAGTTGGTATTCTCCCGGCGGCAAATCGAGCAGCAGCGCATGATTATCGAGCAGCAATTGACCGGGCGTCCACGTCGTCGTCAGCGCAAGTCCGCCACCCGGTTCACTGTCGCGCTGCGCGACCAGCACGCTGTTTTGGTCGAGCAGCTGCACAAAGACCTTGTAGCGCGTGTTCAGCGGTGCGTTGGTGCGCCACGTGAACTGGATTTGCAGCACGTCGCCCGGTTGGAAGATCAGGCTGTTGAGTGCGTACTGTGTCAGCGTGATCTGGTCGCCAAACGGTGCGTTGGTCTCGCCGACGAGCGGCAGCGGCGCGGCGGTGACGTAGCGCGCGAGGCGGACATCGCCATACCACGTGTCGCCCAGTTCAAACGCGTTGGCGTCGAGCGTTGTTTCGACTACACGCTGCGGATCGCGCTCGGTTTCACCCCAGAAGACGACATAGATGCGGGTCGCTTCCGCCAGCACCTGATTGACGGCGGTGCGCGTTTCGGCGTCGTCACCGCCTAACCCCGGCGGCAGTGTGTACACGGGCAGATCGGCGCGGTAGTAGTAGCGGAACACTTCGGCCTGGTTCGGCGCGTCAAGGATGATCGCATCGCCCGCGCGCCCCTGCTCGCTGATACGCTGAGCAATTGCGCGATAATCCGGTCGCTGATAGGCGGGATCGGCGTACAGCGCGGGCAGCGCGTTGATCCCCGTCCCGACAATCCACACAAGAGAGGCCGTCGCGGCGATCCGCGTGATGAGGCGGCGGCGCGGATCGTTCAACGACCACAGCACCTGCACGCCGCGCCCGATCATCAGCGCCAGCCCGATCTGTGAGGCAATGATCACCTTGATGTTGTCGGGGCGGTACAAGCCCGCCAGCAGAAAGATCGCCAGTGGAATCAGCGCCCACGCGGCTGGCAGCGCCAAGCGCCAGACGGTTTCACGGCGGCGCACGGTCAAGCCGAACAGGATGAGAATCAGCGGGATTGCCATGGCGACTTCCCCGGCGCTCAGTCCGAATGTCAGCCAGCGCAGGCTGATGCCTAACGCCGCGAGGATCGGCGTCTGGTCGCCCGTGTTCGGCCACGTCGTGATCTGCTGAATTGCGGTCGGCAGCCACGGCGCATACAGCGCAATCGTCAGCAGGTTGGCGGCGATATAGCGCAATAAACCCCTCACCTCTAAATCTCCTCTCCCACGCAAGCGGGGAGAGGAGACTTGACTCCCGCTCTCGCCATTTATGTGGTAGCGGGGGGAGGGGTTAATCAGCCACAACACCGCGATCACGCCTTGCGCCAGCATAAGGAACGGATAGGCGTACTGCGTCCACAAGCCCGCCGCGTTGATCACGCCGAGAACCAACGCCCGCCGCCATGTGGGACGCTCGCAAAAGTGGATCAGCGCCCAGAAGCCCGCCGCGCCCCACAGCGCGAGGAGCGCATACATGCGCGTCTCCTGCGCGTAGTAGAGGCTGAACGTGTTGATCGCTGTGAGCAGCGCCGCCGTGAGTCCCGCGATCTCGCCATACAACCGCCGACCGACCGCGTAGGCGAAGGCGACGCCGATCACGCTGGCGAAGGCGGAGAGCGCCCGCAGCGCAAACTCGGATTCGCCGACCAGCACCCGCCAGATCGCCAGCAACCAGTAATAGCCGGGCGGGTGAATGTCGCGCGCGGCATTGGCGGCGATGTCGGCGAACGAGCGGGTCGCCTGCAC
>CALKIA010000266.1 GCA_937988705.1 uncultured Chloroflexota bacterium | reverse complement strand
CGGGGACACCATTTATTCCACCACGAACAAAAGATCCACTGGTGAACACGGCCATTGATTTGGCCGCCACACCATTCCCGGCGCCATCCACCGACGCGTTGAAGCGTATGGAGGCGCGCATGTTGGCCGCCTACGATGAGCAATTTCCGGTACCAAACGGCAAAATGCACACGAATGGCGTCCAACCCGGAGTCACGCAGCCACAAATCGCGCTCGTGCCCAAACGGCGCTCGCCCGTGCCCATCGTCTTACGTTGGACGGCTGCCGCCGTGCTCATCCTCGTTATTCTGAGCGGTGGCATCACCGCGGCGTCCGCTTCCAGTGTGCCCGGAGACGTGTTATATCCCGTGAAGCGGGCAGCCGAACAAGTTGAACTGGTGATCGCGACCAGTCCAGAACAACGCGCCGAAGTCTTTCTCAAGCAAGCCCGGCGGCGTGCCGAAGAAGCGCTTGTGCTGACTGTCCGCCGCGAATCGACCGACACAGTCCTTATGGAAGCCCGGCAGAACCTTATCAATGCCGAGCAGCTCGCTCCAGAGCTCGTCGCTCAACCGGAATTCGCCCAAAGCATCACGGTGATTAGTGCAGTCCTTGATCTGGTGGAAAGCCGCAATCCGCCAGCAGGTCAAGCAGGCAGCGGCGACCAATCGGATGGTCGCGCCCCAGTCGTCGGGTCCGATACACCAACACCCACACCGAGCGCAACTGAGACATCCACGCTCAGTGTCACCAATACACCCAGTCCGACGCGTACACCGCGCACCCGCGTGCCGTTCGCAAATGAAACTGATGACTCAGAGGATGTGACGCGCACACCGCGCTCCAGCCGTACACCAGCGCCGACACACACACCGCGACCGGAAACAACACCGGCCACAGCGCGGCCAACTCATGTGCCACCGACCCAGGCTAACAATGGCCAGCAGTCGACCACTTGTCCAGGGAATTCATGCAGCGCGCAAGCAACGCACCCACCGCAAGGTACACCTGCTGGCGGTCAGGGCGACAATAACCCGCCTGCGGATCCGGGTAACGGTAACCCGCCCGCTGATCCGGGTGGCGGCAACGGCAACAATAATGGCAACGCAGCAAACCCGCCGGGGGATCCCCCCGGCGTTTCCAATTCTGGCGGTGGCAACGAGAACGCCGGGAGCGGGAATAATAACGCGGGGGGCAATGGCAACGGTGGCGGCAACCCCAACAACTAGCCACATGCCTACGCAAATTTCTTTGAAAACTCACCGAAGCAACTGCATTTTCAGATAGAAACGACAACGGGGACGAATAAGAGGCGTCCCCGTTGTCTTACTGAAATAGACATTTAGTGGTGGTCTGGTTTCACTGCATGTCTATTTCGCATGGAGCAGACGGGTGTCTTGTCCCATGTTCGCAGTGAATTGCAAATCATCTGTGGTGCACTCACAACTCAACAAGCCGGCATCCCATTGGGATGGAGTTGGTACCTATACAAACGATTTGTCGCCCCCAATGTCGCAAGAAAGTCGTAAATCTCTAAGGTTTTGCTTTTTGCTCCAGCACCGCCCGCACATATTGTGCGCGTTCGAAGGTGCTAGGGTCTTTGCTATGAAATTGACGCAAAATTCCCTGCAAACTCGCCACGGACTCATAGTCGTTCTGGTCAAGCCACACGCGCAGGTCACGATCAATAGTGCTCAGCGCGTCGAGGCCGTCCTTGAAGAGCGCCGACGCCACCATGGTCACTTTCGCGCCGGCCATCAGCAGCTTGATGACATCTTCGGCGGTATAGATACCGCTCGTCGCGGCGAGATCTGCCCGCAGATAGCCATAGAGCGCCGCAATCCAGTGCAGCGGCAGCCGGATATCGCCCGGATTGCTCAGCGGGACATCTGACCGCAGTTCGAGCGTGCGCGGGTCAAGATCAGGCTGGTAGAAACGGTTGAACAACACGAGCCCGTTTACGCCCGCTTCATCGAGGCGACGCGCCATATACGCGAGATTCGTGAAGTAAGGTGCGAGTTTGACCGCGACGGGCAGCTTCACCGTCTCTTTGACGATGCGCACAATAGTCACGAACATGCTCTCGATCTGTTCCGCGCTCTGCTGCATATTCATGGAAATCGGGTAGATGTTCAGTTCCAGCGCGTCCGCCCCAGCCGCCTCAATTTTGGCAGCAACATCCGTCCAGCTCCCCAACGCGCGGCAGTTAATGCTGGCGATGATCGGGATGCTCACCGCCGCCTTTGCCTGTGTGATATGGTCGAGATACTCATCCATCCGGGTGTGAAACTGGCTTTGACCGGGAAACAGCGCGAGCGCGTCTTCGGCTGATGCCTTCGGATGGTCTTCAAAATAGCGCAGCAGTTGTTGTTCAATCCGAATCTGTTCCTCAAACAGCGAGTACAGAACGACCGCCCCCGCTCCCGCCTCCTCCATCCGCCGGATGTTGTCGAGACTGCGCGAGAGCGGAGAGGCTGCGACCACCACAGGCGATCGCAGCGTCAGGTTCAGGTAATTCGTTTTGAGGTTCATAGCGCCTCGCTCAGATCCGCTAATTGGGCGTTGTTCCTGCTAGTTTACATCTGATTGAATCTGAGGTTCGGGCTGCGCCAGCACTTGCGCAATCGGACGCAGATCAAGCCACCACTGTTTGCGCGGGCGTTGATGCGCTTGATCGACCATGCGCGCCATATCCTCAATGTTGTGGATGCGCGTTTCGCCCCCCTCGATACCGATAAACGCGCTGAGCGGTGCCTCAGTTTGCGCCTGCTCGATCAAGAAGTCAATACAGCGCACGGCCAATCGCGTCGCCTGAATGCGGTCGAACGGCGACGGGTCGCCGCCCTGCTGCACGTGTCCGAGGATTGTCTGGCGGACATCAAACAGATCACCACCTTCCTGTTCGAACAGCGATGCCATAAACTGCGACGTATAGATCGGGTTGGCGTTCTCATTGCGGATCATCAGGCCGAGCCGTTTGCCGCTCTTAAAGCCATATTTCAGTTGGTCGAGATCCGTCTGCAAGTCTTTGAGCGTAATGCCTTCTTCGGGCAGATACACACGTTCTGCACCTGTCGCCAAGCCGCCCATCAGCGCCAGATACCCACAGTTGCGCCCCATCACCTCGACGACGAAACAGCGGCGCTGCGCGATGGCCGACTGTTTGATGCGGTCGACTGCCCACACAATGTTGTTGAGCGCTGTGTCCGCGCCAATGCTCAACTCGGAGCCGGGCAAATTGTTGTTGATCGAGGCGGGCAGGCAAATGGTTGGGATGTTGAACGCCGTAAAATTATCACGCTCCCGGTGCAGCTGATATGCACCTTGATATGCCGACCACCCGCCGATGATCAGCAGTCCCTGAATGTCAAATTTCTCGATGGTGCGGGCGATGTGATAGAAGTCGCGTCCCGACGGGATCGTTCGGTTTGCGCCGAGTTCTGAGCCGCCGACCGACGCCCATCCGTTCACACTCATCCAGTCCATTTCGCGCACATTGCCGTCGACCAAGCCCTGAAAACCGTTGGTCACGCCGAGCATGATGTGCCCTTGATCCAGTCCACAGCGCACAGCCGCGCGGATGGCGGTATTCATGCCCGACGCGGGCGCGCCGGAATTCATCACGGCGAGGCGCAGACGTTTCTGTCCGGGCGTCGGCGGATGCGGCAGCGCACGCAGCAGGATTTGCAGTGTGCTATACGTTTGCTTGAAGCTGCGTCCGCGCAGTTCCATCGCCTTTTCGTAGTCGTGCGCCGCGATGGCGGCGGCGACGGCGCGCGTCTTTTCGACACACTGCATCAGCGGTGACTGCACAATTCGGTTGTTGCGCAGCCCGATCAACTGCGGCTCAGTATCCGAGGTGGCGTTGAGCACCGCGTCGACCGCAGCATGCCCCATCCGCGTCCCGAGGTTGCGATCAAACGCGCTCGGGTTGCCGCCGCGCTGCACATGTCCCAGCACGGTGATGCGGACATCCTCATTGAATTTCTCTTGCAGCACCTTCTTGACATAAGCGCTTTCGATCGGTTTGCCGTTGCAGTCCTGCGCGCCTTCCGCAATGATGACGATGCTGTCTCGACGTCCGGCCTCGCGCCCCGCTTTGAGGTCGGTGCACATTTTGTTTTCCCAGCTGTCGGCGTCCGGCGGGTTCTCCGGGATCAATACAAAATCCGCTCCGGTCGCGATGCCGGCCATCAGGGCCAAATACCCGCAGTTGCGTCCCATCACCTCGACGACGAACGTCCGCTGGTGACTGGCGGCGGTGCTGCTGATCGCGTCCACCGCTTCGGTGATGCGATGCAAGGCGGTGTCCGCGCCGATCGTCATGTCAGTGCCCGACATGTCGTTATCAATCGATCCCACCAGGCCGATGATCGTCAGATGTGTGTGCTTATCGGCCGTCTCACGGCTGATGTCGCCCGCCGCGACCAGTTCATCTAGGAGGGTGCCCCACTCTCTGCGAAAAACATCCGCTCCGGTCAGGCTGCCATCACCGCCGACGATAATCAGGTTGTCGATTTCATGCTTCAGCAGGTTGAGCGCGGCGATCCGCCGTCCCTCATGGGTGCGAAACGAATCGCAGCGTGCTGTGCCAATGATTGTGCCGCCCTTGTGCAGAATACCGCCAACCGCATCCCACGACAGCTTGCGGATGAACTCTGCACCGTTGATCAACCCCTGATAGCCTTCGTAGATCGCATACACTTCCACGCCGCGATTCAGTGCGATGCGCACAATTGAGCGAATCGCGGCATTCATTCCCGGCGCATCACCGCCGCTGGTCATCACTGCAAGCCGTTTAGTCATAGTGGGATGTTCCTCCAAAATCGCTGTGTGAATCAGTGTTCGTGAACCGCGCCGCTGCCGGTCAGCAGGGTCGCGAGATGCAGCAGTTCGTCGTCGAGCGTCTTGGTTTGACCCACGACCTCGGCGAGGGGAACTGCGTGAATAGCTCCATGAGATTGACCAAGCACAACACCCGTCTCGCCCCGCGCCAGTGCATCGACAGCCTGTACACCTAAGCGCGTTGCCAGCAGGCGATCATAAGCACTGGGGGCGGCATGCCGCTGCGCATGCGCGATCTGGTGGCCTTGCAGCTTGCGACCACCGGGATCGTGCGTTGCGACATAGGCGCGCACCCGGTTGGCGTCGTAGACGGCTTCCGCCGCTACAATGACCGGATCGCCGAATTCCGCAGCTGCCGCAATCGCCACCAGATTCTGCTCAATATCCCCTTCCATCTCGGGGATGATGACCGCCGCCGCGCCGCCGACCACCGCCGCCATCAGCGCCAGATAGCCCGACGTGCGTCCAGCGACCTCCACCAAGTGCAGAACATGGCCGGTCGGTGGAGTCGACCGCAAGCAATCAATTTTGTCGAGCGCGACATTCAGCGCACTGTCCGCGCCAATGCTCATTTCAAAACCCGCCAGATCATTTTCGACCGACGTGGCAATCCCATTGACCGGGATACCGATCGCCATGAGCGCCTGTGCCGCTGCCTGCGTCTCGCGCCCGCCGATCGCGATCAAAGCGTCAACGCGAACCTCCGTGAAATACCGTTGGGCGATTTTCTGCCCCGAGTCCGTCAAAAACTGCCGCGTATCGCTGCACCCGAGCAAGCTGCCGCTGCGATAGCTGATGCCCTCGACCGTACGCGCAGTCAATGGAATGAAATCTTCGGGGAGCAGGTCACCATCACCGTCGCAAATACCGATCACCTGCCAGCCCAGCTCCAGCGCTCGGCGCGTTACACTGCGCACCGCCGCGTTCATGCCGGGAGTACAATCATCGCCAGTCAATACTGCTATTCGATGGTTCATTGCCTATCAGCTCCTATTGCAATAAGCTGACGGCACGGACACCGCGCCGTCAGCTTATGCTCAGTTGGATAGATTCGTCGTGCGCAGCCTGCCCCTCAGGTCAGGAACATGGGCATCCCCAGCACATGACGAACGCGCGGGCGATAGCAATCGCTGTCGTACAGTTCGGCGACATTAACGCGCTTCTTGCCCTGCGCGACCGTAGACAGCGGAACATCACTGTAAACGCCGCGCTGCAGGCACACCAGCCGTCCCGATTCGCCGCGCTCGATCAGGCTGAGCGCCACGTGCGCAAAGTTCGCTGCGACCATGAGATCGAGCGAATCCGGCGCGCCGCTGCGCATCAGGTAAGCGAGCTGCTGATAAATGATGTTCTGTCCGGTGATCTCTTTGAGGGCATCACCGACCGACTGCCCGACGCCGCCGAGTTTACGGTGGCCAAAGGCGTCTTCTTTACCGCCTTCGATCACCTGACCTTCGATCGGGTGTGCACCTTCTGACACCGTGATCATGGCATAGTTGCTCGGGTTGTCGGCTTTGTCTTCCAGCACCAGCTTGGCGAGCTTGTTGATGTCGAACGGCACTTCGGAAATCAGCGCCCGGTCGACGCCCGCGAGATAGGCCGCGATCAACGACGTTTCGCCGGAATTACGCCCGAACAATTCAACAACGGCGATCCGTTCATGCGATCCCGCCGACGTACGCAGAGCATGGATGAAATCGACGCTGCGGGTGACTGCCGTCGAGAAACCAATGCAGTAGTCCGTCCCGTAGACGTCATTATCCATCGTCTTCGGGATGGCGATCACGCGCATGCCTTCGCGCGCCAGTTTTTCGCCGTAGCCGAGCGTGTCATCGCCACCGATGGGAATCAAACAATCAATCCCCAGCTTTTCGATCACCCGCAGAATGTGCGGAGTAATATCGTGGGTCTTAGCATCGGGCTTCAGCGACACGTTAGCAAATGCCGGGATTTCTTCCGGTTTCATGTTCGCAGGATTGGTACGCGATGTATGCAGGAAAGTGCCGCCGCTGCGATCAACACGGCGCACAGTCTCTTTCGTCAGTGGTAACACCCAATTTCGCGTGCTGTCGTCATCCGGATTGATTTGCACCAATCCGCGCCAACCGCGCCGAATTCCCAAAACGTCGTAACCATTGTCTATCGCACGATTTACGATGGCTTTGATAGCGGGATTCAGTCCCGGAACATCACCGCCGCCCGTTAGCACTGCAATTCGCATGGCCATGCTCCTAACGTTTTAAGTATTTATCGTTTTCGTTATTTTACTCGCGCACCAAGGTCTTAACGCGGCTTGGGCGGCAAGTCATGAAGAAGTGCATACAAAGCGCGGTGAGGTTTGTCACTGGTTTGGGCCGGGGCGAATCGATACGCGTGTCGAGTGCTATAATCATTACAGTACGGCTAACTATTTATTTTTGAGGATATTGCCATGACCTTACACGCTGCTCCGACTCGGAGTCCGTCCATCGACCGGATCGCTGAATTACTCGGCGATGAAGCTGACACACTGCTCACTCATCACTGCACAACCATCGATCAAGCCCGTCTTCACCTGCCTAACGCGGATTGCGTCAGCGAGGTTTGGGGACTATCAGATCGGAACCCGCAGGCGCTGCGCAGCCTTGAACAACTGCACGCGCATGGTCGCCTCGGGGGTACTGGTTATGTTTCGATTCTGCCCATCGATCAGGGCATCGAACATTCAGCGGGCGCGTCATTCGCCAAAAACCCCGACTACTTCGACCCGGCGCACATTGTTGAACTGGCCATTGAAGGTGGCTGCAACGCGGTCGCCTCAACCTTCGGCGTGCTCGGCGCGGTCGCGCGCAAATACGCTCACAAAATTCCGTTCATCGTCAAAATCAACCATAACGAACTGCTGACTTACCCGAATCGCTACGATCAAGTCATGTTCGGGACGGTGCAAGAGGCGTGGAATCTCGGCGCAGTCGCCGTCGGCGCGACCGTGTATTTCGGCTCACCGGAGAGCACACGCCAACTGGTTGAAGTCGCGGCGGCGTTTGCCCACGCCCATGAACTCGGCATGGCGACTGTGCTCTGGTGCTATCTGCGCAATCCGGGCTTCAAAGTCAACGGCGTCAGCTATGAAGCGTCCGCCGATCTCACCGGACAGGCGAACCATCTCGGCGTGACGATTGAGGCCGACATCATCAAACAGAAGCAGCCGGAATCCAACGGCGGCTATAAGGCGATCAATGCCGGCGGTTCCAGCTATGGCAAACTGGACGAGCGCATCTACAGCCAGCTCACGAGCGATCACCCAATTGATTTAACGCGCTATCAAGTGGCGAACTGCTACATGGGCCGAGCGGGTTTGATCAATTCAGGCGGCGCAAGCGGCAAAAACGATCTCGCGGATGCGGTCAAAACGGCGGTCATCAACAAACGAGCGGGCGGCATGGGTCTAATCAGCGGACGCAAAGCCTTCCAGCGGCCACTGGTCGAAGGGGTCGAACTGCTGCACGCCATTCAGGATGTGTATCTGTGTCCCGACGTTACGATCGCGTAATTGCGGGTTATCACTGCGGCTCTCCCTGTGTTCACGGTGAAGGCAGGGAGAGTTTTTGTTGCATGGAGGCCGCACTCACATGCACTGCCAGACCCGCTCACCGCTCAGAATGCGCGCGAGGACTTCGGGGAAGGTGGCAATTTCGATCGGCTTGCCAATAGCACCGTCGAACCCCGCTTTTTGCAGTTGATCAACTTCATCTCCGGTTACGCCTGCCGTGACGGCGACGATCTTCGCGGAATCGAAGGTCGGTTCCAACCGAATCCCTTTCAGGATGCCAAAGCCATCTGTTGGGCCGATGTGAATATCCAGAAAGATGACTTCCGGGCGCACGGGCAGGCTCTGCAACCGCTGCAGGAAGTCGGTACTGTCACTCCAGATCGTCAGATCGGTGATTCCCAATTGAAAATTGAGCGTGAGGCTCAGGATCTCCCCGCTCAGTTGGTCGTCCTCAAAGTAGACATATGACGTCATGGTTCGATGTCCTCAACTGCGCTTTCAGTCATGTTTAACTCGGTCGACAACTT
>CALKIA010000265.1 GCA_937988705.1 uncultured Chloroflexota bacterium | reverse complement strand
GGCCTCCCGTGCGAGTGGTCATTCACGGTCATTGTATGGACGCCTACCTCTGCGTTAAAATCGACTCTGTTCTGTCCTTCACAAGTGTAAGGAACATCAATGCGAACTGAGAAGCACAAATACCTCGTCATCCCCGGCCCCGTCGAAGTGCGCCCTGAGATTCTGGACGCGCAAGGCCAATGGATGATCGGTCATCGGTCGAACGCTTTCGCCGAATTGTATGCCCGCTTGCAGGGCAAGCTCCGTCAGGCATTTTTCACGCAGAATCGCGTTTTTGTCATGGGATCGTCCGGCACGGGCTTGTGGGAAGGCGCATCGCGCAACTGCATCCGTGACGATAAAAAGGCGCTGCATCTGGTCGGCGGCGCGTTCAGCCAGAAGTGGGCGGAAATCAGCCGCGCCAATGGCAAGCAGATCGACGTGATCGAAGTCGAGTGGGGCAAGGCGCACACCGCCGAAATGGTCGCCGATGCGTTGAAGAAGCAGGCTTATGACGCGGTGTGCGTCGTCCACAACGAGACGAGCACGGGCGTCACCAACCCGATCCGCGCGATCGGCGAGGTCGTGCGTCAATATGAAGACACGCTGCTGCTCGTGGACACGGTCAGCGGTTTCCTCGGCGCGGAATTCCGCACCGACGACTGGGGCGTGGACTTCGCGCTGACCTCCTCGCAGAAGGCGTTCGCACTGCCGCCGGGGATCGCCTTCGCCGCGTGCAGTGATCGCGTGCTGGAACGCGCCAAACAGATTCAGTATCGTGGCTACTACTTCGACTTCATCGAGATCGAAGCGCTGGCGCAGAAGGACAATACGCCGTCCACGCCGCCCGTCGCGCTGATGTACGCCGCCGATGCGCAGTTGGACGCGATTGCCGCCGAAGGGCTGGAGAATCGCTGGCAGCGGCACCTGCAGATGCGCGACACCACCCACAACTGGGCGCACAGCCGCGGACTTGGCTTGTACGCGCAGGAAGGCTTCCGTTCTCCCACCGTGACGACCGTCGCCAACCTCACAGGCTTTGACATCGACGAGATGGCGAAGTTCATGAGCGGCAAGGGCTTTGCGATGGACAAGGGCTACGGCAAGATCAAGGGCAAGACGTTCCGCATCGCGCACATGGGCGATATGCAGCCCGCGATTCTGGAAGAAATCCTGTCCGGCCTCGACGAATTTTTGGAAACAGTGAAGTAGACAGTTCACAGTGAACAGTTGACAGTAAAAGCCTATCGTGAGTTGGGCGAGGTGCGGCGTCATTCAGTAGGGGCAAGGCATGCCTTGCCCCTACAACCTGGCGTATTTGAGCAGTTCGCCATTCTGAAATGACCTTTGCTCATCCTTACTGTGAACTGTAAACTTCCAACTTGGAGATAACAATGACGTATCACATTCTCGTACCAGACAGCGTGCATCCTTCCGCCGTGGACGTGCTGAAAGGCGCGCCGGAACTGAAATTCACCGCCCCCGGCCAGATGACGCGCGCCGAACTGCTGGCCGCGCTGCCGGACGCGGACGCGCTCATCATCCGCAGCGCCAGCAAAATTGACGCGGAAGCGCTGGCCGTCGCCACCAAGCTCAAGATGATCGCGCGGGCGGGCGTCGGCGTGGATAACGTCGACATTCCCGACGCGACCAAGCGCGGCATCGTCATCATGAACACACCGGACGGCAACACCGTCTCCACCGCCGAACACACCTTCGGTCTGATGCTGGCGCTGGCGCGGCATATCCCGCAGGCGCACGCCTCGATGCGCGAAGGCAAGTGGGATCGCAAGTCGTATATGGGCGTGGAACTGCGCGGCAAGACGCTCGGCGTCGTCGGTTTCGGGCGCATCGGACGCGCGGTCGCCAAGCGCGCCATCGCCTTCGAGATGAAGGTGCTCGCCTTCGATCCGTACATCACCGCCGATGTGGCGGCTGATCTCGGCGTGGAACTGGTCAGCCTGAATGATCTGTTCGCCCGCGCGGACTTCATCACCCTGCACGCGCTGCTCACCGACGAAACGCGCGAGATGGTCAATGCGGCCAGCCTCGCCACCATGAAGAAGGGCGTGCGCATCGTGGATGCGGCGCGTGGCGCGCTGATCAACGAAGCCGACCTCGCCGCCGCGATCAAGAGTGGTCACGTAGCAGGGGCGGCGCTCGACGTCTTCGCGCAGGAACCGCCGCCGCCGGATAATCCGCTGGTGGGGCTGCCCGGTGTGGTGCACACGCCGCACCTCGCCGCCAGCACCGACGACGCGCAGATCGTGGTCGCGGTCGAAGCAGCGCAGCTCGTGGTCGACGCGCTGACGACGGGGCAGTATCGCAATGTGGTCAACCCGGCGGTCTTGAGCAAGTAAGGCCAAGCTGTTAACCGCAGAGATCGCGGAGAACGCAGAGTAAAAGAAACGGGAGCAGTGATGCTCCCGTTTTTATTGGCGGTCTTACATTTCGAACGGTGACATCAGCTGCAGGAGGTTGCCGTCGGGGTCGGCGAGGGTCGCAATCCAGCCGCCGCCCATTTCATACGGCTCCTTGATGACCTTGACTCCCAACTGTTTCAGCCGCGCAAATTCCTCCTGAACGGCTGTCGTCTCCAGGTTGAGGATGATGCGGGCTGGTTCTGTGGCTTGCCCCTGCACTTCGGAGTGTTCGCCAAGGGTCAGGTAGCAATCGCCTACCTTCCAGCCAAAAAAGCTGCCGTCGTTCATGTCGGCTGGTTTGCCGAAAAACTTGGCGTAAAAGTCGGCCAACACCGTGGGTTGAGCGCTGCCGATCATGATGGAATTCAGGTTCAATGTGGCCTGCGGTTGTTGGGTCGAGGGACGGTTCTGGGTATGGTCTTGCGTTGCCATGCTCGTGACTCCTCTACAAACCTACGTGACATCCGAGACAAGTGCCTCGAACAGTGGGAGTATAACACAGTTTTAGCTCATTTGTTCTGTGAATAACATCACGATCGCATCAGCCTGACTGTGCCGAGCAATGAAAGACGGTTAACCGCAGCGAACGCCGAGAGAAAAATAAACGGGAGCTGATTTAGCTCCCGTTTTTGTTTTGACCAACTCTATGGACTACCAAACCTCAGATTTGAAGTTAACGGTTTTTAACTTCAATGTCTCAAGATGCTCAACCAGCTTTTCCCACTGATAATTTTCTGTGAAGTCCAAATAATGCAGCCTGTTCAAGTAATGAGGGAGCGATTTTACTTTTTCTAACTGAACTGGAACTACTGGTACCGGCAATTTTACTCCCTGAGAAACGCCATATTCGAATTGTACGTAAGGCGATTCAATAGATGCGGACGAGATTACCAGAATCAATGCGCCCGATTTCTTGATCTGTTCAACTATCTCCTCATTCCAATCAGTTCCAACCCGTATATCCTGTGTGTCGATCCATGTTTTAAAACCCGCTTTAATAACCTTGGATTGCATCTGAACGACAAAGTCCTGGTCTTTTCGACTATATGAAATGAATATCTGCTTCATTCGGGACTCTTCTGACTTCAATTTGAGAAGTATTACAAACCATTATAGCGTTTTGTTAAGATCCATAGTTTGGATTGTGCAATCAGTGAGACGTTCCTCGCGCGCTTCGTTGACCATGTCCACAACGCTGCCAAAAGGCTGATCGCCATACTTCGCACGGAGTTCTTCGCGTAAAGTACGGACACGTTCCAGCCAATCATCCGGCTCAGGTTCTTCGAACACTACCAGCTTATCGAGCAGTTCACGCTGCTGGGCTTCATCAAGCTGTCGGATGCGGCGGATAATTTCGTCTTCTAAAGCGCTCATGCGTATCCCTCGCTTCATCTGCTAATGCCATCATATCATTAACTGTGGGCGTACGCGATGTCACTCAAATGACAGTCAAATGTAAGTGGGAGCAGATAATTGCTCCCACCTACTCCCATTACGCGAAGAAGCCCGACTCCGCGAGGATCTCGGCGCTCGGCGTGTACGTCGCCTCGGCCACCGATTTGCCCGTGCGCTGGAGGTACGCCTGCACCAGCTTATAGCCGAGCGCGTACCCAGCATACGTCGGCACGCCGACCGCTTCCCGCCCCTGCTGCGCGGTGATCTCATCGCCGAAGATGTAGCTGCGCACCACATTGAAGCCGGACAGGTGCAGCGCATTCTTGAACAGCGTTCGCGCTTCTTCTAAGCGCGACACGTCGAAGTTGGTCACCCACGGGCCGATCATCTCTGCGCCGTACAACTCCGCCGCAAACGACTCCGCGAGGCCTTCCATCACCATGTACTCGCCCACCGTGATGCTCATCATGTTGAAGTTCACGCCGCTGTCTGAACCCGCCGCAAGGTTGTGATGCAGTTCGTGCACAGTACAGGCTTCGACCCGCTGGAGGTTGTCCGGCGTCGGGTTGTCGTACAGCGTCATGATCCAGCCGGGAATCGCACCAAAGCCGGAGTAGCCCGCCGCCATCGGCATGGTGCTCAGGTCGCACAGCAGCAGCGCAAAGGTGATCGCGTCGTGGCGGATGCGGTCGTGATAGGGCGCGAAGGCTGCCCACCCGAGTTCTAAGGCGGTTGACGCGCGGGCGAAGGTGTCGGCGTGGGCGAGCGCATCGAGGCGGGCGCGCATCGCGTCACGGTGAGCGGGCGCGAAGGCCTCCGGGCGCATGTTCCACTGCGCGAACATGGCCAGCGGATCCATGCCGCCGAACACGCGCGTCAAGCCGCTGAACGGCTCGACCAGCTCCGCGCGGAAAATCTGTTCGCGGGCTTGCGGGTCGTCTTCCGCCAGCAATCGCTGGTATGTTGCTTGAGTATCCAGAATGTTGAACTGCACGAGGTTGTCTCCCCTTAAACTGATGAACAGCAGTCTACAGGCTGACGTAACGTCAGATGCAAGCGGCAGTTTTTCGGGGGGGGGGCGCAGCAGAGGGAAAAGTAACGGGAGCTGCTTTAGCTCCCGTTTTTGTTTTTTCAGATATGAATTAGGCCAGCTTGGCCTTCTTATTTTCCAGTCGGGTGATCCACTTGTTAAGCAGGCGCATGATCCACGGGCCGAGATTCCACGGTCCCCATTTGAGCGCCTTGTCCAAGTTGACGCCCTTCACTTGGAGAGGTTCACCAGCCATTTTGCTCACCAGCCGCGTTTCACCATTGAGCACGTTGTCAAAAGCGAATTTTGCGCTCTTCAGTCGATTTTTCTTGCCATCGGTTGGGGGACGGAAGATGCTGTTCTGCGATTTGAAGCGCCAGAAGTTGGACAAAAGATCGATGATGGTGAAGGGCAGCATGACGACCCCGTGTCCCACGCGTAGAACGAGCTTCGCCGCCTCCAAGATGCCAATGTGAGCGTTGATCGCCGCGATTTTGGTTTCGTTGGAGACTAAGGCGCGCTGAATGGTCTGCGTAGAATTTTGGCGGATCGGATTGAGAACCATACGCGCGACGGCGCTGTTGCCGATCGTCCCTTGCAAGTGGAGAATTTCGTGCGAAGAGAGTGGATAGGGTCCGGTCTGTGCCCGTTGAATGGCGGAGCGCGGCCGGGCATGGGCAGCAGTACCGGAATCTACCTGACCAACCAGTTGGGGGGGCTGGCGCTGCTGAAGAAGCTGTTGTTCGTCTAGAGTTCTGCCTCGATGAGCATGCCTGCGCTGAACGTCTAAACTCTCTCGTTTCATTGCGTGTTTTCCCCTTAGCTGGCTATAGAATAGTTCGTTTGGGATCCATGTGCATCATGATACAGCCTAACCGCCTAAATAACCTGAGTTTTGGATAGCACGCTGATGCAAATAGGTCTTTCGTGTGACCACCTCTCACCCCTAAATCCCCTCTCCCACGTAAACGGGGAGAGGGGACTTGACTCCCCCTTCTACCCGCTTGCGTGGGAGAAGGGGGCTGGGGGGTTGAGGGGCGAAAAAGCTATGCGAAACTCAGGCTAAATAGAGTGACAGTAATCAAAATTATGCTGGCGGCAACCACGGATCAGGAGTTCGCTAATCCAGTTGCCCCCAACCGTTCCGTGCTTGCAAGCGACTTTCTCAGGCTCTCAGCGAGCTTATACTAGGTTTTAAACATACGCAATCAGATCATCAACGGTGAAGTGCTGCTTAAACGTAAAGACCAGCGGAGTCGCGCCATGTTCGTTCAAATAGGCGAGCTTCTCCCGGCCTTCCTGCGGCGTGGGGATGTGTCCGGCGGGAATCCACCACAGTGCAAAGATTTGATCTTTGAGCTTTTCAAACCAGCGGGCGCGTTGGCGCACAAAGTCGGTATGCGCGCTGGCGTAGGTGTACTGGCGCAGTGCATCCACCGACTCCCACACAGACATGTTGATCAACAAGTAGTCGTCCTCGTACACGTGGATCGAGGTGGCATCGTTGCCGCCGTCCGACTTCAAGCGCCACACAAAACCGGGCGTTTGTTCGGCCAGCGCGTTGATCGGGTCAAGGTTGGCTTTGAATTCCGCCATGATGTCGCCATCCATCGGGCCAAGCACCCGTCCAATGTTGATTTGCGCGAGCTGGTAGGTAGGCATGCGGTCTCCAGACTGAGAAAAACGAGTTGATTGTAGGGGCGGGGTAATGTCCCCGCCCGAACCACGGGCGACCACGTGGGATTGCCCCTACGATTTGTTTCGGTTATACGGTCTATTCCCCGGTCGGAATCCAGATGTTTTTGACCTGCGTTGCTGCGATCAGGAAGTCTTCGCCTGCACCCTGCTCTTCGTCGTGCCAGTCGCGCGGAATGCCGTAGTTGACCCACGTGCGCTTCATGTTGTCGGCGGATGCCTTCTCGACCAGTGTGCTGCTCGCCGCATCGGCGTAGGACCACACGGCGTCGATGGCGTCATGTTCGGCTAACGTCTTGATGAGCGTCGCGCGCTCCCCGGTGACGATATTGACCACGCCCGCGGGCACATCCGACGTTTCCAGCACCTGATAGAAGTCGGTGGCGCTCAGCGGGTGCTTCTCGGACGGGAGGATCACGACGCTGTTCCCACGCGCAATCGCCGGGGCAAACAGCGAAACGAACGCCAGCAGCGGCGCTTCGTCCGGGCAGACAATACCGATCACGCCGATGGGTTCGTTGAGCGAGAGGGTCACACCGCGCAGCGGCGTCTCCTGAATTTCGCCGCCAAACTTGTCGCAGTAGGCGGCATACGTGAACAGGCGGCTGATCGCTGCGCTGACCTCGGCGCGGGCAGCGGCCGCTTTCGCGCCCGTCATGGCGCTGATCCGCTGCGCGAATTCGTCGGCGCGGGAGCTCAAATTTTCGGCGATGTAGTAGAGGATCTGCGCGCGGCTGTGACCGGTCTTGTAGCCCCAGCTATCCGCCGCCTTGACCGCCGCTTCCACGGCATCGCGGATGTCCTTGCGGTTGCCATCGGCCACCTGACCGATCACATGGCCGTCGGGCGCGGACACGGGTCGCGTGTAGTTGCCATCCGAACGCGCCTGCTTGCCGCCGATGAACAGCTTGGCCGTGCGGTCAATCATGTGACCGTTGGCCTTGCCGCCATTGAGCGCCGCCGGAATCGGCTGAATCTTTGCCTTTTTCTCTGCGCTCTCCGCGTTCTCTGCGACTTTGGGTCGATCCTGCCACTTGGGACGCAGATATTCATGCAGACCTTCACGCCCGCCTTCGCGTCCAAAGCCGCTTTCGCGGTAGCCGCCGAAACCAGACGCGGCATCAAACAGGTTGGTGCTGTTGACCCATACGCTCCCGGCTTTGACCTTGCGCGCCACATCTAGCGACAGGTTGACATTCTCGCTCCAGATGCTGGCCGCTAGGCCGTAGCGCGTGTTGTTGGCCAGTGCGACCGCCTCTTTGGGCGTGCGGAAAGTCAGCGCGACGACGACCGGCCCGAAGATCTCCTCCTGCACGACGACCGACGCCGAGCTGACGTTGGTGATCAGCGTGGGCAGATACCAGCAGCCTTTGTCCGGCAGCGGACAGTCCGGTTGATAGATCTCCGCGCCTTCGGCGAGGCCCTTCTGCACCCAACTGTCGATGGTGCGGCGCTGCACGGGGTCGACAATCGCGCCGATGTCGATGCTCTTGTCGAGGGGGTCGCCGACGCGCAGCTTGCTCATGCGCAGCTTGACCTTCTCCAAGAAGCGCGGCGCGATGCTCTCCTGCACCAGCAAACGTGAACCGGCGCAGCACACTTGTCCCTGATTGAACCAGATCGCATCGACCAAACCTTCGACCGCCGCGTCCTGATCCGCGTCTTCGAACACGATGAACGGCGACTTGCCGCCGAGTTCGAGCGAGAGCTTCTTGCCGGTGCCCGCGGTCGCACGGCGGATGATCTTGCCGACATTCGTCGACCCCGTGAAGGCGATCTTGTCGAAATCCGGGTGCTCGGTGACCGCCGCGCCCGTTTGATCGCCGCCCGTGACGACATTGACGACGCCCGGCGGTAGTCCCGCTTCCGCGACGATTTCGCCGAAGAGCAGGGCGGTCAGGCTGGTGTAGGGCGCGGGCTTGATCACGATGGTGTTGCCCAGAGTGATCGCCGGGGCGATCTTCCACGCCAGCATGAGCAGGGGGAAGTTCCACGGAATGACCTGCCCGATCACGCCGACAGGTTGATAGTCGGCCAGTTCGCGTTCCTGAAGCTGCGCCCAACCCGCGTGATAGTAGAAGTGGCGGGCGACCAGCGGAATGTCGAGGTCGCGCGATTCGCGGATCGGCTTGCCGTTATCCAGCGATTCGAGCACGGCGAGCAGACGCGCGTGCTTCTGGATGTTGCGGGCAATGGCGTACAGGTGCTTCGCGCGTTCGTGACCGGAGAGGGCGCTCCACGCGGGGAAGGCGGCGCGGGCGGCCTGCGCGGCGAGATCGGCGCCTTTTTTGCCGCCATCGCCAATCGATGCGATTTTCTCGCCCGTCGCCGGGTTGGTGCTGTCAAAGTGCGACTCGGCTTTCACCCACTGGTTGTTGATGAACAGGTCAAATTTACGCTTGTGGGCGTCGAGCCACGCGCGCGCAGCATCCGCCGCTTCGGGCGCTGTTCCATAGGTCATGGTCTGGAATAATTCTCGAACGGACATAGGTATACTCCGCTGATCAACTAGTAAATCGCAACACCAAGAATCGCCTTGAGATCAGCGATCTGTTGTAGTGTGATGGGCGAAAGTTCAAAACCGCTGAACTTCATATCAAAGACGCCGCAGAAGAAATCAAGCTTGGTATGCTCACTTAAGGAGCGAAGATAAGTCTGATGAGGTTCAAGCTGCCGCAACAAATCGCCTAAATGACTCTCAAGACTTTCTTCTTCAGGGAGTTTGGAAGTAATCAACCAGATGCCTGATCGATAGACACGGTTATCGCTCCCACTCCGAAGGTCGCCTTTGCGATGGGAATGATCCGGGGTAAGCCCAAGTTTTTCGCTGATACTCGCCGGTTCTAGATTTTCACCCCCGATTCGGAAGCTCGCCGTTGAGTGCCGATCCCGCTGCCACAAGGGGATTGGCGATGTCGACTGACTGGAACCTTCATCGGTTTCCAGTTCAAGCAGTTCGTAATTACCCGTTTCCACCGGGATAGGCATATCGTCGGCCACCAAAGACGCGACGTAGGCATCAATCGCCTCTTTCACGCGCTCAATCGCTTCCTCACGAGTCTTGCCGTCACTATGGCAACCAGGGAGCGATGGCACATCGGCGATCCAGTTCGCGTCTTCATCGGTATATAGTAAAACTTGGCGCATACCAGCGTCTCTTAACTCAAGTCAGGCATGGCAAAAATCTCAGTCAGCGTGAGCGTCAAGCCGGGGAAGAGATCGTCGATTTCCATTGTGTCTCCTCCCGTATATACACGGATCACATCCGCGCCGCGCCGGTACTGATGCACTTCTTTGCCGTCGGGAAAAACTACCCACACCTGATGTGTGCCATATTCCAGATACTTGCGCACACGCTTCAACAGCAGATTCGGATCATCACCCGGCGATACGACTTCGACAGCGAGGGTTGGCGCACCGGGGAATGGACGCCGGATTTCCCAATCCGCTGGAATGTCCTGTTTGCGAATATACGACACATCCGGGATTTGCGAGCCACGTAATTGTTCCGCATCTTTGGCAAGCAAATAGATAAACGAATCCATGAAGACTAGCCCCAGCTTGCGCGCCTTGACGTGCAGCTTAATCAGATCATGGATATTGCCCGCGATCATGTGATGCAATCCGCCAACAGGTGCCATTTCAACTAGTTCTCCATCGATGACTTCGTAGGTCTTGTCAGGATCAAGGCGCAGCAACGCATCTTCATCGACGTACTTCTCTTGAATCGCTTGGATGGCCATACAAGATGCTCCTTCGCTAACGGCTAATTGCTAACCGCTGCTTTCACCCCATCGGCATGTAGTATTCGGCGGCGTAGCGTCCGGTCAGGTAGTGCGAGAGCTGGCGTTCGATGTCGGTG
>CALKIA010000264.1 GCA_937988705.1 uncultured Chloroflexota bacterium | reverse complement strand
TTCTGCGCCATGTTGATGATACGGCTGCCCGTATACAGACGCTCGATTTCGTGGATTTGCGCTTCGTTCTGGCTGAGCAGCATACGGTTGTCGATGGCGACACCGGCCTGGTCGATCAGGGCAGTGTAGATGCGGCCATCGCGTTCGCTGAATTCGCGCACGTCCGGGAACTGGATCAGCACCACGCCGCGCCACACACCACGCACGTTGAACGGGATGAGCACCATCGACCGCGCATTGGCGCTTTGCACGATGGCGTTGGTCACTTCGTCGATGCGGGTGTCGCGTTCCGTGTCGTTGATCAGCGTGACCTGCGCCGAGTTCATCGACGCGAACAGCTGATGATCGGGGATATGCAGCTCTAGACCCGTCAAACGGACGTCACGGTCTTCTTTTTCGGTCGCTGTCCAGTCTGCGCTGATCTCCAGCCATTCGGGGAAATTCCCCGACGGGTACTCGTCAAACACGCCGATTTGACCACTGCTCGCGTCCGGCATCACCGAGATGATGATGGCTTGCACGATGTCTTCGAGGGTGGTGGCTTCGTTGAGGTAGCGGCTCAGTTGATACAGCGTGGAAGTTTCGGCCAGCGTGCTTTGTGACTGTTCGAACAGCCGCGCATTTTCAATCGCGATGGCGACACGATCCGCCACCGCCCGCATAATCGATTGATCGCCTTCGGTGAAGATCAGGCCTTCGGGCGCGGCGGCTTCCAACATGCCGATCAGCTCGCCACGAATGTTGATCGGGACGCTGATACCGCTCGGCATATCGATGGGCGTCTCAGCGCGTTCTACCGTCAGCAGATCGTAGCGGTAGATGCCCGCGAGGTTTGACCGCTGCTCAACTTCTTCCCACGCGACGCGGGTGAGCTGACGGTTGAGCGTGTCGATTTGCTCGACGCGCGTTTCGGACTCGATGAGCAGACGCACATTCTGAATGGCGATGGCGATCTGGTCGGCGAGCATCTGGAAGGTACGGACGTCGTCTTCTAGGAAGGCGTTCGCGCGTTCGCTCTGGATATCCAGCGCGCCGATGATTTGATCGCCGATGCGCAGCGGAATGGCCATTTCGGCGCGGGTTTCCGGCAGCAGCGGGTTATAGCGATGCACCGCCCCTTCTTCACGGCGGTTGGTGTCGTTGATGACGACCGGTTTATTCCCGTTCGTCACCCTCCCGATCACCGATTCTGAGCCGATCGGAATCTTATGCCGCTGTTCAAGGAGCTTCTGACCGATTTCGCCGTAGCTGTAATAGAGAATGGCGTTTTGCCCGATGTCGTCAACCAGAAACACCTGCGCATGGTAGAAGCCGTAGGACGAAACGATCAGGTTGATGGCACGATTGAGCAGGGTGTCAATGTCATAGAGCGCGGCGGTCTCACGGCTGATGCGGCCCGCGATATCCATGCTGCGCGTATAGCGCAAACGCTGTTCGTCCAGTTCACCGCTCAGGTGGTCGATTTGCCCGGAGAGCGATTGGAACGCGCGCATCAACTCGCCAATGTCGTCGTCCACCTCGCTGACCACGTTCACATCGATTGGGCTGAGCTCGCTCCCGGTACCGACCAGTCCTTTCGCCATCACCTGCACGCTGCGGAAGCCCTGGAACGTATTTTTCAGGAGTTGATTCGTGATAACGAGGACACTGGCACCGACGAACAAACTCGTCATGAATCCGGCAATCGGCACGAGCAACCCAGTCGTGCCGAACAACCCCTCAACCAGTACCAAGCGCCACTCGGTCTCGCCCGTGGTGCTCAGCGGGAAGCGCTCCACCGAGTATAGGATCGTGCCATCCACAACATCCTGAACTGGCGTATTGGGATTCAGGGCGACAGCGAACTCCGGGTAGGTGTTGTCGAGATCCTGATTGCTGCCGAGTTCGAGATCAGCGAGGTAATTGATCCCGGGCTGCCGCGAATCGGCCAGAATGTGCCCCTGATTATCCACAAGGATAACGTGGTGAACATCACTTTCCGCGGTGAGTTCGGCGCCCAACGTGCGGGCGTAGCCGATCAGTTCATCGAGGCGCACTTCAAACTGGAGCACCCCGGCGACATTCGTCAGGTCGTTATCCGAGACCACGGGCGTGGAGAAGCGCACATACGGCAGCAGTTCGCCGCGGAGGAGGCTGTTTTCCGTCTGAGCGAATTCCACATTCCCGGCGATGACGCTGCCGGGCGGGGCGAGCAGCGCTTGGACAATCGTGGGTTCGTCCGCCAGCGCATTCAAACGCACGCTGTTGTCGGCCAGCGGCGCAAGGTTGTCGTATTTGGTCACTTCCGACCAGATGGACCCGTTGAAGGTCACGTAGCGCGCCGCCAGAAAGATGTCGCTCTGACTGCTCAAAATGCTCGTCAATTCGCCGAGCAGCGCGGTCTGGCTCGTTTCCAGCGAACTACTGGCTGTGGCGACGAGCGTTTCCCGCGCGAAGCTGCGCACGGTGCGGCTCGCCCCGGCGCCGCGAACTTCGTTGAAGATGTGATCAATTTGCGCGTTAAGCGCGGCGGCGGCGGTTTCGCGTTCGATGCGGTGTTCGGCGAACTGGAGTTCGCTGTCGGTCGCACGCAGCACAAAGAACATGACCACGCCGACCACGACCGCGATGCTCATCACCAAGGGGATGAGCAGGCGCAGCACACGGCTCTGGATTGAGCTGGGGGTTGATCGTCTGGTTTGAGCAGCCATTAGGATGAACTCCCGTTCCCATTTTCATGTACGCCGTTCGGCCGGCGCAAGCTGATGCTGACTTGCGGTGCGCGCAGGGCCTGACCGACTTCGCGGACGGCTGTCTGCAAAATGTCGTTGATGTTGTTCTGGGTGGTCAGCTTGGCGGCGATGTTGTTGACCAAGCGTTCGCGTTCGGTGGCGCGCTGGCTTTCCTGGAACAACCGCGCATTGTCGAGGCTGAGCGCGAGGCGGTTCGCCAGTTCTTTGGCCAGTTCCAGCCGGTCTTCGCCAAAGCTGGCGGCGGGAACTTCCCACTCCACCGAGCCGAGCGTTTGTCCACGTAAGCGGATGGGCACGGCGATGGGGACGGTGTTCCGGAGGGTGGGTTGGCCAAGGGCGACTTCGCCGGTCAGCATGGCCTGCTGGCGGAGCGGCGACATGTCGATATCCGTCGCCACACCCGCTTCTTCAATCAACACATGGGTGCGTTGATCGCGCATGTAATCCTGCCACGCGCGCAGTGTCGCCTTACGATTGATGTCTTCGATTTCCGCCACGCGCCGCGTCGATTCTTCGTACAGACGGGCGTTCTGAATGGCGACGGCGATCTGATCGGCCATCGTGGACAAAATCGCCACTTCGTCTTCAGCGAAGGCGTCGCGCAGACGGCTTTGCACGTCCAGCGCACCGATCACTTCATCGCCGATGCGGAGGGGGATGGCGAGTTCCGCCCGGGTATCCGGCAAGAATTCGTTGCGCCGGTGGACCTGACTGGCCGCCGTATCACGGGCGACCACCAGCCGCCCTTGCTGGGTGACCTGTCCGATGACGCTCACGCTGCCGACGCCGAGTCGATGCCCGCGGGATAGGAGCTGCTGGCCCGGTTCACCTGTGCTGGAGCGCAGAACCGCCCATTCACTCGCGCTGTCAATCAGGAAGATTTGCGCGTGGTAGATGTTCGGGAAGCGCTCGACGATCAAATCGACGACGCGGTTGAGCAGCAGGCCGAGATCACGCTGACTCACGGCGAAACGGCTGATTTCCTGCGTGGCCGCGATATCACGCGACCGTTTTTCGACGCGTTCTTCCAAATCGTCAATCAACCCGCGTACCTGCTCGCGCATCGTGACGAACGAAACGGCCAGTGCGCCGATCTCATCGCCGCGTTGAATATCGGTGACTTCCACATTGAAATCGCCATCGCGCATGGCCTGGGTCGCGCGGCGCAGCCGGTTGAGCGGCGGCACGATCAGGTTATTAAAGGTGACCACCAACACGCTGATCAAGACGGCGAGGCCAATGACCACGACAAAGCCGCGCACGGTGAAGTAGCTGAAGGCGTAGGCGTAGGCATTCTGGGTGGGCGTTTGCACGACCAGTGCGAATGGCGTTTCGCGCAGCGGCGTGAAGTAGCCGATATATTCAGCCGTCGCATCATCTTGGGTCACGACGTACGTTTCGACGCCCGTATTGCCCGCCAGCCCTTGATCGACGGCGACTGACTGGCTGAATTCGAGCGCCTCATTCGCCACGTTCGGCGGCGCGATCACCACGTCAGTCGCCGTCGTCATGAAGCTGTAGGTTTGATACGGGTTGTTGGCATCCACGAGGCGCAAATAGCTGTATAGACTGCGTGTATTGCTCAGCCGCACGATTAGGAAGCCCAACGGGCTGCCATCCCGCCAGTTAATCACCTGCGTCAATTCGATGATGCCGCCGCTGGGCGCCGACACGGCGAGTGACTGGCCTTGACCTTGCAGCAGTGCAGCGGACGCCGCGCGATAGGCCGGTGCATTCGACTCGTCGGCTTGCGTGATGAGCGTTGACGTAAACGAGATCTGCGCGACCACCTGCCCTTCACGGGTGAGCACACGGGCGCTTTCGAACGGGCTGGTCCCCACGTTAATCAGGTTGTCGCGGAACAGGTTGACGACATCGCTCTCCTGGACGTTGAACGGGTTCGCCGAGCCGCCAACATTGCGATCCTGCAAGAGCAGCCCGACAACCATCTGCTGATTTGCCTCAATCGCGAGGAAGTTAGAGAGCTGTGAGCGGGCGTTCTGCAGGGTGTTTTCGATGTCCTGCTTTTGCTCGGTGCCGACGTTGAAGAGGAACGTGCGCGCGCCCTGAATGGCGATCTCGTCAATGCCGCCGCGCAGCCAGACGAACGTAGGCGCCGCAAGGATGAGTAAAGCAACGGTGAACCCGATGAGCAGCTTGACCCAAATCGGGAACACTTGGAAGGATAGGCGATTGCCGCGCGTGTTCAATTTGCGTCTCCGCTCTTAATCAAGGTTCCGGGCTGCAAGTAGACGCGGGTGTGAATAGCCCCGAGGGCTTCGTGGAAGTTGTCGGCGGCCAAGCTGAGCACGCTTTCGACGTTGGTGGCCGAGAGCAGCAGACTGCCGATCTCGCTGGCCTGCCGTTCGCGGCGGGCTTGGGCCTGCGTTTGTTCGAGCAGGCGGTTGTTTTCCAGCGCGACGCTCAAGCGGTCGGCCACCGTGCGGATGAGTTCGATCTGGCGGTCAGTGACTGGACGTTCGGGCGGTACATTGAAGGACATCGCGCCGAGCACAACATCGCGGAAGAGAATCGGCACGGTCACCACTTGATCATTCAGTTCCTGCTGCACATGGACTTCACCGCGCAGCAGTGTTTCGCGAATCGGTTCGGGCAGCGCGTCTGAGCGGATCGGGGTCAGCTTACCGTGTTCACCCACGAGGTCAAAGCCGAAAGCGTCGCCCGCCCGCGCGCCAAAGAACGTATCCCAACCAGATACACTGGCCTGGCGGCCGCGCCCCTGAATTTCGTTGAGCTGGCGGGTGAAACGATTGATCACGGCATCTTGATCGCGCACATTGGATTGCAGGTCGCGGATCGTCGTGCTGTAATCGAGTTCGCGCGCCGCCTGATCGACGACGTTGCCCAACACGAGGAGTTCATTGGTCGAAATCGGACGACTGCGGCTCGTCTGCACATCCAGCAGCGCGACCACGGTATCCTGCTGAATGATCACGAACGTGCAGCTCTGCCGCGCCGGCGGGATCAAGTGGAGGGCGCGGAAGCTCGTATCGTTGGCATTCACGACGACGGGCTGGCGCGTGCGGATCGCTTCCGTCAACACGGAGAGATCGCTTTCGCTCAGAGCGATTTTACGGGGAGCCGCGCCAAAGCTCAAACGCAGTTGGCGTCCAAAACTGCCCGTCTCATCCGGCAGATAGATCTGCACGACGTCATAACCGAGATTATTCTGCGTAATCTCCATCAACCGGGTGTAGATGGCGCTTTCGGGGAGCACCGCGCCTAACCCGCTGGCGAAGTGGCTGATGGTGTTCAACTGCTGCATTTCGCGCATCGCTTCAGCCGCTACGCGTTCGGCCGTGCCGCTGAACGAAAGCACGAACAGGTTCATGACTGTGTAGCTCATGCCAGCGAACAGTAGTTCAATACTGATTTGTTGGGCCGGGACGTATCGCACCACGTCTGTAACTTGGTATAGATTCACGTAGCGAACGATCATCGCGACAGTGATGACAATGAGGGTGAATACAAAACCACGGCGACTGAGGAGCAGACCGGCCGCTAACATGAGAACAGGTGGGAGCACGTAGCTGTAGGTTGCGGAGTTGGTTGCCAGCACGGGCAGGACAAAGATGGCTATGGAACTGACGAACAGATGTACGGCTGAATCTAGGCGCCCGCGCTGAATGAGGAAATAAACTGTGCCCGCCAGGATGAGGATGAGTACGTTGAGCGGATCGATGATGGACTGTCCGGCAACAGCCGCCCGATTGAATAGCGCAAGCAGTACAACAATGAAAATGTACAGCCCATCAACGACGACCAACGCGGCGTTCATACGCAGCAGGTTGAGCGCCCGCTGCTGCAAAATCGGGTTCTCGTAGCGGTAACGGACGCTTAGATAGCGATTTATGGCACGGATCATGATCCAGAAGCTCCGTTCTTCACTCTGCCGATGCGGATAGCTCCGCCGTTCGCGCCCAGCGTCGCGCCGACTTCCACCAGCGCGATGCGCAGCAGCTCATCCACCGTCCCGGTGGTGCCAAACCGCGCCGCGATCTCGCTGATCTGCTGTTCCTGATACGCCGACTGGCGCGTTTCTTCATACAAGCGTGCGCTCTCTAAGCTGACGGCCAAACGCTGCGCCACCGCCTGCGCGATTTCGATCGTTTCGGCGGGGGTTGCGCGCCCCGGGTCGACTTCAATTGCGCCGATCACTTCACCGCGCAGGATGACCGGTACCGCGACCACGCCGCTGCTGGTTACGGATTCACCAGCGCGCGCGCGTTCCAGATCCGGCGTCCACGCCGCTCCGGCTGTCAGATCGTCGCCTTGCAGCGTGATCCCCGTGAGGTCGGTGTGATCGGTGAGATATTCGCTCCACTGCCCCTGCGTCAACTCGCGATTCAGACGGTCATTGTCGCGTTCCAGGAGGGTCACCGCTTTGGTGAGCTGCTGATTTTCCGTGTTGAGCTGTTCCTGTTCCGCGCCGAGCCGCCGGTCACGCAGGCTGACAGACAGCGATTCGGCGATGACATCCAGCGCCTGCCGGTCAATTTCGGTGAAGCTGTACGGCACAGTGCTTTGAATATCCAGTGCGCCGATCACTTTGGTGCGATCTTTGAGCGGGATGGTGTATTCCGCGCGGGTGTTGGGGAGCAGTTCGTTGCGAAAATAGACGACTTCATCTTCGGTATTGGCGACGAGTACGGGCGCACCGCGCAGCACCGCTTGACCGACCACGCTTTGCGAACCGACGGTCAGTTGATGCCGCCGCACCAGCAGTTGATGGCCGATATCACCCGTGCTGGCGCGCAGTTCCGCTTGATCGCCGCTGTCGTTCAGGAGGAAGACCTGCGCGTGATAGAAACCAAATTTCTCACGGATGGTATTGATGGCGAAGCGCATCATTTCCTGCGGATCGGTGTGCTGGCCGATCAAGCGCCCGGTCGTGGTGGCGGTCGAGATCGACACGGCAATGCGGTTTGAGGCTTCGCCGCTGTTCAGCAGCGAGTTGGTGATCGTGCGCACGACGACCGCGATGACGGCGAACGTCATGAGTTGCAGCAGTTCATTGATCAGCAGCGCATAGTTCAGCGTCGGCGCGTTTAGCACCGCAGCAATTTCAATCAATACGCGGAGGAAAATGAGACCGACGACCGTGAAGAACAACGGACGGCGCAGAAATAGGGCGGCGGTGATGAGGATCAGCGTCCCACCGATGGGCACGGCTTCGACCGAAATGAGAAGATAGGCCGCCAGCAGCGTGAGCAGCAGTCCGTAGGCGGCGATGTCCACCCGATTTGCCCGGAGCAGCCACAGCCACAGCATGGACGATACAATGGACACGCCGAGCACAATCAACCCAACCGGCTCAATCCGGCCAACTTCAGAGTAGCTGATCCCGACGAGGACGAACCCGCTCACATTGATCAGCAGCATGGTTGTCGCCAGTAAGGTGAGGTACTGTCGGCGTAAGCGCAATAATTGAGGCGATGACAGCTTGAGCATAGCTTAGTGTTCCTCTACCCCATTGGACTTGGGTGGTGCGCCCAGACGGATGGCGACGCGATTCGCGCCGAGTGACGCCTGCAAGCCGCGCGCGGTTTCCGCGAGCAGTGTGTCGACCGTATTGGTCGTCTGCAAACGACTGCCGATCTGGTTGAGCGTCGATTCACGCTGCGCCACCCGGCGGCTTTCT
>CALKIA010000263.1 GCA_937988705.1 uncultured Chloroflexota bacterium | reverse complement strand
CGGCATGGCGCGCAAACGTGCTGAACAGCGCTTCATCCGGGTGAAAGCGCACATCTTGACCGAGCGCATGCAGCCGGATTACCGCGCCGATGATCAGAATGAGATAGATGACTTTGCGATTGCTCACTTCTGGCCGAAGCGCCCACGCAGATAAGCCAGCACCACCCGGTCGATGTGGGTGGGGGCGTCGGTCGCCCGCCAGCGTTCTTCGAGATTCTCCGTGCCGATCAAGCGGTCAAACGCCTCAATGGTGACATGATCCCATTGGCTGTTGAGGGCTCCTGTATAGTACTTTTGCTCGCGCATAATTAATTGGAGTTCGCGCACCAGTTCCGGGGTGATCGGGAGGCGGTCTTCCGGGCGCGTTTCGCCGAAATAGAGGTGATGCAGCGTGACCAGCCGTTCCAGCCGCGCAACCGGATCGGGATCATCGTCAACGCGCAGGTCGATATAGCGATCATTATCGCCACCGTAGCCGCCATCCGTTTTCGCCACGTAGAGCGCCGCGCCTTGGCGCCCGCGCCGGTCGCCGCCTGCGCGATCACCCGCCAGCAGCGCCGCCAGCAACCGATCGGCGAGTTCACCTTCGGTGCTGAGGAAAGCGGTGGCCATCGCTTCGAGGACTTCCGGCCCGGTGAGGATGTTACCCTGACAGCAGAAGCCGACCCCGATGCGGTGTCCCGCCCACTCGTTGCATTTGACGCCCGTGTGCGCGGCGGCGCGTCCGTCCGCGTCGACGATGCCTACCTGCCGCGTCGCCTGACCGGGATCGGCTTCGAGCAGGCGCTGTAACGTCTCTTCCGCGCTGATACCGGAGGCCATCATACCCAGTCCATCGGGCCCAAAGCTGATCTTGGCGTAGGATTGGGTCGCCACGGCGCCCGCGCCCGCCCGCACCCACGGCACCATCGCCCCGACGGCGAGGAATTTGCTGGCGACGGCGACGCCCCACGCGCCTTCGTCGGGATCATAAGCGGCAATCGAAAAGGTCATCGTAAGCACTCCTCAACCTAGACGCCGCACCCCAACCCTCTCCGAAAAGAGCGGACGAGGTCTGCCTCGTCCCTACATGGTTTCACCGAAGGCGTCGGGTGAGGCGTAATTTTCTTTAATCGCTTCGATTGTAACACGGCGCCGCGCTGAGTATCATTCGTCCCATATTCTTGGAACAGGACAGACCTCGTCCTCATTTACCACGAAACGGGAAACACATGCCGGAAATTCAAGGTGTCGTCATGGATATGGATGGGGTGGTCTGGCGCGGGGATGAACTGCTCCCCGGTGCTAGCGCTCTGTTTGCTGTGCTGAAGCAGCGCGGGTTACCGTTCGCGGCGGCGACCAATAACAGCGCCAAATCGCCCGCCGACTATGTGCACAAGCTGGCCCAGATGGGCATTGAGGGCATCCGCGAAGATCAGGTGCTCACCTCAGGTCGGGTGACTATCAGTTACCTGATCAAACATTACCCGCCGGGGACGCCCGTGTATGTCGTCGGCGGTGACGGCTTGCGGCAGATGGTGGCGCGCGCGGGCTTTGACCTCAGCGACTCGGGGCGGGTGGTGGTGGTCGGCATCGACTTTGACCTGACCTACAACAAGCTCAAGCGGGCGACGCTGCTCATTCGCGGCGGGGCGGATTTCATCGGCACGAATGGCGACAAGACGTTTCCGATGCCGGATGGACTGGTGCCGGGAGCGGGCAGCATCATCGCGGCGATCCAAACGGCGAGCGCCCAACCGCCGCTGATGATGGGCAAACCGAATCGCCCCATGTTTGACGCGGCGTTGGAACTGCTCGGCACGCCCGCCGCCAACACGCTCATGATCGGGGATCGCATGGATACAGACATTGACGGAGCGATCACCGCTGGTTTGCAGACCGCGCTCGTGCTGACTGGCGTCACCACCCGCGCCGAACTTGAGGTCAGCCCGACGCAGCCGGATTATGTCTTCGAGGGGCTGCCGCAGCTGCTGGAGACGCTGTTGTGAACAGCCAGCGCTTCTGGATTGATGGTTCGTACAAAATGGGCTGCATCGGTTACGGAGTCTATGGGCGTCCCGGCGAGATCAAGCTGTGCGGTGGCTGCCCCGGCACGAATGCGCATCAAGCGGAGTTGCTGGCGGCGGAGCAGGCGCTCGCCTTAGTGCCAGATGGTGCAGCGTGTATCCTCTACACCGATTCGCAGCCCGTGATCGCCTACTATGCCGCGACGCCCAGCACGCGCGTTCGACTGACGGTGAGCTACCTGAAAGTCAGCGATCCGTTTCACCGGATCGCGCATGAGCTGGCGAATCGCGGCCGCGAGCAGGCGTATCGGCGGCGGTCGGTTGATCAGGGTTAGTTGAACAGGTCTTGCACTAGCAGATCCATGATGGGGCGAGCGCGACGAATGCGCGCGTCGTAGTCCGGGTAATCGAGCGGGTCAAGGTGGCCATGTTCTTCGAGGAGTTCAGCAAATTTCGCCAGCAGCTTGCCCTGCGCTGATTGCA
>CALKIA010000262.1 GCA_937988705.1 uncultured Chloroflexota bacterium | reverse complement strand
CATTGAGCAAGGCGCTCTTATCTTTGGCGTTATTGAGTTGGGCGGCTTGATGCTTGAGGCGCGCCGCCTTCAATTGATCAGGGTCGGTGATCACGACGCGCTGCACCTGACCTTGAATCAGGCGCTGCGTTGCCAGGTTGCCAATTTGTCGCTGTAAAGTGAGCACATCTTGGAGTGCGCGCGGGAGCGGAGTTATGGTCAGCGCTGCGGCTGCGTTGCGTGCTGCTAAATCTACCTTGGGTGTTTGTGCTCCAACCGGTTTAGCTGCCATTTGCTTAGGCATTAGCGATTCTCCCGCGTCAAAGTGCAATTTAGAGTTGTGCTGCAAATCTAGCTTTAGCTCACTCACTATCTTCTATGAATCCTAAGTCAATTAAGCGCCTTGTCAACCAACAGCGACTTTGAAACCCAAAGTCGCTGTTGGTTGGTCGCCGCTACGACCGCTGATGATTGGCTCCGGCGGCGTAGAACTTGTCCTGCAACCGCTTGGCCGTAGAGTCGCCTTTGATTGCCCGGATCGCTTCGACGAGATTCTGCACCGCCCCGCTGATCAACTGCTCGCCCGTCTCAGCCGTGGAATTACCGGCATCCCCGGCATAGTGGGTCGGGTGATCGCCGTACCACCAGATGCCCGTCTGCACGCCTTTGTCACGCAGGTGCGCCGTCCGCTCCAGTGCGTCCCCTTCCCCATCCGTCGGCACGAGCGCCATATGCACAAGATCGGGACGAATGACCAGCATCGCGCTCGTTTCCGTAAAACCAGCGTGATCGTGCGCAAAATTCGTGCCGCTGGCAAAGTACAGCACATAGTCCCGCGCGCCGACCAGTTGGCTTTGCATGAAGAACGGGATGAGCGCATTATTCCCACCGTGCGCGTTGACGAGGACGATCTTCTTCAGGCCATTCCGCGCGATCTCCCGGCAGACATTATCCAACAGCCCGATGATGAGATCCGGATCGATGGCAATCGTACCGGGCACATGCCGCGCTTCGAGAATCTGCGTGAAGATGAAATCGGGAAAGACGACGACGGGTTCGAGCGCCGCCGCGCGGTTGCACACTTCCCGCGCGATATACATGTCCGTGCCGAGCGGCGCGTGATGCCCGTGACGTTCAATGCACGACAGCGGCAGCAAACACACCCCCTCGCTTTGCGCCACGGCCTGACCGAACTGATCCCCGGTAAGTTCTTCCCAGCGCATAATCGTCTACCTTTCTGGCTGAATTACTGTATCTATTTTTGCCTAAGCATAACAGGAAACACCGATCTGGGGTCGCACATCCGGCGCGCCGCCGAACTGGACATTGAGCCAGGCCATTGGGCGAACTAAAACTGTGAAAAAACTCACCACATGACCATTGTGGAAAACGCAATTCCTGAATACGCTGAATGTCGTAATATACTAGCAGTACGTAGAGAGTGCCTATGAGTAATGACAATGCGGACTGGCATCGAACAAGCCTTCATCGACGACCTGAAAGCTCTTCAGGAACTCCACCTCGAACTGATTGAGGTCCAAGATCCTGATGAGCTCTACATCAACATGGTGCAGTTCGCCCAGAAACGGCTGCACATCGACCGCATCGGCTTGTTTTTGCTTACGGGAGCTGGCCAGCAGCTCACCGGGACATACGGCGTAGATCCGACTGGTAACGTCCGCGACGAACGCCAGTGCAGCGAAGAGATCACCGCTCACCACTGGGCGTTCGAAATCCTTAACAGCCCAAAGCACGTCAAAGTGTGGGAAACGGGGCCGATCTTCGATGACGGGCAGATCAGCGGCAATGGTTGGAAAGCGGCCGCGGCTCTCTGGGACGGGCATAAAGCGCTCGGCTGCCTTGTCGCCGACAACTCTGTCACCCGCCGCCCACCGCGCCCCTATGAAGCCGAACTGATCTCGATTCTCGGCACCACCTACAGTCGCTTGATCGAGCGCCAGCAGCAGAACGACGCGCTGCTCAAAGCCAACTGCGAATTGGCGGTTACCCGCAGTCAAGCGGCGTCGGTTAGCCAGCTCAAGAGTCAGTTTCTGGCAAACATGTCCCACGAATTGCGCACGCCGCTCAATGCAGTCATCGGCTATGCCCAGCTGCTGCTGGCGGGGATGGCCGGCCCGCTTCCCGGCGAGCAGCGGGAATTTCAGGTGCGCATTCTAGTCAATGCCCGGCATCTGCTCACGCTGATCAACAGCGTTCTTGATCTGACAATCATCGAATCCGGGCGGATGGATTTAGTTGAACAGGCTTTCAATCTGCGGAAGTATTTCGACGATCTCTACGCCCAGAATGTCATACTGGCGAAGAACAAAGCGCTGACGCTGACTTTCTCCGTCGATCCGGCCTTACCTGAAGTCATCCGGGCAGATGAAAAACGTCTGCGCCAAATCATCAGCAACCTGCTCTCCAATGCCATCAAATTCACCGATCAGGGTGCAGTTGAACTCAGAGCCTGTGGCGGACAGAACAATTCGTGGCGGGTGATCGTCAGCGATACCGGCACTGGCATCGCCGCCCACCTCCAGCAGAGCATCTTTGACGAGTTCCGGCAGGCCGATGAAGGGTTACGCCGGGGCGGAACTGGCTTGGGCCTCGCCATCACCCGGCGGCTCGTCCTCATGATGCATGGGAATATCCGCGTGCAGAGCGAACTGGGTCAGGGAAGTACCTTCATTGTCGAGCTTCCGTTGATTACCGAAGACACCTTGGCCACCGGGTGACGGACGCCCACGTCCAGAAAGCCAAAGAGAGGGAAATACAGGAGATGTCTGGAATCACTAAAAACAGTTGGATCATCCTGATCGTCGATGACACGCTGGACAACCTGATCGTTGCCAAAACCGTCCTCAAATTTCATGGTGCGACTGTCTACACGGCCATGAACGGTGAAGAAGGCTTGAGCCTTTTGCAGGAAATCACGCCGAACGTGATTCTCCTCGATATTCGCATGCCGACGATGGACGGTTGGACCATGTACCGCCGCCTGCGCGAAAACCCGGCTACCCGCCACATCCCGATTATCGCCGTGACCGCCTATGCCATGCTCAGCGACCGGGAAGAAATTCTGGCGGCTGGCTTTGATGGCTATATCTCCAAACCATTTGACATCACCCAGTTTGTCACTGATATCGAAGAAGTCATTAACCGCACAGCCCAACAAAGGAACTAAAGCACTCAATGAATACTACTGACTGGAAAATCATCGTTGTCGAAGATACCTATGACGATCAGCAGGTCGTCTCGTATATGCTGCGGCACTACGGCATTGAAGTGTTCGTGGCGCACAACGGCGACCAGTGTCTCGAAATGCTTAACACCATTGAGCCGACCTGCATTGTCACCGATCTCGCCATGCCCATCCGCGATGGCTGGCAAACCCTGAGTGCCGTCCGCTCGGAAGCGCGCACCGCCCATATTCCGATCATCGCCATCACCGCCTACCATGCGACTGATGTGGCCGAAAGCGCCATTCGTGCCGGTTTTGATGGGTATTTCCCGAAGCCGCTGAACCCGCAGACGTTCGTCGCGCGGTTACAGGAGATCATTCACGTTTAAGGCATCATCGCCACGATGCGAAAGCCGCGATCATAGTTCCAATCATGGGTGGGAAAGCCTGCCTGAAATGTGACGCGCGCCTCATGCTGATAGCTCGTCCACGCGCCACCACGGGCGTAGGCATAGGCTTGCCCATCAATTTCGAATAAATCATCGCACCATTCCCAGACGTTGCCACACATATCGAGCACGCCAAACGGACTTATCCCCTGTGGGTACTGCCACACAGGGGTCGCCTGTTTTCGGGTGCTCTCCCGCGTGTTGCAGCGCCCCACATCAAATTCGTCACCCCACGCATAG
>CALKIA010000261.1 GCA_937988705.1 uncultured Chloroflexota bacterium | reverse complement strand
CTACAGCAAAAAGGCAGCCCGTACTTCGTCCAGAGTCGGCTGCCTTTTTGATTCCAGTAACCTCATATCGGCCTGGCCGCATTCGGTTGGGGTGCGGCTGATTACGCCGTCTGCGCCAATTCGACGGGGACTTCTGCGTAGTTGATCGCCTGCGCGAACGTCACACGGTTGCCATCGAGATCGGTGATGGTGAAGGCGCGCTCTCCCCAGATTTCCTCGTGCATTTCGGCACACAGCGGCACATCGTGGGTGCGCAGGCGGCGATACAATTCGTCGATTCCGTCGTTGAGCGTGATGTAGAGTTCGGAGCGGCAGACGGTCAGCGTAGAAAGCGAGGCACGGCGGGCGAATAGCAAGCGGGCATCCCCGAGATACGCCTCTGCCAGCACCGTTTTGCCGTCCACACCGGGCAATCCGCCCGCGCCAGTGAACCCCAGCAAATGCGTGTAAAAGCGCAAACTGCGCTCCACATCACGGACACGGAGTACGGGTGTAATCATCAGAACAACCGCCTTTTCGTTATAAACAAGTGTTCTAATTTTAGCCGAAAATCAGCGATTTTTCAAGCGATTCAAGCGATTTGATCGATCCAATTTTGTACCGCCCCCGCGACGATTTTGGGCTGTTCCAGAATCAGTTTATGGCCAGCATTTTCGACCATAACGAAGTTCGATCCGGCGATGTTGGCGTGCAGGAACTGGCTGAATTTCGGCGGCAGCATCTGGTCCAGTTCCGCGCCGATGACCAGCGTTGGCACATTGATTTCAGGCAGGCGGGGACGTGAGTCAAAGCCGGCGCAGGCCACGAAATCGCCGTGCATGACAGCCGGTGGAATCTGCAAAATCGAGGCGGTGCTGGTCTGCAAGCTGGCCGCGTCCGCCCCGCTCACCCATGACCATCCGGTGATCAACTGGGCGATCCGCGCTGGATCGCTCACCGCGTAGTTGAGAATGTCCGGATGGATGGGGATTTTCGCCCCGGTAGCGATCAAGGCGATGCCCTGAACGCGCGCCGCATAATCGAGCGCCAGCGTCTGCGCAATGGCGCCGCCCATGCTGTGCCCGACGATCACCGCCTGCGGGAGATGCAGCGCGTCCAGCAGCGCGACGATGTCCGCCGCGTAGTCGGTAATCGATGTGCGCCCCGGCAGCGGACTTTTGCCGTGACCGGGGAGATCAACGGCGATCACGCCGGCGTTGGGTAAACGGCGCAGCTCCGCCGACCAGTCGAGGCGCGTGCCCGCCGCGCCGTGAATCAGCAGGACGACAGGATGTTCGAGATCAGGATTACGTCCATCGGCGATCCAGATGGGCGTCCGTGAAGTGTTGATCAGAGTCATCGTCATCTATCCTTCGGGTGGCGGCACGGTGAGATTGAGGCGCACCAGCGAATCAGCTTCGATCCGTTCGATGCGCTGCATATCGGGCAGCGTGTAGTGTCCGATGTCGAGTGTATATCCCTCTCCCGGCGGCACATCGAAGAAATCCGCCATGACGATCACGCGGTCGCCTGCCCGCCAGGTGTGCATCGACAGCGGCACATCGGAGCCCATGAACGGCTCGCCCGCACGCGTATCGGCCGTGCGCAAATGGTGAAACTGCTGAATGACGCGATCCGTCGGGACACCGCCCACCTCCCACAGCGTCGAAACGCGGAAGCGGTTCCCGACCCACCGCGCGCGCCAGCCGATCAGCGTCGTGCCATCGACAAAGAAGGCGGGGGGAATTTCCGTGAAGCCCTGCGGATCGCTCACGCCATCATAGCGCGCCGTTATGAAAGGCAGCGCCCCTTCGCGGCGCGGGAATTCGCGCACATCCAGCGCCAGACCCGCCGCGGTGAGTTCTTCCCACATCTGGAAGGGCGCGAGCGTGGCGATCAGCGTGGTCGGTGTGGGCGGCAGAATCAGCAGCACATCGCCATTGAGTACACGGTGCGGCTGATCCCACAAGAGCGTCTCGAACACGGCGACTTCCCCATCAAGCGCGGCAGCATCGCCATGTGTGAACATGAGGATGGGTGCTTCTGACCCGTATGCCGCCTCCCGTGACTCGCGCAGAATACTCGATAACGCGCTGTTGGGCGGGCGGTTGATCGCCGCATAGTTCAGCGTGTTGATGGTTTGCAGCGTCCAGATCGACGCGACCGTGAGCGCGACGGCGGCGGTCAGGAGCTGCGTTTCGCTGCGTGTGTGGATCATCCCCGCGCCGATCAGCAGCGCAATAGCGGGCAGCGCGATCAACTGGTAGTGGATGAGCACCGGCGACGTGTGCCGGATGAACGTCACCCCGGCGATGAGCAGCAAGAGCAGGACACATTCGGCGAGGACACGTCTAGATCGAATGGAAGGGAGGGACTTGCTGCTCCCGCTTTCAGGCTGAGCCATTTCCTCTGGAACGGGCGAGGCAAGCCTCGCCCCTACAGCAGCATCCGGTTTGTAGGGACGCGATTTATCGCGTCCGCGCCACCAGTGAACTAAACCGGACGCACTGAATGGCATCCCGGCAAACAACTCCCGCACCAGACCAATCGCGCCATTGACGAGCAGCAGCGCCACGAGCAGCGGCGCGAACGGGTCGCGCCCATACGTATCGAAATCGCCTTTTCCGAGGTAGCCCCAATCCCAGTTGAGCGCGAGGCGCGTCAGATTGGCGAAGCTGTCCAGCGAGTAGGCGACCTGCCCACCGGTCACCGATCCGAAGCGCGTCAGCACGGCGGGATCAATCACCGTGATGTAGTAGAGGTAGGGCAGCGCGCAGATCAGCGCGACCGAGCCGCCGCCGATCACCGGGATGAGCGACTTATACCAGCGCAGGCGGAAGAATAGATAGGCTGTGCCGAGGATCAGCGCCGCGCCCGCGAAGTGCACCTGCACCACGCTCAAGCCGACCGCCACGCAGGCCGCAATCGAAATGGAGCGCGCCCGCCCGCTCCGCGTCGCGGCGCGATACGCCAGCCACAACCAGAGGGTCGCCAGCGGTGCCAGCAAATTTGGCTGCCAGATCGAGCGGGCGTAGAACACGCCATAGGGCGAGGCCGCAAGGAACAGCGCCGCGACCCAACCCGCCGCCGCGCTCCATTTGCGCGCCAGCGCCCACACGCCGATCACCGTCAGCACGTTGAGGGCGGCGGTGAACTGTGTGGCGACCTGCGGGTCGCTCGACAGGCGATAGGGGATGGCGTACAGCCACACGCTGAGCGGCAGAAACGGAATGTTGACCGAGGACTGCTGCCCCGCCATGACCAATTCCTGCCGCATGCGCAGCGCGTCCAGGCTGATGCGCGCCTCATCACCCGCGAACGAGTTGACGCCCGCCCAACCGCAGCGGAGCAGCACCGCGAGGATGAGCACCGGCACGAGCGCAAGCAGTTCAAAGACGGTACGGCGGGTCAGGGGATTGCCTCCTAGGCGCAGCAGAAGCTATTCCGCGCGGACAATGGGCGGAATGCTGGTAATCGACAGGGTCGCGTCACGCCTCGGTTGACGGGTCAGCCGCCGCCCGACATCACGCAGCAGGCCGGTGATGACTTCCCGCGTATTAAGCACCTTCACCACCAGCCCCGTTTTGCCATCGGTGGCACTGGATGCCAGCCATAAGGCTTTATTCGCGGGGACATCGGCATCATTCGCCCACCAGCGGATCACCGTGCTCAAGGGTTTCAGTTTGGCTTCATAACCGGCGACTGCTTCCAACTGGCGCAGCATGTCCGTATCGACTAAGCCCGGATTGAAGGCAAAAATGCCGACCCCATCGGTCTTGTGTTCCTGAGAGAGCGCCTTGGTGAAACTGTTGATCCAGATTTTGCTGGAGGCATAGGCGTTTTGATATTTCACCGGGCCGTCGTCGCCGCGCCCGAGCAGGTTGATCAATTTGCCGGACTTACGGGGGAGCATATGTTCGAGCGCGACCATCGAACCATAGTACGTGCCGAGGATATTTGTGTGCACCACCCTCTCGAAGCGGTCGACCGGGATGCTGGTCGTGGGGCCGAACACGCTGGCAATCCCCGCGTTGTTCACCCAGATGTCGATCTGGCCGAAGGTGGCGATGGCGTGATCGGCCAGCGCCCGCACCTGCGCGAGATCGCCGACATCACAGGGGAGGCCGCTGGCTTGGGCGCCGCTGGCGCGCAATTGGCCGACGACCTTCTCGATTTGCGCACTGCTGCGCGCTGCAATCACGATCGCTGCGCCCTCACGCGCATACGTCTGGGCGATCGCCAACCCTAAACCACGGCTCGCGCCGGTGATGACCGCGACTTTGCCTGCTAACTGTCCCATGTTTCCCCTATCGTGGACTGTCCAGACGCTCGGATAAGCTTCTGAGCACTGGCGCAACATTTCGGGGAAGTGTAACACACGCGTTGGCCAGCGGAACGAACGCTCACCTTTTTTAAATCTTCAAGCGCGGCTAGCTCTTGCGTTTTTCCATGTGGATTTCGCCGTCATCGTCCAGCACATAGCGTGGCTCCTCTTCGACCAGTTCCAGGCGGCTCGGTCGGCGCTTGCCTTTGGGCGCGGGCAGGATCAGGGTGTTGAGCTTGTGCAAATTGAGGGCGCTGAAGTGCAGCGCGCGCACGCTGATCAGGCGCATGTCGATGGTGAGCGGCGCGAGAATCAACACTTCGACGGCCAGCGGCAGGAGGAACAGCATGGAGAGGGTGAAGGCGATGACGCTGATGGGCAGTTTGAGCGCGAGATAAATGAGACTGCGCCATGTCACGCCGCTGCCGAGGTACATGCCCAAGCGTTCGCCGAGGTTCGCGCCGCGCGGATCGACATCATTCCACGTATCTGGCTCATCCTCGATGCCGAGAATCGCGGCGTTGAGCTTGCGATCCATGGCCGCGAGCGTGCGCGTGCCCGCCAGCGTGAACAGCAAGAGCGGCAGGCCGATCAGGATGAGGGACAGGCCGATGCCGACGCTGTAGCCCAACGCCAGCAGGGTGATGTAAAACAGGCTAAACCACAGGCTGCCGAACAGCGACAGCCAATCGCGCAGAATTTGCCCGTCGGTGAGTGCGTCCATCCATGAGCGTTGAGCCATTACCGAGTTCCCCCATACGTATCCTGCTGTGTATACGCACCAGCCGGGGACAGGGTTGCGTGTGTACCAACTGGTCATTGTGAGCGCGAGCAGAACACGGCAGAATGAGAAGGATTCTTTCGCACCTCAGGATTCTCATGACGCACATTGAACCACACGGGCTGTCGCCCGAATACCGTGAAAAGATTTATCGCAAGAACTTCGTCTTCTTTTTGACCGATGGCATTCTATTCACGCTGGCGATGAGTATTCTCGGCCCCAGCACGTTGATCCCGGACTTCATCCGGCGGTTGACGAATTCGGAAATCCTGATCGGTTTTTCGTCCAGCCTGTTCGACGTGGGCTGGACGCTGCCGCAGTTGTTCATTGCGCGCTACATTGTGCGCTTTGAACGCAAGAAGTGGTGGTTCGCGGGGCCGAATATTCCCGTGCGTTTCGTCATGTTCATCTTCGCGATCATCACGGTCGTGCTGGGCGCGGGGCGACCGGAAGCGATCCTCATCGCCTTCCTGATCTGCTACGGGATCACGGCGGTGGGTGATGGCATCGTCGGCGTACCATGGGCGGATCTCTCCGGTTCCAGCCTTGACGGTCGCTGGCGCGCGCGCATGTTCGGCATCATGACCGCGACCTCGGGGCTGCTGATGCTCGCCATCTCCCCGCTGATCGGCTTGGTGCTGGGCAGCGGCGGCCCGGAATTCCCCAACAATTACGCGCTGTTGTTCGGGGTGGCGGGCGTGCTGTTCGTCTTGTCGATCATCCCGACGACGCTCATCCACGAACTGCCGAGCGGCAAAGCCGTCGAAAAAGTGCCGTCGTTCGGCGAATTCCTGCCGAGTTTAGGGCGGGTGCTGCGCACCGATCTGCCGTTCCGCGCCATCATCATCACGCGTATGCTCACCAGTCTGTTCGCGATGGCGAGTCCGTTCTACATCGGCTTTGCCACCGTGCAGCTCGGCATGTCCAGCGCCGTCGCCGTGCCGACGCTGCTGGCGCTGCAAACGGTCGGCAGCGTGAGCGGCGCGCTGCTCTATACGTGGCTGGGCGCGAAGAACAATGTCCTGTTCATCCGGCTGGCACTGGCAGGCGCGGCCTTCCTGCCCATCAGCGCCTTGCTGGCCTCAGTTGTCGGCCCGTTCCCGCTGTATGTCGGCTTTTTGCTGTCCGGCATTACGTTGAGTAACCTGTTCATCAGCTATCAGAACTGGGTCATCACCTATGCGACGCCCGAACAGCGCCCGATCTACGCGGGGTTGTTCAACACCATCTCGGCGCTGGTCTCGCTGGCCGCGCCGTTCATCGCGGGTACAATCGCGCAGGAACTCGGCTATGAGGTGTTGTTTGTGGTGGCGCTGGTGATGGTTCTGTGCGCGCTGTTCGTGACTGTCCGCTATCTGCGCGATCCGCACGTGCTGCATCTGGCAGCGGGACTGGCCGCCGCCGACTGATCAACTTGACAAGGGGAAACGCATGATCGACCACTTGGATATTGCCGCAGCGGTCCGTGAAGGTCAACAGCGGCGCCGGAATGTGCGCCGTTGGCAAATCATCGGTGTGGCGTTGGTGGTGCTGGTGGTGCTCGGCGCGCAGGGATTGGCGGCGGTCGCGCTGCGGCCGGTAGCGCAGTTGTACACCCTCGACGGCGTCGATTGGCGCGAAATTCCGCTGCCGGAAGGCGAATCCCCGTATCAGATCCTGCCCGCCAGTGGTGGCGGATTGTGGGTGGGCACGCGTTCCGACTGCGGGTTTCTGCGGTACCAGAACGGTTCGTGGTCGGCGTGCAGCGGTGGCGGAAATCCTCCGCCCTATTTCGGCAGCAACAGCCTGCTCAGCGCCATTGACGGCGATCAACTCTGGACGGTGCGCGATAATGCGGTGCTGCACTACGACGGTACCCAGTGGATCACCTATGCGAATGTGCTGGGGGGCTACAGTGTCAACGATATGGAAGCCTCGTCACTGGGCGTGTTTATCATCAACACCTACGGCCTCCTCTTCACCTTTGATGGATCGAATTGGTCACGGCAGCAGCTGTCGTCGCTGATTCCCGCCTCGAGCCTCGGGGGAATCTATGCCAGCAGTGCTGACCTCGTTAAAACGCCCGATGGCACGATCTATCTGGCCTATAATGGCGCGCTGTTCCGCTATGATGGGCAATCGTGGCAACCCTTCGGCGGGCCGACGCGCCTCACCATCAACCGTTTGTACGCCGCCACAGACGAACTGATCTGGGTGTACGAGAACTCGCGGGGCGTCGGCACCCTCAATCTATCGGGTCAACTCACCTTCAGCCGCAAAAGTCTCGGTATCCCGGCCATGTATCCGGATCAACTGCTGCTGGTGAACGGCATCCCGACGATGACGACGTACCTCGGCATATACCAGTGGGAGCGTAATCGCTGGCGCATCCTCACCACACCGCCGAGCAGCAGTAATGCCTACAGCTATCAGAATGCACTGAGCATCGATAGTTCGGGCAACTTCTGGTGGATCGAGCATACCCAATCGTTCTACGATCCGTTTATCGAAGTGCGCCGGGATGTCGGGCGCTTCATGCGTTACGGGTGGTGGATCATCGCACTCAGTGGGCTGCTGCTGCTCACGCTGATCCGACCGGGCGCGGGGCAACGCGCCCGGGTCACGCAGCGGTTGGTGTGGGCGGCGCGCTTCGATGTGCCGGATCTGGTCACGCTGCAAGTGGGTGGTGGGCTGTACCGCCTCTGGCCGCCGCTGTTTGTGCTCCTGATCCTGGGGGCAGTACTCATTTACACCTGGGGGCAGTTCCACCGCCAGGATGGCTATACGCTGCTCGCGGCGGCGCTCCCATTGATCGGTTTGGTGCTGCCGGTCGCTGTACGCTGGCGTGGTTATCTTCCCGCGCGGCGGAGCATAGCGATTGAAGATTACACCCTGCTGCTCGCCTACCGGTTGATTGTGGCGCTGGTGATCGGTCTGGTGCTGTACCTGCCCGTGTCCACTCTGTGGACGCTCACCGGGCTGAGCGGGGGAATTGGCGCAGGGCTGTATCCGCTGGGCGTGCTGTACCTCTGTTGGCAGGCGGTGCGCTGGTGGGTGCGCCGCTCGGTTGATCGAGCTGTGCGGCTCATCGAGCAGAAAGACTTCCAAGCCGCCGAAGCGCAAATCGCGTGGCTGGAACAATACCTACCGCTGCAAGCGCAGGGTCAACTACTGCGCGGGGATCTCGCCCACGGGCGCGGTGATCTCAATCAGGCGGCGTGGTTCTACCGGCGGGCGTTATACGAATATCAGGCGGTACCGCCGGTTGCCGCGCGTGTCCTGCGCAGTTTGGCCGAGGTGCTCGGTCAGCAGGGACGCGGCGATCGCGCGCTGCCGCTCAGCGAGTACGCGATTCACATCCAACCCGAGTCGGCGGCGGGCTATGCGGCGCTGGCGGCCCACTATCAGCAGCAAGCGGTTGATCCGGAACGGGTGCAGAGTCTGCTGGTGGCGGCGCAAACGTTTGGCGGATAATCAGCTACTCCCTCC